>CALXHB010000075.1 GCA_944387995.1 uncultured Clostridia bacterium | reverse complement strand
TCAGGACGTTGTTGTCCGGGTCCTCGCCGATCTTCTTGACGACGCTGGTGGGGATCATATTGCGGTTGAGCTTAGCCGCGGTCCCGGCGGTGGCGTAAATGTCAAAGCCGAGGGAAGCGAACTTATCGGCCACATCCAGCACCTCTTCCTTATCGGCGTTGCGGACCGAGATCAGTACGCCGCCCGACCGTTTCAGCTCGTTGCCGGAGGCGATCAGGCCCTTGATGAGGGCGTCCTTAAAGTCGTGGGCGATGCCGAGAACTTCGCCGGTGGACTTCATCTCCGGCCCCATCATCGTGTCGACGTTATTCAGCTTCGCAAAGCTGAAGACCGGTACCTTAACCGCCACATATCCGGCCTCTTTGTACAGCCCGGTTCCATAGCCCAGATCGATGAGCTTGGCGCCCATGGCGATATCGGTGGCCAGCTGGACCATCGGCACGCCGGTGACCTTGGAGATATAGGGGACGGTACGGGAGGAACGGGGGTTGACCTCGATGACATAGACCTCGTGATTGTAGACCACGTACTGGACGTTGATCATCCCTTTGACCTTCAGCTCCCGGGCAAACCGGGCGGTGTATTCGATGATCGTCTGGCGGATATGGCGGGAGAGGGTCTGGGCCGGATAGACCGAGATCGAGTCGCCCGAATGGACACCAGCCCGTTCAATGTGCTGCATGATACCGGGAATCAGGAAGTCCTCGCCGTCGGAGATGGCGTCGACCTCGACTTCGATACCCTGCAGGTACTTATCGATCAGCACCGGGTTTTCAATCCCATGGGCGGTGATGATGGCCATATATTCCTTGACGTCGTCGTCGTTGTAGGCGATAATCATGTTCTGACCGCCGAGGACGTAGGAAGGTCGCAGCAGCACCGGGTAACCCAGTTCGTTGCCGACCCGGAGGGCTTCTTCGGTGGTAAAGACGGTGTGGCCGGCTGCGCGGGGAATGCCGCAGCGTTCCAGCAGCTCGTCAAACCGTTCCCGGTCCTCCGCCTCGTCGATGGCGTCGGCCGAGGTGCCGAGGATTTTAACCCCCAGCTTGTCCAGGTATTTGGTCAGCTTGATGGCAGTCTGGCCGCCGAACTGGACAACAACGCCGTAAGGCTTTTCGGTTTCGATCAGGTTGCGGACGTCTTCGGGGCAGAGGGGGTCGAAGTACAGCCGGTCGCCGGTGTCGAAGTCGGTGGATACGGTTTCGGGGTTGTTGTTGGCGATGATGGTCTCATACCCCAGTTTTCTCAGCTCCCAGACGCAGTGGACCGAGCAGTAGTCGAACTCGATACCCTGGCCGATGCGGATGGGGCCGGAACCGAAGACAATGACCTTTTTGCGGCCGGAGTCCTGCTCCCGGATAAACTCTTCCGCCTCGTTCTCGTCGTCGTAGGAGGAGTAGAAGTAAGGGGTCTTCGCCTTAAACTCGGCAGCGCAGGTATCAACCATCTTATATCCGGCGTACCGGACAGCGGGAAGGTCCTGGCCGGAGAAACGGGAGATGGTGGAATCCAGATACCCCATCTTCTTGGCCTTCATGTATTTCTCGAGGGTCAGCTCTCCCTCTTTCAGCTCCCGGTCCATCTGGACGAGGTTTAAGAGCTTATAAAGGAACCACTCGTCGATCATCGTGACCTCGTGGATATGCTGGACAGAGGTGCCCCGTTTGAGGGCCTCATAGACCGCGTACAGCCGACGGTCGTCCTGCTGATGGATCTGGTTTTCCACCTCTTCGTCGGTCATCCGGACGAACTCATCCAGGGAGAGGGTGTCCATTCCCAGCTCGATGCCTCTGACTGCCTTCATAATCCCTTCTTCGAAGGTGGCGCCGATGGCCATAACCTCGCCGGTGGCCTTCATCTGGGTGCCGAGGGTCCGTTTGGCGTAGACAAATTTATCAAAGGGCCATTTCGGGAACTTGACGACCAGGTAGTCCAGGGCCGGCTCGAAGCAGGCGTAGGTGGTGCCGGTGACGGCGTTGACAATCTCATCCATCGTATAGCCGATGGCGATTTTGGCTGCAACCTTGGCGATGGGGTAGCCGGTCGCCTTGGAGGCAAGGGCAGAGGAGCGGGAAACACGGGGGTTGACCTCGATGACAGCATAGCGCATCGACTCGGGATGGAGGGCAAACTGGCAGTTGCAGCCCCCTTCGACCTTCAGTTCCGAGATGATGTTGATGGCCGCCGACCGGAGCATCTGGTACTCTTTATCGGCCAGGGTCACCGCCGGGGCAACGACAATCGAGTCGCCGGTGTGGATGCCGACCGGGTCAAAGTTCTCCATCGAGCAGACGGTGATGACGTTGTCCTTGGCGTCGCGGATAACTTCGAACTCGATCTCCTTCCAGCCGGAGATGCACTTTTCCACCAGAATCTGACCGATGGGGGAGAGGCGGATGCCGTTGGTGGCGATGTCGCGGAGCTGTGCCTCGTCGTCGGCGATGCCGCCGCCGGTGCCGCCCAGGGTAAAGGCCGGCCGGATAATGACGGGGTAGTGAATCTCCTTGGCAAAATCCACCGCGTCTTCCACGGTGGTAACCACCTTGCTGGGGACGACCGGCTGACCGATGGCTTCCATCGTGTCCTTGAATTCCTGCCGGTCCTCCGCCTTGTCAATGGTTTCAGGGTTAGCGCCCAGCAGCTTAACCCCGTGTTCTTCGAGGAAACCGCACTTCGCCAGCTCCATCGACAGGGTAAGGCCTGTCTGACCGCCGAGGGTGGAAAGGAGAGAGTCGGGTTTTTCGATCTCGATAATCCGTTTGCAGACGTCCAGCGTCAACGGTTCGATGTAGATCTTGTCCGCCATCGCCTTATCGGTCATGATGGTAGCGGGGTTAGAGTTGAGGAGCACGACCTCCAGCCCTTCTTCTTTCAGGGCGCGGCAGGCCTGGGTGCCCGCATAGTCGAATTCAGCCGCCTGGCCGATGACGATAGGGCCAGAGCCGATAACCATGACCTTGTGAATATCTTGTCTTAATGGCATTTTTCTTATCCTTTCCTCAGGAAGACGCGTGGGTTTAGCCTTTCAAAAGGCTGGTGAAATTTTTCTGAACGACAGGGTGTGAGCACCCGCCCCAGTACTGTCTATTTTTCAATAGAGGTACATTTGTATAT
This sequence comes from uncultured Clostridia bacterium, assembly GCA_944387995.1. Classification (GTDB taxonomy): domain Bacteria; phylum Bacillota; class Clostridia; order Oscillospirales; family Ruminococcaceae; genus Faecivivens. Next base: position 3,450 of record CALXHB010000075.1, on the reverse strand, counting down.
TTCCTGCAAAATCAAGCGTTTAGGGTCAAGCCCTTTTTAAAGGGCTTGCAGAAGTGGAGAGGGCGGAGCCCTTTCCCAAGAGCTCCTTTCTCATAACTGAAAACTTTTCACAGCTGTATAACCCAAAGGTTATTTGCCGCGCAGCGGTCACTTACTTGATTACTTCAGGTTGATGAAAGAACAGATATCTTCCTTCATCCGCAGAGCTTCTCTTCTGGCGGCACCGGCGAAATCCTTTTCGTCGCAGCCTTCCTTTTTGTAGGCGCAGATGATGCTGCGGGAGGCGTTGACAATGGCGCCGAGGCCGTTTTTATCAAACGCGCCGGATACGCCCTTTCCGCCGCCGCCCTGGGCGCCGTAGCCGGGAACCAGGAAGAAGGTGTGGGGGAGTTTCTGGCGGAGTTCGGCGAGCTGTTCCGGATAGGTAGCCCCAACGACCGCGCCGACCGAAGAGTAGCCGTACTTGGATTCGCCGGCCTCTTTGCCCCAGTTTTCGCACATCTCGCCCATGACCTCATAGACGTTGCCGGAGGGGTAGCCTTTTTTGTTGTACAGCTTGCGGTCCTGGAGCTCGCCGGAAGAGGGGTTGCTGGTCTTTACCAGGACGAAGATTCCCTTGTCGAACTCTTTGCAGGGCCCCAGCAGCGGCTTAATGCCGTCGGTGCCGAGGTAGCCGTTGACCGTCAGCGCGTCGGCACCGAAGGGAGCAACCTTCTTGCCGTACAGTTCGGTTTCCCCGAGAAAAGCGGTGGCGTAGGCTTCCATGGTGGAACCGATGTCATTGCGTTTGCCGTCGGCGATAACGTACATGCCTTTTCCCTGGGCGTAGGAGATGGTCTCCGCAAAGGTCTTCATCCCATACCAGCCGTAGGTTTCGTAGTAAGCGGCCTGGGGTTTGACGGCGGGGACGATGTCGCACAGGGCGTCGATCAGTCCGCAGTTAAACTCCAGCACTGCTTTGGACGCCGCTTCCAACGGGTCCGAGATGGAGGCGTATTTTTCCCGGATGAATTCCGGAACGTAGGAAAAGTTCGGGTCCAGCCCAGCGACAGTGGGGTTTTTGGTTTCAAGGATGCGTTCAATCAATCGATCAAAAGACATGTGTGTTTCCTCCTTATGGTCAAAAGCGATTTATCCGTCTATTTCGTCTTGGTATACAATTTCACCCCGGCAAAGGGTGGTGGTAACCTTCCCTTGGAGGGTCATCCCCTTAAACACGGTGTTTTTGGACTTGGAGTGGAGCTTCTGGGGGTCCACCGTCCATTTCCGGTTGGGGTCGGCGATGGCGATATCCGCCGGGCCGCCTTCTTCCAGCGAACCGCCCGGAATTCCCAGCAGAGTCGCCGGGTTTTCGCTCATCAGCTCCACCAGCCGTCTCAGGGATATAACCCCGGTCTTCACCAGGTAGGTGTAGCAGGCGGCAAAGCTGGTTTCCAATCCAACCACCCCGTTGGGCGCGTGGAGGAAATCGGCTTTTTCCTCCGCCGTGTGGGGAGCGTGGTCGGTGATGATGCAGTCGATGGTTCCGTCCGCCAGGCCGCCCAGTACCGCCCGGATGTCCTTCTGTTCCCGAAGGGGCGGATTCATCCGATAGTCGGCATCCCGGCTCAGCAGCTTTTCGTGGTCCAGGATAAAGTAGTGGGGAGCGGTCTCACAGGTCACCCGGATACCCCGTTTTTTGGCGTGGCGGATGAGGTCAATCGAACCTTTGGTGGAGACATGGCAGATGTGAACCGGTACCCCAGCCGAATCGGCCAGGCAGATCTCCCGGGCGGTAATCGAGTCCTCGCTGGCTCGGTCCATGCCGGGAACTCCGAGGGTGCGGGAGACGTCACCTTTGTGGATGATGCCGCCGTTAATCAGGTCCATGTCTTCGCAGTGGGAGAGGACCATCCGGCCGATTCGCTCGGCGTGCTGCATCCCTTCCATCATCACCCGGGCGTTCCGGACCGGGTGGCCGTCGTCTGAGAACGCCACCGCCCCGGCCGCTTTCAGAGCCGCCATATCGGTGACCGTTTCCCCCTGCATCCCTTTGGTGACGCAGGCGACGGGGTAGACCCTTGCCTTGGCGGTTTTGGCCTTTTCGAGGATATAGTGGAGCACTTCCGGGCAGTCTACCGGGGGAGAGGTGTTCGGCATACAGGCCACCGAGGTGACCCCGCCCGCGGCCGCTGCCGCACAACCGGTGTAGATGTCCTCCTTGTGGGTCTGTCCGGGGTCTCTGAGGTGGACATGCATATCCACAAAGCCCGGCAACACCAGTTTGCCGGAAGCGTCTATAACCTCGGTTCCTTCGGGAAGATCGGTGATAAAATCTTCGCTGATTTTCACAATCCGGTCGCCGTCGACCAGGATATGGTAGAGTCCGTCGATGCCGTTTTTCGGGCTGATAACCCGCCCGCCTTCGATTAGTATCATAAGCTCTGCCTTTCTGTATAAAATAGATTACTGGACCTGCAGCCGTCTACCCATCATCGGATAACGACGCAATCCTGTCCGTCCCGTTCTTTGACGTAGACACAGACCTCCTCATCTCGGGAGGTGGGAACGTTTTTGCCGATGAAATCAGCCCGGACCGGGAGTTCCCGGTGGCCGCGGTCGATCAGCACCGCAAGCATGATGCATTTTGGCCTTCCAATGGAGAGAATGCCGTCCATCGCCGCCCGGACGCTGCGTCCGGTGCAGATGACGTCGTCCACCAGCACCACCCGTTTCCCATCTAAGGGGAACGGAATACCCGGCTGAACGGGCGGGGAACCGGTGCGGGGGACGTCGTCCCGATAGGGGGTGATGTCCAGGGTCCCGACGGGAATTTCCCGTTGTTCCATCTGCCGGATTTTTTCGGCAATCCGCTGTGCCAACTCCACCCCGCGGGAAACGATTCCGATGATGCAGAGGTCTTCGGCGCCCTTACCCCGTTCGATGATCTCGTAGGAGATTCGGTTGATGGCCCTGCTCATCGCCTTTTCGTCCATAATCAGTGCCTTTCCTTCCATAACTGCTTCCTTTCGTCACAAAAAAACCAGACTGCCGGGGGTTTCCTGACAGTCTGGTTTACTTTTACGCACCTATCCCAGGGTTAGAGTCTGGATAAGAAAGCAAACCGCCTTGTCAGCCTCACGGGACCAACTTAAAGGGATTTTGAGGCGGGTATCCGCCTCCCGCATTGGGATCTTTCAGTTACTATGTAAGCGCATTGATATTAGTATTATTTTACCGGAAACCTTTCATTTTGTAAAGGGTAAACAGAGGCTAATTTTGAGAAGTTTTTTCGGATATTTTGTGAACACTTACCAGCTTTTCCGCAAAAAAACGCACGTTTTGCAATCCAAACGGGCGTTTTCGGCAAAACGTGCGTTTTTTTGCGGAAAAGCTGGTAAGTGTTCACAAAATATCCGAAAAAACTTCTCAAAATTAGCCTCTGTTTACCCTTTACAAAATGAAAGGTTT
>CALXHB010000074.1 GCA_944387995.1 uncultured Clostridia bacterium | reverse complement strand
GAGATGCTGGAAACCGCCATCAACGAGGAATACTACGAATGTGATGTAACCATCAACGGAACCACCTTTTACCGGGTAGGCATCCGTCCGAAGGGAAACACCAGCCTTTCCTCTATCGCCAACGATCCGGACACCGACCGGTACAGCTTCAAGCTGGAGTTTGACCAGTATGTGGAGGGGCAGACCTGCTGGAGGCTGGATAAGCTGGTGTTAAACAACAACTACGCCGACGCCACCAATATGAAAGAGGCGCTGGTCTACGATATGTTCCAGTATCTGGGGGCGGACGCCTCGCTGTATAATTACGCGGCGATTTCGGTCAACGGAGAATACTGGGGAATCTATCTGGCCCTGGAAGCGGTGGAGGACAGTTTCCTGCTGCGGAATTACGGCGTGTCCAGCGGGGATTTGTACAAACCGGAAGGCATGGGCATGGGCGGAGGCGGCTCGATGAACGGAGGCGGCGCCGACTTAAACTATATTGACGATGACCCGGATAGTTATGAGACCATCTGGGAGGGAGAGGTGACCGACACCACCGACGCAGATCATAAGCGGGTGGTTACTGCCCTTCAGAAAGTCAGTGAAGGGGAAGATTTGGAGAGCTATCTGGATGTCGATAACCTCCTCAAATATATGGCGGTCCATTCCTTTGTGGTTAACGACGACAGCCTCAGCGGCAACATGGCCCATAACTACTACCTGTATGAAGAAAATGGGCAGTTAAACCTCATCCCATGGGACTATAACCTTGCTTTTGGCGGCATGGGGATGGGAGCCAATGGGGCGGAAGGCGTCGTCAACGACCCGATTGATACCCCCTTCTCCGGCACCGACTTTTTCGATGGCCTCTTGGAAAATGAGACCTATCTGGAACAGTATCATGCTTATTACCGGCAATTGGTGGAAGAGTATGTAGAAGGCGGACAGTTGGAGACCGCATACCGGCGGATTCGCGAACAGATTGACGATTGGGTCGCTTCCGATCCCACTGCACTGTACAGCTACGAAGAATATTTGGAAGCAGCCGATATGCTCTACGATACCATTCTGCTGCGGGCAGAAAGTGTAGAGGGTCAGCTGGACGGGACCATCCCCTCTACCGATGAGGGACAAAGGGCCGATTCCAGCGGATTGATTGACGCCTCGTTCATCGACCTTTCGGTTATGGGGACGATGAACGGCGGCGGAGGTGGCGAAAACCGGGGCGGCAAACAGCCGGAAACCGGTGAGATTCCGACGGAGAGGGTTGCGCCAACGGCCTTTTTAGAGACTGAGCCGGTGGCGGCAGAAATGGCTCCGGATGCGGCACCGGGGGACGAACCTCCTTCCGATGCCGAAACGCCGGCGGAAGATACCTCCGAACCGGCATCTGACTCAGATGCCGCCGGGAGCGGGGACAGCACCGAAACCTATGGGGCGGGACAGCAGCCGGGAAACTTTGACCCCACGGAGATGGCGACTCCTCCCGAAGATGCCGGACAACAAGACCCTGGAGCGGCAGCTTTTGGTGATCGGGGGAATGGCCCTGGAGGCAACCGGGGCGGAGCGGGTTTTGAAAATGCTGCCGGAAACGCAGGAACAAACCAGGTCTGGCAGAATGCCCTTTGGTTTGGAGGCTGTTTGCTGCTGATGGTGGCGGCGCTTATTCTGGCTGGGATTTATCGGCGCAGGCCGAGAGTCAAACGTCGGCGGAGATCTCCGAAAGCATTGCCGCCGGCCCGCTGATTATTTGACACTGGGAATAAAGATAGATTTGGATACAAAAAACGGGAAGGTTTTGCAGGCCTTCCCGTTTTTGGGGTTATTAAAGTGCATTTCCGTGTTTCTCCGGGTTCAATAAATTTATCATTTCTTCTTTACCATCTTCAATATATATGCTATACTGATTATGGGGCTGACCAGAGCATGATAATACGCAGAAAACGCTAGAGTTCATATAATTGGGTTTGAGTAAGGCTAATAAAAGGGGTAATATAGGTGCCTTTTAGTAAAACGATTCAGATGTACATTTTTGACGGCAATCCAAATGGCCGTATTATGTGTGAACTGTCCAATTGGAATGGACGAGTATATAAGGTGTCTAGAAATGATCTAGGTGAATTTTCCAAACGGTCAGATTCAGAAAATACTGGTGTCTATTTCCTTTTGGGAAAAGACGAGAGTAATGTAGATACTTTGTATGTTGGTGAAGCTGAAAAAATCTTAACGCGCCTAAAGCAGCATTTAAAAGATACGTTATACTGGAGTGACTGCATTATTGTGGTCAGTAAGGATAATGTACTGAACAAGGCTCATGTTAAGTTCCTAGAGAATAAGTTTTATGGGTTGGCTAAAACGGCAGGGCGGTCTATGGTGATAAACAGCACTGTTCCGACATGTTCTTCTATTTCTGAATATGATGAAGCGATGCTGTTAGAGTTTATTAGCAATACAAAACTGCTAGTTAATGCTCTCGGATATAAAATTTTTGATACAATTGAGGATAGCTCTATTAAGAAAAAGAATGATCAAATTTTCTTTTATATTCAAGCAGCAAGAGGAGCTAATGCAAAAGGGGTTATTGTTGCGGATGGTTTTGCGGTTTTAAAAGATTCTGCAATAGCTACTTCAACTGTCCCAAGTATGAATGACAGTTTAATTCGGCTTAGATCCGAATTAATGAGTAAGGGTATTATAGATTCAACATATCATTTCATAAAAGATTACATTTTTACCAGTCCTTCTTTAGCAGCCGCCATAGTAATGGGAAGAAATGCCAATGGACGGACAGAATGGAAAACATCTGAACATAAATCAATAAAAGATATTGAAGAGGAAAATCTAAAATAATAGAGAGCAAACTGACCCAATTAAGATCAGTTTGCTCTCTTTTTGGTTGCTTATTTAGGTTTTTACATTATTCCCACTCAATCGTTGCCGGCGGTTTAGAGGTAATATCATAGACCACGCGGTTGATTGACCGAACTTCGTTGACAATCCGCACCGAGACCTTGTCCAGTACGTCGTAGGGAATCCGAGCCCAGTCGGCGGTCATAAAGTCGGTGGTGGTGACGCCTCTGAGGGCAAGGGTGTAGTCGTAGGTCCGGCCATCGCCCATAACGCCCACCGAACGCATGTTGGTCAGCACGGCAAAATACTGGTTGATCGAATGGTCCAGACCCGCTTTGGCGATTTCATCCCGGAAGATATAGTCGGCATCCCGCAGGATTTCCAGCTTTTCCTTGGTAATTTCGCCGATAACCCGGATGGCAAGGCCCGGTCCGGGGAAGGGCTGACGCATAACCAGATATTCCGGCAGCTCCAGCTCCCGGCCCAGCTGACGGACTTCGTCTTTAAACAGCAGCCGCAGCGGCTCGATGATTTCCTTAAAGTCCACATAATCCGGCAGGCCGCCGACGTTGTGGTGGCTCTTGATGACCGCGGCGTTGCCCGCCCCGGATTCGATGACGTCGGGGTAGATGGTGCCCTGTACCAGATAATCGACCTTGCCGATCTTTTTGGCTTCATCCTCAAATACTCGGATGAACTCTTCACCGATGATTTTGCGCTTGCGTTCCGGTTCGGTGACGCCTGCCAGCTTATCCAGGAAGCGTTTCTCAGCGTCTACCCGGACAAAGTTGATGTCCTTGGCGCTGAAGATGGCTTCGACTTCGTCCCCTTCGTTCTTACGCAGCAGGCCGTGGTCCACAAAGATGCAGGTCAGCTGGGGGCCAACGGCTTTGGCCAGCAGCGCGGCTGCAACCGACGAGTCGACGCCGCCGGACAGGGCCAGCAGCACCTTTCCGTCGCCGACTTTTTCCCGGATCTGCTTGACAGCGGTCTTTAAATAGTCGCCCATCGTCCAGTCGCCGGTGGCGCCACAGACCTCATAGAGGAAGTTGCGGATCATCTTGACGCCGTTTTCGGTGTGGTTGACTTCCGGATGGAACTGGACGCCGTAGAAGCCCTTTGCCTCATTGGCGATGGCGACGTTGGGGCAGGCAGCCGAGTGGGCGGTCAGGGTAAAGCCCTCCGGCACCTTCGCCATATAGTCCCCGTGGCTCATCCAGGTGATGCCCTTTTCCGGCAGGCCTTTAAACAGCTTGCAGTCAGGGTCAAACCAGGTTTCCGTCTTGCCGTATTCCCGGGCGGAATCATCCTGAGCTTCGGTGACTTCCCCGCCCAGCGTATACGCCATCAGCTGGCAGCCGTAGCAGATCCCGAGAATCGGCACGCCCATCTCAAAGATCGCCGGGTCGTAGTGGGGGGAAGATTCCAGATAAACGCTGTTCGGACCGCCGGTAAAGATGATCCCGATGGGGTGTTCAGCCTTTAACTTTTCCAGCGGGGTGGTATAAGGGAGCACTTCGCAGTAGACGTTACATTCCCGCACCCGTCTCGCAATCAGCTGGTTATACTGGCCGCCGAAATCCAATACAATGACCTTTTGGTTTTCCATGTTAACATCCTTTCCCGTATGGAGCCGGATAATTTTTCTCATCCTTATTATAGAATAAAATTGTCCGGTAGTAAAGCACTGGAAGAAAAATTCTGCGGTTTTGCTGGTTTTATCGAAGTTTTCGGTTTAAATCCTGCGAAAAAGATTTTTTTTTCCAATTCCCTTGACAGGTACAGAAGATGGGAGTATAATAAAGATAACAATTCAATGAATACTTAATTGTTCCGCTTTCATCCAGAGAGCAGGACAGATCGAAAGGAGTTTTTCAGATGAAAAAGGTATATAAGATCGATGTGGACTGTGCCAACTGTGCCAACAAGATGGAAACGGCAGCCAAAAAGACCCCCGGGGTTAAAGACGCTTCGGTCAGCTTTATGACCCTCAAAATGCATGTGGAATTTGAGGATGGGCAGGACCCCGCGACGGTGATGCAGGCAGTGCGGAAGAACTGCAAAAAGGTGGAAGACGACTGCGAGATTTATCTCTAAATCCCGGCTTTTCAGGGCGTCCGGCAGGGGCGCCTTTTTGAAGCAGATAATCTTAAACGATTAAGCAATCATTAAATATTTATAGGAGGCAATCTCTTATGAACAAGAAGCAGAAAAAGATGCTGATACGCATTCTCGCTTCGGCGGTGATGATGGTGGTGCTGGCTTTTATACCGGCGGAGGGAATTTTACAGTTTGTCCTGTATATGATTCCTTATCTGACGGTGGGATACGATATCCTCTGGAAGGCCCTCAAGGGAATTAAAAACCGCCAGGTGTTCGATGAGAACTTCCTGATGGCGGTGGCGACGGTGGGAGCCGTTGCCCTGGCAGTCTACGACAGGAGCGGGGATTATACCGAAGCCATCGCGGTTATGCTTTTCTACCAGGTGGGTGAGTGGTTCCAGAGCTACGCCGTCGGCAAGAGCCGCCGCAACATCAGCGAATTGATGGATATTCGCCCCGACTACGCCAACATTGAGGTGGACGGTAAGCTCCAGCAGGTGGACCCCGATGAGGTGGAGGTCGGCAGCGTCATCGTCGTGCAGCCGGGGGAAAAGGTTCCGTTGGATGGGGTAATTCTCGAAGGAAACTCCACGCTGAACACCAGCGCTCTGACCGGCGAGAGCCTTCCCCGGGAGGCGAAGCCTGGCGATGAGATCATCAGCGGCTGCATCAACATGAACGGCCTTTTAAAGGTGAAAACCACCAAGGAATTTGGCGAGTCGACGGTTTCGAAGATTCTGGACCTGGTGGAAAACGCCAGCTCCCGCAAATCCCGTTCGGAAAACTTTATCTCGAAATTTGCCCGCATTTATACACCGGCGGTCTGCTTTTCGGCGTTGGCACTGGCGGTTCTGCCGCCGGTTGTCCGGATGACTCTGTTGGGGCTGACGGCAGACTGGGGGACCTGGATTTACCGGGCGCTCACCTTCCTGGTCATCAGCTGTCCCTGCGCGCTGGTTATCAGCATCCCGCTTTCCTTTTTCGCGGGGATTGGCGGGGCCAGCAAGGCGGGTATCCTGGTCAAAGGTTCCAACTATCTGGAAACCCTCTCCCAGACCAAAATTGTGGTCTTTGATAAGACTGGTACCCTGACCCAGGGCAACTTTGAGGTGAGCGGCATCCACCACAATGAGATGGAAAACCACAAGCTCTTGGAATATGCTGCCCTGGCGGAAAGCGCTTCCTCCCATCCAATCAGCCGAAGCCTCCAGCGGGCTTACGGTCAGGAGCTGGACCGCAGCCGGGTGTCGGATATCCAGGAAATCGCCGGTAGCGGCGTTATTGCTCAGGTGGACGGCCATCAGGTGGCGGCAGGGAACGATAAGCTAATGAACAAAATCGGCGTTCCCTTTATTCCCTGCCACTCGGTGGGTACCATCATCCATATGGCGGTAGACGGGCAGTATATGGGCCATATCGTCATTTCGGATATCGTCAAGCCCCGGGCTAAACAGGCGGTTCAGGAGCTGAAGCGGGCGGGAATCCGGTTAACTGTCATGCTGACCGGTGACGCAAAAAAGGTTGCCGACAACGTTGCCTCTTCCCTGGGCATCGACCGGGTTTTCAGCGAGCTGCTGCCGGGAGACAAGGTGGAGAAGGTGGAAACGCTGCTCCAGCAGAAACCGGGCCGGGATAAACTGGCCTTTGTGGGGGACGGAATCAACGATGCGCCGGTTTTGGGCCGGGCGGACATTGGCATTGCCATGGGGGCGCTGGGGTCTGACGCGGCCATCGAGGCGGCGGACGTGGTGCTGATGGACGACGATCCGATGCAGATTGTCAAGGCCATCCGGATTTCCCGCAAGTGCCTGCGGATTGTCTATGAAAACATCGTCTTCGCCATCGGCGTCAAGGTAATCTGTCTGGTGCTGGGGGCGCTGGGATTCGCGAATATGTGGCTGGCGATTTTCGCCGACGTCGGGGTCATGATTCTGGCGGTTTTAAACGCGATTCGGGCCTTGTTCGTGAAAAAGCTGTAAGATAAAAGACCTCCGGTTTTATAACCGGAGGTCTTTTTTACATCGAAAGGGCCAGCGTCACAAAGCAGAGAACCGCCTGGATAATCGCGAACCGGTAAACGGTCTGCGGGTCCGACCAGCCCTTGTTTTTGCGGGCGTGGTCATGCAGCGGGGTGCGGATATGCTGGAGGATGGAAATTTTGAGGAACCGTTTGAGAGAAATCTTCAAAAGTCCCAGCCCGCCGTCCAGGATGGTGACCAGTGCCAGCGGAATGTAGAGGATGGGGTTGCTGCTCTTCATAGCGGCGAAGGCGATGAACAGTCCCATGGCCCGGGAACCGGCGTCCCCCATCATCAGAAGGCTGGGGGAGGCGTTAAACCACTGGTAAGCCAGAATTACCGCGATCATAATTCCGCAGAGGAAGGAGAAGTCGGGGGAGGTGTTTAGACAGAGCAGGCAGAAGGAGCCGATTGTAATCATCGAGAGGGTGCCGCTTAAACCGTCGACGCCGTCACTGCAGTTGGTGACGTTGATCGCCCCCCAGATCAGCACCACCCCGAGGATAATGTACAGCCACCGGGGCAAAGTCACCGACATCTGGGTGAAGGGAATGGCAATGGTGCTTCCGTTGAAGTTTACGTAGGTAAAGGACCCCGCCAGGGCGATAATCAGGTCAATCAGCCCTTTTTTGTATTCGCCCCAGGGCTTTTCCGACGCGTCGTCCAGATAGCCGCTCATCATGCCACCCACGACCAGCAGGATGTAGATGAGGTTTTCCGCCGTGAAGGGAACGAACAGCACTCCGCAGATGGTGAAGGCCGCCACAAAAATCAGTCCCGCACCCCGGGGCTTGCCTTTGGAGAGGGCGCCGTTGACCGCAAATTTTCGCCCGCCGTCCCGGGGCAGGCTGTGCTGGCCGAAGCGGATGCCTAGAAAGGATAGTAAAAAGGCGGCGGCTATCCCCGCCAGCAGGATGATTCTCGATTCGCCGAAGATTGTAGACAGCATGTGTAAGATTCTCCCAACTTTTATTTTTCCATGGGCAAAGCAATTTGCCCGCTGAGCCGCCTTGTCCGTTTTTATTCTATGCAGAAGGCAGGCCTGATACAATAAAGTCAGTATAACACATTTTTCCGCACCGGTAAAGGTTTTTCACCCTCCTTCGACCTTTTTGCAGAAAAAGAGGAGTTCGTCTTGACAATCCAAAGGTCATTGGATATAATATCGTTAGACGATATCAAATAACGATATTGAGAGGAGGTAGGTGCGATGCCCAGAAAATCCCTTGAAAATTTGACCGAGTCGATGTTTTATCTGCTGATGGTCTTCTGCCGGGGTCCGGCCTGCGGGACCGATGCGGCGGCGATGGTGAAGGAAAAGACCCGGGGCCGCTGCCGGATTGGCCCCGCGACCCTCTACACCATCCTGGCCAAATTTGAGCAGGAAAAGTATATCAAAGAGATTGCGGTGGAAGGCCGCAAGCGAACCTACCAAATCACCGAAAAGGGCCTTGCGGCCTATCGGGAGGAGCTTGCGCGTCTGCGGCAGTGTGTGGCGGACGCTGAGGGCGAACCGGCGGAAAGGAGTGGACGGGATGGAAACTAAGAAAGCGAAAAAGAAGGTCCGTTTGACCCCTTGCCCCAGCTATGACATCGCCGGAACCGAAAGCTGGCTGCAACGGATGGCGGAAGATGGCTGGCTGTTGGTGCCGGAGAGCATCTTTGGTATCTGGGCCACCTTTGTGGAGCGGGGCCCGGGAGATACCCGTCCGGTCCGCTACCGGCTGGACGCCGCCCAGGAACCCACCGGCTGGATTTTCGGCAGCAGCCGCCCCGATGAGGAAAAGGTGGCCGCCTTTCATGAGATGGGCTGGGAGTATGTTACCTTCCACGGGGAGTTTTACGTCTATCGCTCCTTCGACCCAGAGGCGGAGGAACTAAACACCGACCCCGCTGTCCAGGCGCTGGCCCTGAAAAAGGTGGGTTCGCGGATGAAATCCCAGCTGGGGACCCTGATCTTCTGGATGGTGATCTATCCTTTGTTCGGGCTGTTTGGGAATCTGTGGATGGCGGCGCTGACGATTGGGACGGGATTTTTCCTGGCCTTTACCCTGTCCTTCCTTCTTTCGGTAGCGGGCAACCTACGGGGAATTTTGCAGTTGCGAAAGGTGAAAAAGCAGCTCCAGGCGGGACAGCCGCTCACCCGGCCGGCAAATCCGGAAAAGAAAAAGCGCCGCTATCGGATTTACTGGGTAGCGGACCTGCTGCTGACCGTCCTTTGGATTGGGATGGCGGTGGGATATGGGATGGCGGACCTAGATGGCGCTTTTACCCATCCGTTGGGTGAATATCTGGATGAAATACCAGTGCCGACTATGGCCTCTCTCAGCGCGGAGGGACAGGTGGAGTATGATGACTGGATGGACCGGGGAAATGGGACGGTGGAGGTGCACCGGGACTGGCTGCTGGGAAGCTTCTACTCCATCACGGAGAACGGGACCTTTGTAATGCCGGACGGGACAGAATTTAATGGCGGCCTGTATGTGGACTATATCGAGACTACCTCCCCCTGGGTGGCGCGGCAGATGGCGAGAGAGTATGTCCGGTTTGACAAATGGAAAAATTTCTGGGATTACCTTTGGGGCAACAGCCGGTATACCGACCTTTCGCTGTCCGATTTGGGGGTGGATTATGCGGCCGCCTATACCGAGTATTTCCCGACCGTCGTTCTGGCAGAAGGGAACCAGGTGGTACACCTCTATTTTTACGATGTAAACGATTCGGTCAATTATCTCGACCTGGCTCAGATTTACGCCGATGCCCTCAAAGGACAGCAGCCCCAATAACCTCTGATTGAACCGAAAGGAATGTGCAAACTATGGAAGAAAACCTGCTCATCAGTGTAAACGCCGTCCTGCCGCTGATTCTCTGTATGGCGGCGGGCTATCTCTTCCGCCGGTTTCGGCTGGTGGACGAGGGGTTCTGCCGCAAGTGCAACACCTTCTGTTTCAAGACCTTCCTGCCGCTGATGATCTTCATGAACGTCTATAACTCTGACTTAGAGAGCGCAGTCCAGCCGGGGGCCTTCCTCTTTGCGGTCGTAGCGGTGCTGGTTATCTTTGGGGCGGCGTTTTTTCTGATACCCCGCCTGGTGAAAAAAGACACGGTCGACTCGAGTGGAAACCCTGTCTCTGCCGCCAGCCGGCAGGCGGTTTTAATCCAGTGCATCTTCCGCAGCAACTTTGTGATATTCGGTTATCAGGTGGTCGCCAACGTCTACGGCACCGAGAACGCGGCGGTAGCGTCGGTGATGGCCGCCATTGTCGTGCCCCTCTATAATATACTTGCTGTAATTACACTAGAATATTTTACAAATAGTAAAAACGGTATCCGGCCGGTTCTGCTGGGAATTGTCAAAAACCCGCTGATAATCGGAGCAGTGGCCGCTTTTATCTTTAAGCTGTCGGGGATTACCTTCCCGACGCCGGTTTACACCGGGCTGTCGAATATGGCGAATATTGCGACCCCGCTGGCTCTGGTGGTGCTGGGGGGCACCTTCCACTTTGACGCACTGCGGCACAATATCGGTGCTTTGGCCCTTGGGACCATCGGGAAAATCCTGGTGTCGCCTCTGGTGATGGTGCCGATTGCGGCGGCGTTGGGCTTTCGGGACGCGAACCTCTTGTCGCTGGTCATCGTTTTTGCCTCACCGGCGGCGGTCAACTCCTATACCATGGCGGCGGCCTATGGCCATGACCCCGAACTGGCGGGGCAGCTGGTGGTGGTGACCAGCATCGTATCAATGCTGTCGGTTTTTGGATGGATTTTCCTGCTGCGGACGATGGGACTGATTGTCTAAACCTGTAGGTTTGTCAAACATATTGGACAGAGAACTCCAAGGGAGAAAGCCAATGAAGAGGTCTCATAGGAAAGTTGTTGGAACGTCGATTGTG
>CALXHB010000073.1 GCA_944387995.1 uncultured Clostridia bacterium | reverse complement strand
GGCGGGAAGAGATTTGCAGACTGCTCCGGGAAAACGGGGATAAGGTTCTGAGTGCGGGGGAACTGGCGGCGCATTTTGCGGTTTCCCGCCAGATTATTGTCGGAGATATTGCTTTGTTGCGGGCCAGCGGGGAAGAGATTCTCTCCACTGCCCGGGGGTACCGGCTGGTTCAGCCGCCCGCTACACAGCCTTCTGTCCGGGAAACCCCTTCCTCTGGCCAGATTGTCCGGGTGATTGCCTGCCGTCACGGGGAGAAGGAACTGTTAAACGAACTCTACGCCATTGTGGACGGCGGCGGAGAAGTGCTGGATATTTCGGTCACCCATCCGGTTTATGGGGAACTGTCCGCCCCCCTCTACATCAAAAACCGTTCGGACGCCGACGCCCTGCAAGCCTCCCTCTCCGAACGGCGGGCGGCGCCCCTGCTCACCCTGTCGGACGGCAGCCACCGCCACACCGTCCGCTTCCCCGACGACGCCAGTTACGCCCGGGTGGTGGAAGCGCTGGACCGGCTGGGCATCCTGGAAAAGGAGTTTGCAAAATGAAATGCGCGTTTTTAATCATGGGACCCTTTAACCCCCAGCAGGACCACGGAGAAATTGCCGGCGGACTGGCTCAGATTGTCGGCGTCTCCAGCTTGGAAGAAGCCTGTCAAACCGCTGTCCGGCTGGAACAAGCAGGGGTCGAATGTTTTGAGCTCTGCGGAGCCTTCGGGCCGGAGGGAGCAAAAGCCGTCATCGAAGCGACCGGCGGCCGGGTACCGGTGGGATATGTCACCCATCTGCGGGAACAGGACCTCCTCTACCACCAGGTTTTCGGCGACCCGATTCGAGAAGATTAAACAGAAAACCGGCTGGAATGGTGTTTTACCACTCCAGCCGGTTTTTCTATTTGCCGGCTCCACGCCGACCTGATCTTCTTTCGAGATTACCTCTGAAAATCAAGTTCTTCTCTATCCAGTAGGGAATACAGAACGACATCGCACCAGCGGTTGTCTTTGCTGTGGAAATATTCCCGAAAAATACCTTCTTGGGTCATGCCAATTTTTTGCATCACCCGTTCCGACGCTGTATTTTCTACACAGCACTTGGCCTGTATCCGGTGGAATCCAACTTCACCCATCAAATAGCGGATAACCGCCTTGGCCGCTTCTGGGGCAAAACCTCTTCCCCAGAATGCTGGACCGATTTTCCAGTCCAGTTCGCACCAGCCATTTCGACCGCTGAAATCGTCCACAAAGATCTCGCCCATTACTTCGCCGGTCATCTTTTCTACAATGGCCCAGTAGTAGGTTTCGGGACTTGCGTAAGCCTGACCGGCCGTGGAAAGCCATTGGAATACATCCTGCGGCGTTTTTGCATTCTGGCTGATATAACGGTAAATTTCGGGATTGGCAGCCCAGTTGCGCAGACAGCTTTCTTTGTCTTCCAGACAGAATGGCCGGAGAATCAGGCGTTCCGTTTCCAATCGTTTTGTACCAGTGTGTTTCAAATCTATCCTATCCTTTGACGCATATTGACTGCCTGCTGAATTCTTGTTTACCGGTAAACAATTCCCCAGGGATTTTCTTTGGTTTCATCCACCTGCATCTCATCATTCCAGGAGCAGTAGGCTTCAGTGTACTTGCCCGCCAGAAACACCGGCAGATATTCCTTAAAATTCGGGGCCAGCTGCATCCCGTTTATTTCATCCAGGCTGGCCCAGAAAACGGCTCCTTCGTCGGTGGCGTCGATCAGGGTTCCGGTATAATCCTGGGTTTTATAGAAATAGGTAAAGTATTTATCTTCCGTTTGGTTGTTAAACCAGTACATAAATCCGCAGGCGGTGAGGTTTTTGATGTCAAGTCCCGTTTCCTCTTTGATTTCACGGACCGCGCTGTCATAGATTGTCTCCCCCGGCTCGGCGTGCCCGCCGGGGAACGCAATTCCGCACCAACTCTTGATCCGATTTTCGACCACCACTTTCCCGGTGACGGGGTCCTGCACCATAACCATATTGGTGATTTCAAGCTTTGGCATTTTCATTGCCCCCTTTTGGTCATGAGGAGAACGGTTTCTACATGTCCACATCGCGGGAACATATCCACAGCCCGGAACCGTTGCAACTGATACCCGTGTTCCTCATCGCAGAGAATCTGAGCGTCTCGGGCAGCGGTGGAGGGATTGCAGGAGATCATGACCACCTTCTGGGGGGCCATCTGGGTGATGCTGTCCAGCACCGTCCGGTCGCACCCCTTCCGCGGAGGGTCTACGATGATGACATCCGGGTGCAGGCCATCGTCGGCCAGTTTTCGGGCCGCTTCGGAAGCGTCGGCACAGAAAAATTCCGTCCGATCGGAAACGCCGTTTAACTGGGCGTTTCGCTTGGCACTTTCCACCGCCTGGGGAACCACTTCCACCCCGATCAGCCGTTTGACCTGGGGCAGGGCGCTGAGGCCGATGGACCCAATCCCGCAATAAAGGTCCAGAAGGGTTTCCTCCCCTGTGAACCCGGCGTACTGAAACCCCTGCTGATACAGCCGGGCAGCCTGCTCGGCGTTGACCTGGTAAAAGGCTTCCGGGGCAATTTCAAACCGCATCCCCAAAAACCGGTCTTGGAGCCGGTCCCGGCCGTACAGGCAGACGGTTTTTCTTCCTAAGATCACGTTGGTCTTTTCGGGGTTTATATTTAATACAATTCCCGAGATTTCCGGGTGGGCCAAAACCAGTTTATCCACCAGCGGACCCTGTCCCTTAAACCGTTCGGCGGTGGCGACGATGCAGACCATCAGTTCTCCCGTCTGCCGGCCTTTCCGCAAAAACAGGTGTCGCAGCACCCCTTTCCCGGTCTGCTCATCATAGGCCGGAATTTTCAGCTGCTCTGCAATCCGCACAAAGTCCTTGACCACCGGGCCGAAGTCCTGATCCTGCAGCAAACAGTCTTCCGCCGGAATCAGCCGGTGGGAACGCTTGGCGTAAAATCCCGCCCGAAGCCGGCCGTTTATCTCCGCCAGCGGGTACTGGGCCTTGTTGCGGTAATGGAGGTCCGACAGTCCTTCTTCATCTCCGCCGAGAATCGGCTCCATGCAAACTCCGCCGGGCAGCGGTTCATCTCCTGCATGGTAGACGGTAAACCCGCCCAGACGGGTGAAGGCGTCCTCCACCGTCTGCTCTTTCAGCCGCAGTTCTTCCCGGTAGGCAAGATGCATAAAGGAACATCCCCCACACTGTTTGTACACCGGACATCCGGGGTTGATCCGATGAGGGGAAGGGGTCAGAATCTGGTCGATGATGCCAAAACCGTAGTTCTTCTGCAGCTTGACTGCTTTGAGCCGAATCCGGTCCCCTGGAGCAGTCAGCGGCACAAACATCGTAAACCCGTCCACCCGGCAGACGCCGTTTCCATCCAAGGTCATGCCGGTAATCTCTGCCTCATAGAGGCCATTTTTTTCTAAAACCGGCTGTACGCCGGGCCTTTTTTTCGCCATCTCATTTTCCCTCTCTTTTTGTCTGTACAAAAAAGAGCGGCCAGCAAGGGGCCGCTCTTTTAACCTTTTTACGCGTCCGGGTTAACCGCCGTATCGGGGCTGTCACCGCCGACGATGTCAAAACTGCCGGGGGCGCTGCTATCGCCGCCATTACCGCTATCACCACTATCACCACTATCACCGCTATCTCCGCCTTCCGAATCGGAAGAGGTTGCCGGGGCGGTATAGTGCCCGCTGCAATAATCCGGTAGAGCGCCGGCTTTATAATACCCAGTGGCCGTCGGGCAGCCGTCCGAAGCCAGCAGGCCGGTGATGGTGCAGTACTGGGCCTGAACGACATTGTCGCTGGGAGTGAAGTCGATCACGTCCAGCCCCTCGTGCAGCTGTCCCATGACATTGGCCCAGACAGTATCGGTATCATACATCTGGCTGCTGGGAAGCCGGGCCTGGGTATCGTAGCCGGTCCATACACCTGCTACATAGTAGGGGGTCAAACCGACGAAGGACATGTCATAGTAATCGGTGGTGGTACCAGTTTTACCGACAACCGGCATGGCTCCGATGTCCGCCTGGGCGCCGGTACCGCTGTCTACAACGACTTTCAGCAGCCGGTTCATGACATAGGCGGTATCTTCCGAGAATGCACGGGTCTTCTGAGGGGTGTTGTCCAGCACCAGGTTGCCCGAGGTGTCCTCCACCCGTTCATAGGTGATCGGCGCGTAGTAGTAACCGCCATTACCAAAGGTTGCGAAAGCCGCGGTCAGTTCGTCCAGATGGACGCCGTTGGTCAGTGAGCCAACGCCCAGAGGCGCCAGCGAGTTGTCCCTGTCGTCCAGAGTGGTGAAGCCGAGCTTAGTCCGCATAAAGTCCAGACTGCGGTCGGTGCCCAGCTGCTGCAAAATCTTAACAGGGATGGTGTTACGGGAGATCCGCAGCGCTTCAACCACGGTCATATTGCCCCGGTAATCCCGTTCGTAGTTCTGCGGCCAATTGGTTCCGTCCTCCGTTTTCATAACGGGGGAGTCGTTAAGCACCGTCGACCAGTTGATCAGGTCGTATTCCATCGCCTGTCCATAGCTGGCCAGCGGTTTGATAGCCGAACCGGGAGACCGGGTTGCCTGGGTGGCGCGGTTGAAGGAAAGGGTGTTGGTCTTTTCCCCTTTGCCGCCCACCAGTGCGAGAATATGACCTTCGTAATCCATGATGACCATTGCGGCCTCAGGAATCTCACCGTTCTCATTGGGAGAGAGGGGACTGGAGGAGAAGGTCGACCAGTCGTTGAACTTTCCTTCCAGATAACTTTGCATATCCTGATCCACGCAGGTGTAGATGCGGTAACCGCCGTTTCGGAGCTGGCTTTCGGCGTATTCCTCAGTCCAGTTGTTCTCCTCCATCAGGTCGGCGGTCACATCCCGGATGACGGTGTCCACATAATAGGAACTGATGCCGCTGGATACTGCCGTCGTGGTATCCTGACCTTCAAACTGATCTTCTAGGATAATCTGGTTGGCCGACAGTTCGTCATACTGCGCCTGGGTGATATAGGGGTCCATCGTGTTGTTGGGATCGTCGGCAATCATTGCGTCGAGAACCGCTTGATATTCCTCGGCGGTCTGACCAACGGTTACCACCGGTGTCGCGATATACTCTTCGTATTCCGTCTCGGTGATATATCCCTGGTCGTACATCTCATACAGAACATAGTTGTTCCGCCGGACCAGGTTCTTTTCCGGGTGCAGGTCGGGCCGCAGGCTGTTGGGAGATCGGGTCATAGCCGCCAGCGACGCCGCCTGGGGAACGGTCAGTTCCGACACATGGCAGCCAAAGTACTGCTGGGACGCGGCTTCGATGCCGTAAACCCGCCCGCCGAGGAAGATGATGTTCAGGTAAGCTTCCAAAATCTCATCTTTGGTGTAGTCCCGTTCCAGCTGGAGGGCTCGGAAGATCTCACGGAGTTTTCGTACCGGTGTGACGTCGTCATCGTTGGTGACGTTTTTAATTAGCTGCTGGGTGATGGTGGAACCGCCGCCGTTATCCAGGCTGGCGTTTAAAACCGACTGAATGGTGACCGAAGCGGTACGGACCCAGTCGACGCCCTCATGTTCCCAGAACCGCTTATCCTCGGCGGCGACAAAGGCCTCTTGGACATAGTCGGGAATTTCATCCAACGAGATTTCAATCCGGTTCTGATCGCCGGACATCCGGTAGATCTCTTCCCAGCCGCCCTCGTCGTTTTGAGCATAGAGCATCGTCGTATAGCTCAAGCTGATATCGTCCAGGCTGACCGAGTTGTTGGTGTCCATAAAGTTCATGACGTAAACCATCATCGCGGTGATGACGATACATCCGGTGATAATCCCGATCAGGATAATCGTCACCAGCGCCTTGAGGGCCAAGCCAACCGCCCGTCCGGCAACCCGGACGCCGATGGCCGTACTCCGCTCCACTTTATTCCTTTTTTTGCTTGTTCTTGCCAAGTGTACTGGCCTCCTTTACGCTTCCCAAAGCGAAAGCTCTATAACCGCACAGAAGAGTGCGCCTGGAAAAAGCAATAGCCGCCTCCAGACCCACCCTGGGCATAAAAACCCCTATATATACAGGTTTTATTATAGCACACAGCCGGACAAATTGTAACCCCTAAATGAAAACGAATCGTAACCGAAATCTAAATCCGTTTCTGACGAAAACCATAAAAAGAGGGCAATTGCTGAGAAATTCTGCGTCAGCTTGACTGGCTTTATTGAAGCTATTCTGCTTTTCAGCTCACTTTTCGATTTAATAAGGGATAAAAACGAAAATCTTAAGATGAACTTGAGCAAATCGGAGAATATTCCAATTCTATTTAAAACCAGATTGTACATTCTGCTGGCATCTGCTATAATAACAGTAATTGACTGGAATTTTACGTTCAGCATGCAGTTTTGAAGGAGGGGTACAGATGGCTAAAATGACCGTTCAAAGACTGGCCGATCTGTTGGGGCTCAGCGGAGCCGCCGTTTCGATGGCGCTCCACGGCCAGCCGGGTGTTTCGGAAGAAACCCGCCGTCGAGTGCTGGAAGCGGCACAGCAGTACGGTTATGTTCCGCCCCAGCGGACCGCCCGGCGCTCCAAAAGGTCGTCAAAATCCCCTCAGGACTTCTGTCCGGTGTTGCTGGTGCTGAGGAGCGGGAGCCGCACCGCAGATGCCGCCACCTTTTTCTCGGAAATGCTGGAAGAACTGGAACGGCTGGCGGGCGGATTACTGGTTTATTATATTGACCCGCCGGACTGTTGGGGGGAAGAAGGCCCCGAACGGATCCGGCGGATCAACGAAAGCGCGTCGGTGGTGTTGTTGCAGGGGGTGCAGTTGGATCGGGTCAATCTGGAAAAAATCCTCACTCTTCTTCAGCCGCCGGCGGTGGTCTTTGACCGGGACACTTCCGGCCTGCCGGTCAGCTCTGTTTCGATGGATAACCAGGGAATCATCCGGGCCGCTGTTCAACAGCTGGTGGAGCAGGGATATAAGCGGTTTGCTTTTTTGCAGCAGGAGGAACTGACCCTTCCCAACCACCTGCTCCGTCGGGAAGGCTATCGACAGGCGGCCGCTGAAAATCCGGAGGGCGATTTTATCGAGCTGACCATTCCGAATATTGACGGACGGGGGGCTTTTGCGGAGGCGGTGCGGGGAAGAATCTGCTTTTCTGCCCAGGATGGAACCGCGGTAGCCGCCTATCAGCTGCTGGGAGAAGCGGCTAAGGACACCGTATTGGGCGGGTTTGACGATTTTCCGCTGTTGCAGGTCATCCAAACTCCCGCCTTTACCTTCCGATACCAGATGGATACCGTCTGCCGGTGGGCGATGGAACTGGCCCGGTCAGCTTCTGCTGAGCCCTATCTGCCGCCGGTGCATCTGACCGTTTCCGCCCCGATGCTCTGCTACCATTTTGACCCGGAAAACCACTGGATGGTCCGGGAAAAGATGGATCGCAATGCTCTTTAAAAGGTGTACAGCACATTCTCGTAATCCAGCAGATAATAGCGGATATTTTTCCGCCCCCGCTGGATGATGGTATGTCCTTCGGCTTCCAATTGCCGCCGCTGGGATTCGATGCCACCGGGATATTTTGGATTTAACTCTCCTCCCGTCTTGAGGGTCCGCCAATAGGGGGTATGGTCCTCTGTCCGCTGAAAGCTCGCCCAGGCGGCGATGGAGACAAAAATGCCGGCGGTAATCGGTTCGGTAAAATCGGCGCCGTTTTTCCGAGCAAAATACGCCCGGATTTCTCCCACCGTTGTTACCTTTCCGCGGGGCACCTGCCGCATCGCCCGGTCATAGTCGATGGGCGGTGCAAAATACATTCGGCTGCCTCCGTATTTTTGGATGGTGGCGGGGTCGGTGACAATCTGCATTTTGGGCATGTCCTTGGAATCCCGAAGCATTCTGTTAAAGTCCTTTTGCTCTTCATGAGCCACAGGGATCACCTCCTGGTTTCAGTATAACCGAAGGGGCAAGTTTCTGCAATGAGACAGTTTGGAAAACTTTCGGTTTTTTTTCTGGCTATGGTATAATGAAAAAAGAAGGAGGAGATTGTCATGGAATGTATCGTCAAACACTTTCAGGAATTGACCACTGAGGAGCTGTTTCTGATTTATAAACTCCGGGTATCGGTCTTTGTGGTGGAGCAGCAGTGCCCCTATCAGGAGGTAGACGATTTCGACCGGCAGGCTTACCACGTCTTTTTCCGGGACCAGGAAGGTTTGCAGGCGTATCTGCGGGTGCTGCCCCGGGGTACTGTTTTCCCGGAGGTGTCCATCGGCCGGGTGATTTCGGTTCACCGGCGGCAGGGCATCGGCAGCCAGCTGTTGGATAAGGGTATTGAGACGGCCAGGGATAAGTTTGGCGCTGGGACGATTCTGATTGAAGCGCAGACCTACGCCAAACCCTTTTACGAACGGGCGGGGTTTATCCAGACTTCGGACGAGTTTTTGGAGGATGGCATCCCCCATATCCAGATGCGGTTGGACATTCATTAAAGGAAAAGCCGCTGCCCTCGGTTGTCAATGGACTTTTTTAAAAATGCGCATAAAAATCCCGCCTGCCGGTTTGCCAGCAGACGGGATTTTCGATCATTCAAGGTGTTTGGGATTGTGTTTGCGGATTGCGGGGTCGTTTTCGACAAAGGTCATACCGTTGACCCAATCCTGTTCGTACTGGGTGAATTCGTCCCACTTTTCGTTCTGGAGGATGGTGTTGTGGTAGGTTTCAAAGCCCTCGTCATCGTTTTCCAGCCGAATCCAGACGTAAATGGTGCCGTCTTCGTCGTTATAGCTGCCATATTCCCCAGCGGAAGCGTCCATCAGGGTAGAAACCAGCTCTTCCGGATAACTGGTGCTATCAGCATTGATATAGACCGAGGTGTCGGAATCATCTTCTTCGTCGGAGGAGGCGTCGTCCGATTCGGCAGAGGAAGTCTCTTCGGAAACAGCGGAGCTTTCGCTGGATTCTTCGGAAGCAGTGTCTTTGGAGACAGCGGAGCTTTCGCTGGACTCGTCGGAAGCGGCGTCTTCAGAGGCAATCGAGCTTTCGTCCGGGTCTTCGGTGGAGATCTCTTCCGAAACCGCCGAGCTTTCTGCCGTGGTCGACTCGCTGGATTCCTCAGAAGAGCTGTCCGCTTCCTCCTGGGATGCCTGGTAATCTGCCTTGACGGTTTCAAAATCGATGCCAGCGTCCAGCTGTTCGATCAGGCCTGCTACCTCTTCTTCTTTCAGTTCCATAGCGTGGCCTTCCAGCGGTTCCCCTTCGTCATCAGAAGCGTCTACATTAAAAACGTTGACGTGGGCATACTGTTCGTTAAACAGCGTCCGCAGCTCGTCTTCGGTGACTTCCCGTTCGCCGCCCTCGCCGTAAATGTGGTAGAACAGCTGGCTCTCCTTAAAGGAGTTGGTGGCGAGCTTGGTATAGGATTCTTCACCGCAGCCTTCGTCTTCGTAGGATTCGCCAATATAGGACCAGTAGTATTGGATGTAGCTATCGATATAGCTCTGTTCATCTTCGGTAAACGACAGTCCATACTCGTCAAACTTGGATTCGACGGCAAGGTATTTCTTGGCAAGGTTGTCCACTTCCTGCTGGACCCAGGTCAGTCCGTCTACCGAGCCGATCTGCTGGTCATACAGCGACTGGGAGGTGTCAACATCGGACTGGGAATAGCCTTCATTGTAAGCACTGATCGACATACCGACATACATGCCGGAGGTTACCTCATATTTTCCATCTTCGGTGCGATAGGTCCAGGTCGTATCCTGGTTGCAGGACGCGAGCGACAGCGAAACCCCCAGCGCCGTCACGGCGGCGGTGATCTTCATCAAACGTTTCAAGCGTTTCATTCCTTTCTATCCGTCCGTTTTTCAGCCTTGCCGCAAAACGGTGATTTCTATAAAGATATTTTAAAGGTGCAACCGGTTAAACCCGATATACCCTAGCATTATACACGATTTTCCCGCGCTTGTCCAGTTAAACGAGAAAAATTCACTGCCCCTTCACAGAATGGACCGCCGGTTGGTCCTGATGGCGGTTGTATAGGAAGATTGCGACACCGGTGCCGCAGATCAGTAGATATCCGATGACGCTTAATCCGTCGGGCAGTTGGCCGAAGAGGATAAAGCCCAGCACCGCCGAAAAGATGACCTGGGTGTAGTCGTAGACCGAAATTTCCCGGGCGGGGGCGAAACAATAGGCGCTGGTGACCGAGAACTGTCCCCCCGCGGCGGCAACCCCGGCGCCCAGCAGATAGAGAAGCTGGGTTGCGCTCATCGGTACATACCCCGCAATCAGTACCGGCAGCACAATTAGGCAGGAGAAAGCCGAGAAGAAAAAGACAATCACCGATTTGTGGATGCCGGTTTTGCCCAGTGCCCGGACCATGGTGTAGGCGATGCCGGCTCCCATTCCGCCGATCAGGCCGATGATGGAGGGGAACAGATCCATATTGGCAAAGGTGGGCTTGATGATGCACAGCGCCCCGATAAAGGCGGCCAGCACCCCCGCACCTTGAACCGGGGTAATTTTTTCCTTTAAAACAAAGTAGGAGCAGATAATCGCAAAGAAGGGGGACATCTTGTTGAGCATCGAGGCGTCCGACAGCACCAGATGGTCGACCGCGTAGAAGTTGCAGAGAATCCCTACCGTTCCGAAAACCGATCGCAGAATCAACAGCGGAAGCTGTTTGCGGTTGATCGAGAGTTTTTCCCCTTTATGATGTTCCCGCAGCAGCATAACTAGGGCAATGACAGCGGCAACAACATTGCGGAAAAAGCTCTTCTGCACGCTGGGCAGGTCGCCGGCCAGCCGGACAAAACTGCTCATAACGGCAAAACAGAAGGCGGACATGAGGATACAGAGAATCCCTTTTGCACGGTTATTCATCTTATGGTGGCCCCTTTCGAAATCATTCCATTTCTTATAGTAGCACTTGACACCTCTTTAAGCAAGTGCATTTTCGGGGGAAAAACGGGAAATCGAAGGGATTTCTTCTCTATGGAACGGCGGAGAGCCCCCATATTTCTCCATCAATAAAACGCGCTTTTTAGCTACCATTACCGGGGAAAATGTGGTATAATACTAGGTATATCCTGGAAAGTTATGCTCACGAGCGCTTCACCCGAAAACGGGCCTTTTAGGCGCCGGAGCGGAATAGGAGGAACCATGCGGGATAATATTTATACCATCCCGGTCAGCGAGGTCTTTGAGCCAAAATGTGGCTGTCCGATCTGCCGGCTGCGGGATACGCTGGAAAACCGCTGCGTAGAATACATCATGGGAGCGGCGATGATGGAACCGGATATCCGGATTGAGACCAACCGCCTGGGGTTCTGCACCGATCATTTTCAGCGGATGCTGGCCCAGAAAAACCGCCTTTCCCTGGCGCTGATGCTGGAAAGCCACTTACAGGAGCTGCGGAAAGGGAAGTATAAGGACATTGTCCTGAAAGCAGAGGCGAAGCCCCGTAAACGGGGGGATATGAAGACGGTCAATGACACCTGCTTTGTATGCAGCCAGATTGATGGGGCGTTAAATGGGATGCTGAACACCGTCATGCGGCAGTGGGAGCGGGATACTGATTTCCGGGCCCTCTTTCAGCAGCAGGAGTACATCTGCCTGCCCCACGCCGAAAAGCTGTTGACCGTTGCCCACGATACCCTCGGGAAAAAGGACTACCCGGCCTTTAAGGAGATGGTCCTAAGCCTTCTGGATAAACAGCTGGAAGCGGTGGGGGCAGACGTCTCCCACTTCTGCAAGATGTTTGATTACCGCAACGCCGGTCCCAACGCCGATTGGGGCAATTCCCGGGATTCGATTGAGCGGGCCATTCTGACCCTTTCCACCCGGGATTTCCGTTCCGGCTCGGAACAGTAAGGAAAACAAACATTCCGTGTGTCCCCTCGGATGACAAAATCCGCCCCGCTGCGACCAATAATCCCCCGATGTGTGGAAAACAGTGGAGAAATCGGGAGATTCTGCCCCCCAAAAAAAGGCCGGTAAAAAGGGGCCTTTTTCACCGTTTCCACTGAGTTTTCCACATTCCACTTTGGTGGAAACCGAAAAGTTTTCCACTTTTCCTGGGGTGCCGGATGCCAAAATCCGTACCACGTGCCCGGGTGTACAGGGCTTTTTCCACCGAACAGACGGCTGTTTCTCCAAATGTCCGGTGAAAAGCCGCGTATGAAAGTTCTTTTCCCGGGAAGACTTCTCCTATACTCGATATAGGAGGTTTTCCGATGGGAAAAAATGAGAAAAAGCCCCTGATGGGGACAGAGGAAAATGGCGAGGACACCGCGTCGGTGGACGGCATCCGGGAAAACGGGATTCATGATACCGGCTCGGTGCTGACCGGTTCGAAACATCTGATCCACTGCCTGACGATTATCGGGCAGATCGAGGGGCACTATATCCTGCCGCCTCAGAATAAAACCACCAAGTATGAACACGTCATCCCCCAGCTGGCGGCCATCGAGGAGAGCGAGGAAATCAAAGGCTTGCTGATCCTTTTAAATACCGTCGGCGGAGACGTGGAGGCTGGGCTGGCGATTGCCGAGCTGATCGCCGGGATGAAAAAGCCGACGGTGTCGGTTGTATTGGGGGGCGGCCACTCGATTGGCGTACCGCTGGCGGTGTCGGCCAAGGAGAGCTTTATCGTTCCCAGCGCCACCATGACCATCCATCCGGTGCGGATGAATGGCCTGGTGCTGGGGGTGCCCCAGAGCTTTTCCTATTTTGAAAAGATGCAGGAGCGAATCACCCGTTTTGTCACCGACAACTCTCGCATCACCCCCGAGCGGTTTACCGACCTGATGATGGCCACCGGTGAGCTGGCGATGGATGTGGGTACCTCGATTGACGGGGAGGAAGCCGTCAAGGAAGGACTTATTGACCATCTGGGCGGCCTTTCCGACGCGTTCCAGTGTCTGTACAAGATGATTGATAAACAGAAAAAGGAAGAAGAAACGAAAAAGGAGGCGGAGAAATGCCGCTCCTGACGGTTGTGGATTGGATGGAAGTGGCGCCGCAGGTTCCGCCTCCCGAAACCCGTATCTTTACCCAAAACGGCCGGACGTTGGAATGTGTCCGGGAGGGGGAGGACTGGAAGGTGCGGCGGGTGATCTCCACCGATCTTCGTGACTTTTTAGACCCCCGTTATCAGCCGGGAGAGCATTTTACTCCCGGGCCCGGGATGGGGACGACATTTTAAGTGAAAGGAAAAAGGTTATGAGCTATTTAGAGGCGGTCCTGCAGGGTATCCTGCAGGGCCTGACAGAATTTTTACCGGTGTCCAGTTCGGGGCATCTTTCCCTTTTCCAGCATTTTACCGGCAACAGCGGCGACGCGGGGATTTTCTTCTCGCTGATGCTCCATCTGGGTACCCTGTTGGCGGTGGTGATCGCCTTCCGTAAAACCATTTGGCAGCTGATTTTGGAATTTTTCTCGCTGATCTGGGACCTGGTTCGGGGAAAATTCAGCTGGAAAAACCGGACGGCCTACCGCAATATGCTGGTGATGCTGATTATATCCTGCGTACCCCTTTTGTTGGTGCTGGTGCTCAAAGACTTCTACGAAGGGTTTTCTACCGACAACGATATTCTGTGTGAAGGTATTTTCTTCCTGATTACGGC
The DNA here is from genome assembly GCA_944387995.1 of uncultured Clostridia bacterium. Classification (GTDB taxonomy): domain Bacteria; phylum Bacillota; class Clostridia; order Oscillospirales; family Ruminococcaceae; genus Faecivivens. Next base: position 6,369 of record CALXHB010000073.1, on the reverse strand, counting down.
GGCGATGCTTTTTGTCGGCGACCATGTTAAGCGCCGGGATAAAGGCCCCGGGGATATTAAACCGAAAGATGCGCTTTTGGTTGGCGTTTTCCAGGCAATTTCGCCCCTGCCGGGCGTTTCCCGCAGCGGGTCGACCATTTCCGGCGGCATGCTCTCCGGCATGGACCGGGAGACGGCTGTGCAGTATTCCTTCATCCTCGGGATTCCGGTCATTCTGGCCAGCTCCCTGTTGGAACTGACCGACGTCACGCCGGCAGATTTACAGACCGGTCTGGGACCAGTGCTGGTCGGAATAGTGATTGCGGCGGTCGTGGGCCTGTTGGCCATTAAGATGGTGCGTTACATCTCCCGGACGGATAAATTCGGTATTTTCGTTTGGTATACGGCGATTCTCGGCGTGGTGGTCTGCGCCATCAGTATTTTTGAACACATCGTCGGAATGAACATCGTCACCTACTTTACCCGGTGAGAACCAGCCGAACGATCAAAATGACATCCCCCATGGCGGGAGAAAGGACGTGTAAGGGAATATGGCAAATGCGCGGGGCAAATCCAGTTCCGGCAAAAAAAGCGGGGCCAAAACCACCGCCAAATCCTCGGGAAAATCTCAGACCAAAAAAAAGACCGGCAGTTCTACAAAAAAATCCAAATCGGGAGGCAAATCGGCCGCCCAGCTGCACCGCTCTAACCAACTTTTTGCGGTGGTTCTCTTTGCTTTAGGGGTTCTGCTGACGTTGTTTGCCCTTTTCAATGGTCCGGTTCTCTGGGGAGCCGTTCATCAGATTTTGCGGGGCATTTGTGGTCCGATGAGCTATGCGGTGGGACCGGTCTGTATTGTGGTTTCCCTGATGATCGCGATTGAGCGGGACCACGCTGAGGTACATATGCGGGTGTGGGAACTGACCGCGTTCTTTGTATTACTGTGCGGGTTGACCCAGTACTTTTTCGGCTACCCTTATGGGGACAGCTTTTTCCAGCGGATACTCTACCTCTATCTGGACGGAACGGAACTCCACAGCGGCGGGCTGCTGGCGATGGTAACCGGTTGGCCGCTGATGAAGGTGCTGGGAGGAACCGGCGGACTGATTGTCCATATCCTCCTCCTGTTCATCCTTATTATGGCCGTGACCGGCATGACCCTGTTGGAACTGCTCAGCGGCTTTACCCGGCCGGTTAAACAGCTGCGGGAAAACTATGCCGAACGGGAAGAATTGAGACGGGAGCGGATGGCCGAACGGGCGGAGCTGGAAGAATCCACTCCGCCTAAATCCCGCCGCCGGGAGGCAAAGTCCTCCTTTAACATCGACGTGGCCATCTCCGAAGAGGAAAAGGCCGCGGCGGAACAGGAACGGAAAGACTATATCGCCCGTAAAACCGCTGACGCCAAGGCCAAGAAGGAAAGCTCCGCCCAGGATTTAGACGAAGCCCTTCAGAAGATGCAGGAAAACGGCCAGTCGACCCGGCCTCCCAAGCTCAAGAAGGAGCCGGTGGCCCAACCTGAACCGGATACCACCCCCGACGCCAGCAATCTGGACGCGATTATCGCCGCCTTCAAGAAGAAGCCGGAACCGGCCGCTCCGACCGATAAACCGGCGGAAGAGGCGGAGATTGTGGTGGAAAATCCGGCGGAGGCGGCTGCTCCGGCCGCAGAGGCGGAACCTTCTGTCAAACTGACCTCGGAAAACCCCGCCGGTGTGGGAGAAGCCATCGGCGAGATTCTAAGCGACCAGCCAGATCTCCCCGAACCTCCGGCTCCCGAAGGGTTGGAGGAGCGGATGGGAGAGGCTTTCTCCGCCATCCGCAAGGAAGAGTCCGCCCCCAAGGCGCCCGCTGTTCCGGTGGACCTGCCCTTTGAGCCGGATTCCCAGCCGGGCGAGGCAGCTGAAACGGTTGCTGCTTCCGCTCCCGACCCAGTTCCAGCGGAAAAAACGAACATCCCGGCTGCTGCCGAAGTGCCGGCTCCTCCCCCTTACCGGCTGCCCCCGGTCAGCCTGTTAAAACTTCCCCATAATCCCCACAGTGAGGATGTGAGCGAGGAGTTAAAGCAAAACGCCTCTAAACTGGTGGAAACCCTCAAGTCCTTTGGGGTGCAGACCCGTATTGTGGACATCACTCGCGGACCCACCGTCACCCGGTATGAGCTGCAGCCCTCCACCGGCGTTAAGATCAGCAAGATCACCGGCCTGGCCGATGACATCGCTTTAAATCTCGCCACCGCAGGCGTCCGGATTGAGGCGCCGATTCCCAACAAGTCCGCCGTCGGCATCGAGGTGCCCAACCGGGTGACCGATACCGTCACCATCCGGGAGGTCATCGACTCGGACGAGTTCAGAAACGCCAAAGGCGCTCTTCCCGCTGCTTTTGGGCGGGACATCGCCGGGCAGATCACCATCGGTGACATCGCGGCCATGCCCCATATGCTGATCGCAGGCACCACCGGTTCCGGTAAGTCGGTCTGTGTCAACTCGATTATCATTAGCTTGCTCTACCGTTTCGCACCCAAAGATCTGCGGCTCATCATGGTGGACCCCAAGATGGTCGAAATGGTCATCTATAACGGGATTCCCCACCTGCTGGTACCGGTGGTCACCGACGCCCGCAAAGCCTCTGGCGCCCTGGGGTGGGCGGTCAACGAGATGCTCAAACGGTACGCCACCTTCTCGGAACACGCGGTCCGGGACATCCGAGGCTATAACAAGCTGGTGGAAAAACAGGCGGCCGGGGAACAGCAGGAGGGGTTGGAGCCTTTGGAGCATATGCCCTACATCGTCGTGGTCATCGACGAGCTGTCCGACCTGATGATGGCCGCCCCCAATGAGGTGGAGGACGCCATCTGCCGGATTGCCCAGATGGGCCGTGCGGCGGGAATCAACCTGATTGTCGCCACCCAGCGGCCGTCGGTGGACGTTGTTACCGGGCTGATTAAAGCGAACATCCCCTCCCGTATCGCCCTGACGGTCTCCTCCCAGATTGACTCCCGGACGATTATCGACACCGGCGGCGCCGAAAAGCTGTTGGGCCACGGGGATATGCTCTACGCACCGGTGGGCAAAAAGCCGCTGCGGGTGCAGGGGTGCTTTGTCAGCGACGAAGAGGTGGAAAGCGTCGTCCAGTTCATCAAGGATAACCAGACCGAGGCCGTCCAGTACGACCAGAAGATCATCGAAGATATGGAACAGCGGGCTGCTGCCGAGACCAAAGGCAAAGGTGGAAAAGGCGGCGGAGATGTCTCCGACGGAGACTCCGACCCGCTGATTATGGAGGCGGTCGACGTCGTTCTGGACGCGGGACAAGCTTCCACCTCCTACCTCCAGCGGCGGCTGAAGGTGGGGTACGCCCGGGCGGCGCGGCTGATGGACGAGCTGGAAGACCGGGGGATTGTCGGTCCCCAGGACGGCTCCAAACCCCGAGAGCTCTTAATCACCCGGTCCCAGTGGGCGGAGATCAAGGACCGGATGGAAAACCCCTAATCCGCCCTTTCATTAAGATTACCGTTATTCTATCTTCAGCCCCTTGGGCTGTAAGAGCGTTCGTCAAAAGGAGGCCCCACGATGGCTAAACTGCACGGATTTTTGCCGACCACCCGGGATGAAATGAACGCCGCTGGTATCAGCCAGCTGGACTTTGTCATTATCACCGGGGACGCCTATGTCGATCACCCGAGCTTCGGGACTGCGATCATCTCCCGGGTTATTGAGGCGGAGGGGTTTACCGTCGGGATTATCTCCCAGCCGGACTGGCATAATGACGGGGATTTCACCCGCCTGGGCCGCCCCAAGTACGGCTTTATGATTAACTCCGGCAACATCGACTCGATGGTCGCCCATTACTCTGTTTCCCTTTCCCGCCGCAACTACGACGCCTACACCGCCGGGGGCAAACCTGGCAAGCGCCCCGACCGGGCCTTGACCGTTTATTCCCGGGCGGTGCGGCGGATTTACGGGCCGGATATGCCGATCATCATCGGAGGGCTGGAAGCGTCCCTGCGGCGGTTTGCCCACTATGATTACTGGGAGGACAAGGTTCACCCCAGCATCCTGGTGGATACCGAGGCCGACCTTCTCTCCTTCGGGATGGGGGAATTGCAGACGGTGGAGATTGTCCATCGCCTGGCCAATGGTGAGGACATCCATCAGATGCGGGACATCCGGGGCACCTGCTACCTCTGCCCGCCGGAGGAGACCCCCTGGGGAGCTGTCCAGTGCCCGGACTTTGATGTAGTGTCCCGGGACAAGAAGAATTACTGCAAGGCCACCCGCATTCAGATGGACAACCAGGATGAGGTGACCGGGCGGACGATTATCCAGCGGCACGGGGACAAGATGCTGGTCCAGAACCCACCGATGCGGATGCTGACCACCGAGGAACTGGACAAGGTCTATGACCTGCCCTATATGCGCACCTATCACCCCAGCTATGAGGAGCTGGGTGGCGTGCCGGGCTTACAGGAAGTGGAGTTCTCGATTACCCACAACCGGGGCTGCTTTGGCGGCTGCAACTTCTGCTCCATCGCCTTCCACCAGGGCCGGCGGATTGCCGTCCGAAGCGTGGAATCGGTGCTCAAAGAGGCTAAGCTCCTCACCACCCTGCCGGGCTTTAAGGGCTACATCCACGACGTCGGCGGCCCCACCGCCAACTTCCGCCATCCCTCCTGCCACAAACAGCTGACTCAGGGACTCTGCAAAAACGGCAAGAAATGTCTGGCGCCGACCCCCTGTCCGGCGCTGGAGGTGGACCACACCGAGTATATCGGGATGCTGCGGCAGCTGCGGGCCCTGCCGGGGGTGAAAAAGGTGTTCATCCGCTCGGGTATCCGGTACGACTATATCCTGGCGGGACCGGATGACGGATTTTTGGACGAGCTGGTAGCTTACCATGTTTCGGGCCAGCTGAAGGTCGCGCCGGAACATTGCAGCGCCGACGTGCTGGACTGCATGGGTAAGCCCCACATCGAGGTGTATCGGGAGTTCGCCAAACGGTTCTACGCCTCCACCAAAGCCATCGGCAAGAAACAGTACCTGGTGCCCTATCTGATGTCTTCCCACCCGGGAAGCACCCTTCGGGACGCAGTGGAGCTTTCCCTCTTTTTAAAGGAACATCATATGCACCCGGAACAGGTGCAGGATTTTTACCCGACCCCCGGTACGGTTTCCACCTGTATGTTCTATACTGGCATGAACCCCTATACGCTGGAGCCGGTCTTTGTCCCCCGTACCAAGGAGGAAAAGGCGATGCAGCGGGCGATGCTGCAATACTTCCTCCCCCAGAACCACCGTCTGGTGGTCAAGGGCTTAAAGATGGCCGGGCGGAGCGATTTGATCGGGTATGGGCCGGACTGTCTGGTTCCGCCTCTCCAGGAGGAACGGAAGTCGGGTAATGGTTCCAAAAAAGCCGCTCCGGTTTCCGGCGGAAAGACCTCCCATGGGCCCAAAACCGGACGTCCTGCCGGTAAACCCGCCCGCCGCTCCGGCTCACCGGAGAGTAGAAAGGGCCGGGTAAACGGCAACCGGAAAGGATGAGTGGAGTTGTCTGGCAGAAAGAAGAAGACCTCCTACGCCGCCCGCAGTGGCGGAAAGACAAGACCGCTGGGCTCCGGCCGGTCCACCCGCCGGAAGAAGGGGTTTAACTGGTCGGTGATTGTGGCGGCGGGGGTACTGCTCGCTACATATCTGATTGTGGTACTGTTCAATGGGTTTCACTGGTCCGGTTGGACAGACGGCTGGAACGATTTAAAAGATTCGGCCGAAAAACTATATCAGACGGTTCAGTCGGCCTTTCAGCAGGCGGAGGCATCCACCCCCGATGATCTGGTGCTGGACCCGCCGGCCGGAAGTGAGGTGCGGGTACACTTTATCGACGTGGGCCAGGGAGACTCGATGCTGATCGAAGGGAACGGACAAAGCGTGCTGATCGACGCCGGAGAAAATGACCAGGGGGACGAGGTCCTGGGGTATCTGATGGCCGCGGGAATTGAGAAGATCGACCTGGCTGTGGGCACCCATCCCCATTCCGACCACATCGGCGGCATGGACACCGTTCTGGAAGGGACTAAAGTGGGAAAACTGCTGCTGCCGGATGTGCCCGACAGCCTGGTTCCCACCACCCGCACCTACCTGGACCTGTTGGACGCCGCGGAGAGCACCGAAACCGAGATGGTTTACGGCTATCCGGGGGACAGTTTTTCCATCTGCGGCGGCAAGTTGAGTGTTTTGGGGCCGGTCAAAGACTACGATAACCTAAACGATGAATCGTTGGTCCTCCGGTTTGATTACGGGGACTCCTCCTTCCTCTTTACCGGCGACCAGGAGTCGGATGCTGAGGAGGATGTACTGGCCTCCGGTGCAGATGTGGATGTAGATGTTTTAAAGG
>CALXHB010000072.1 GCA_944387995.1 uncultured Clostridia bacterium | reverse complement strand
AAGGCGGAGGTCTGTGAGCTGGAACTGAAGGCCGAGGGGCGGAGCTACACCTATCTGACCCTGCGGAAGCTGAAAGATCTCTACCCCGGCGACCGGTTTACTCTCATCATCGGCGGGGATATGCTCCGCTCCTTTAAAGAGTGGCGCAACTGGGAAGAGATTCTCCAAAACGCGGGGCTTCTGGCTGCGGCTCGGGACGATGGGGAATATCAGCTGCTTTTAAAGGCGGCGGAAGCGTTTCCCGGGACCCGGGTGCTCAAGCTCCCGCCGCTGCCGATGTCTTCCACCGGCGTGCGGGAGGCGGCCAGGCGGGGAGATTCTCTTGATGGGATGGTTCCCCTGAAGGTCGAAGACTATATCAAAACCCATCATCTTTACACCGACAGAAAGGAAGGGTAACCGTATGTGGGACCCGGAGAATATCCCTTGGGAAGAGTACGACCAGCTGATTCAGAAGATGCTCAAACCTTCCCGCTATAAACACTCCCACTGTGTCATGGAGCGGGCGGTAGAACTGGCGGAGAAAAATGGCGCCGACGTCACCAAAGCGCGTCTTGCGGGGCTTCTGCACGATATTATGAAAAATGTCGAGCAGAAAGAGATGTTGCAATTCATAGAGGATTCTGGTATAATCCTATTATATGCGGATTTATGCGCCCCGCAGCTGTGGCACGCCATCGCCGGGGCGGCATACCTGAAAGAGAAGCTCGGCATCGACGACCCCGATGTGCTGAACGCCGTCCGTTACCATACGACCGGCCGGGCGGGGATGTCGAAACTGGAAAAGGTGGTGTATCTCGCCGACCTGACCAGCGCCGACCGGGATTATCCCGACGTCAAAAAAGCCCGGAAGATCGCTGACCGGTCGTTGGACGAAGGCGTTTTGTACGGTTCGGAATATCTGATTTCCGACCTGGTCCAACAGGAAAGAGTCCTCCACCCGGATACCCTCGCCTGCTACGACGAGCTGATCCGGCAGGGGGTCAAAACCGGAAGGTAATGGGCGGCGCCGGACGGAGACTAACCAGGAAAGGGAATTGGCATGGCGAAAGATAAACAAAGGGTAAAGCCGCCCATGGAGCGGAAAAACAGCATCCTGTTGGTAATATCCATCCTTCTGATTGTGGGTTCGGTGCTGCTGGCGGGGTATACTTCGGTTATGAACTGGACGCCCCTGGCGGAAGTTGAGGAATCGGTCAACAGTGCGGGCGAGACGGTCCAGGGCGGCACCGCGACGTTGGATGAGGACATTAAAACGCCGGCAAGCTACGCTGGGCAGGTTGTCAACTTCCTGGTGGCCGGCATCGACTACAACACCACCGACGCCACTGCTGGTGTCAGCCGCGGTAAGCTGACCGACGTTTTGATGGTCGTGCAGATCGACCTGGAGAACGGGTCGGTTTCGGCGCTGCAGATCCCCCGGGATACCTGGGTTGGGACCAATGTCTCTTCCACCGGTAAGATCAACGCGGTGTACGCCTTAAGCGGCATCGACGGGGTGGCGGAGGTCATTTATGACCGGATGTTAATCCCGATTGACCACTATGTCACCGTCGACATGGATGGTTTTATCGCCATCGTCGACGCCATCGGCGGGGTTACGATTGATATCGACGAAACCTTCACCCTGGAAGGGGTGACCTTTACCCCCGGTACCCACACCCTTTCGGGCATCGAGGCGGAAAAGTTTGTCCGGGAACGTCATTCCCGGTCCGGCGGCGACATCGGCCGCATCAATGCCCAGCGGCAGTTTTTGGCGGCCATGCTGAGCGAGATGAAGACGTTGTCGGCATCCGAGCTGACCAGTCTCGCGTCGATTGTCATGCAGAATGTGACCACCGACCTTTCGGTGGGAACTGCTCTCTCGCTGGTACAGGAAATCCTCAAGATGGATACCGACAATATGAGCTTCTACATGATCCCCGGCCAGACTGGCACCGCTTATAACGGCCAGTCGATCTGGAGCGCCCATAAAGAAGAGCTGGCAGCGGTGCTCAACGACCACTTCCGCCCCTATTCTGAGAAGGTGCCGGCGGAAAATCTGGGCATTGAGGAAATCGCCAACAGCACCGACATCTACGACGACAACTCCGCCACCGTCACCGATATTCTCGAGGGAGACGACGAGGAGCAAGAGGACAATGCGGCTTAAAAACCCGTTACCCGATAGAAAGGAAATAAACTATGGAACCTAAGGAACTGATGGAAGAGGTTGTCCGGATTCTGGACAGCAAAAAAGCGGACGACGTCCGCGCCATCCGCATCGGTGACCTGACCATCCTGGCCGACTATTTTGTCATCGCCGCCGGGAACAGCAACACCCAGGTCAAAATGCTGGCGGACGAAGTGGAGTATCAGCTGGGCCTCAAGGGGATTAAACCCCATTCCACCGAGGGCTACCGGTCGGAAAACTGGATTGTGCTGGACTACTCGACCGTGGTGATTCACATCTTCCTGCGAGAAACGCGGGAATTTTATAACCTCGAACGGCTGTGGGCCGACGGGGAGCAGGTGGATATCTCCCACCTGTTAAAGAAAAACTAACAGATCGCAAATCTCGGGCTGCGGCCCTAGTTTTAAAGGGATGAATGAACATGAATCAATATGATTTCCAAACAATCGAAAAAAAGTGGCAGAAAATCTGGGACGACCGTAAGACCTTCCATGCGGAGATTGATTACAGCAAGCCCAAATTTTACCCGCTGGTAGAATTTCCCTACCCCTCTGGTCAGGGTCTCCACGTTGGACACCCCCGTCCGTATACGGCAATGGACATCATCGCCCGTAAGCGCCGGCTGGAAGGGTATAACGTCCTGTTCCCGATGGGCTGGGACGCCTTCGGCCTGCCGACCGAGAACTTTGCGATTAAAAACCACATCCATCCGGCGGAGGTTACCCGCAAAAACGTCGCCCACTTTAAAGAACAGCTGAAGAGCCTGGGCCTGTCCTTTGATTGGGACCGGGAAGTGAACACCACCGACCCCGATTACTACAAATGGACCCAGTGGATTTTCCTCCAGATGTTTAAAGCGGGTCTCGCCTATAAGAGCGAGATGAACGTCAACTGGTGCACCGGCTGTAAATGCGTCCTCGCCAACGAAGAGGTCGTCAACGGCGTCTGCGAACGCTGCGGCGCGCCGGTTATCCACAAGGAAAAGAGCCAGTGGATGCTTAAGATCACCGCTTATGCTCAGCGGCTGCTGGACGATCTGAAGGACGTCAACTACCTCGACCGGATTAAGTCCGCCCAGGCCAACTGGATTGGCCGTTCTACCGGCGCAGAGGTGGATTTCAGCACCACCGCCGGCGACACCCTGACCGTCTACACCACCCGTCCGGATACCCTCTTCGGCGCCACCTATATGGTCATCTCGCCGGAACACCCGATGATTGAAAAATGGTCTTCCATCATCCAGAACATGGACGAGGTCAAGGTCTACCAGGCGGAAGCCGCTAAGAAGTCCGACTTTGAACGGACCGAGATCAATAAGGAAAAGACCGGCGTCTGCCTCCAGGGCGTCAAGGGCATTAACCCCGTCAACAACGAGGAAATCCCGATTTATATCTCCGACTACGTCCTGACCAGCTACGGCACCGGCGCCATCATGGCGGTTCCGGCCCACGATACCCGCGACTGGGAGTTCGCCAAGAAGTTCGGCATTCCGATGGTGGAGGTTGTCAAGGGCGGCGACATCGAGAAGGAAGCCTTTACCGACTGTGCCACCGGCGTTATGGTTAACTCCGGCTTTATGACCGGCATGACCGTCGACGAAGCGAAAGAGGCCATCAAAGACTGGCTGGAAAAGACCGGCAAGGGTAGAAGAAAGGTCAACTTCAAGCTTCGTGACTGGGTCTTTGCGAGACAGCGTTACTGGGGCGAGCCGATTCCGATTGTCAAATGCCCCAAGTGCGGCTATGTGGCAATCCCCGAAAGCGAACTGCCCCTGAGACTGCCTGAGGTGGACAGCTATACTCCCACCGAAGACGGCGAGTCTCCTCTGTCCAAGATCGACTCCTTCGTCAATACCACCTGTCCCAAGTGCGGCGGCCCTGCTAAGCGGGAAACCGATACCATGCCCCAGTGGGCCGGTTCTTCCTGGTACTTCCTCCGCTACACCGACCCGCACAACGATAAGGAACTGGCCTCCAAAGAGGCGCTGGACTACTGGCTGCCGGTCGACTGGTACAACGGCGGTATGGAACACACCACCCTACACCTGCTCTACTCCCGCTTCTGGCACAAGTTTCTCTATGACCAGGGCGTTGTCCCCTGCAAGGAACCCTACCTCAAACGGACTTCCCACGGGATGGTCCTCGGCGAAAACGGCGAGAAGATGAGTAAATCCCGCGGCAACGTCACCAACCCTGACGACATCGTCCGGGATTACGGCGCCGACACCCTCCGGCTGTACGAGATGTTCATGGGCGACTTCCAGTCGGCTGCTCCCTGGAGCATGAACTCGGTCCGGGGCTGCAAACGGTTCCTCGACCGCATCTGGCGGCTGCAGAGCTGCGTCATCGACGGTGACAGCTACCGCCCCGAACTGGAGATCTCCTTCAACAAGACCATCCGCAAGGTGTCTGAGGACGTCGAAACCCTGAAGTTCAACACCGCCATTGCCGCGATGATGAGCCTCTTAAACGAGATCGAGGCCACCGGTTCCATCAACAAGAAGGAATACCGCGACCTGCTCATCCTCCTCAACCCCTTCGCGCCCCACATCACCGAGGAACTGTTTGAAGAGATGGGCTTCGGTTCGCCGATCACCTCCCAGAGCTGGGTCACCTACGACCCCGCCAAGTGTGTCGACGCCACCGTGGAAATTGCCGTCCAGATTTCCGGCAAGGTCCGCGCCCGCATCCAGGTTCCAGCTGACATTGAAGCGGCCGACGCCATCGCGCTGGCGAAACAGGACCCGAAGATCGCCGCTGCCATCGAAGGCAAGACGATTGTCAAGGAACTTTACGTCAAAGGAAAATTGGTCAATATCGTCGCGAAATAAATTTTGATTTGAAGCCGTCCGCCGAAAAAGCGGGCGGCTTTTCGTTTTCGATTGACAATCTGGGCAGAGTTCTGGTAAACTGAAAAAAACGCTTTATGTTTTTTACCAGGAGGTGTCCGGAATGTCTAAACGACTGACCAAATGCCTGCCGGTGCTGCTGACCGTCCTGCTGCTGGCAGGGTGCGGGAAGAGGTCGGAACAGCTGTCCCCGGCGGAACTGTCTGAGCGGATGGCAGCGGCTGTCGGTGCGGCAACCCCTTCGGAGGCTCTTTCCGCCCTCGGCCTGCCGGACGAGAACCTGGCCAGCCCCAGCGCGGTGGGATATTCCAAATCCCCCTGTCCGGAACTGATACCGGACGGGCTGGAAGCGGACAGCTCGACCCTTTCCCTCAACCGGTATGAAGATCAGACGGTGATGGTGCAGCTGAGTGCTGTCTGCGAGGGAATGGGTGTGTCGGAAGCGTACGAAGTTATGAAAAGCCAGTGCGATGAAATTTATGACGTTTATCCCGATTCGGCGTTTGCCGATATCTATGGGGATGTTCGTATGGTAGATGGTGAAGAGCCCCTCTCCTTCACCGAACGCTATCCGTCGGAAGAGGATTTTGCCGCTGCCTTTGACGCCAGGTCCGGCGATACCTATCCCACCTTGGAAGAGGAAGAGCGCTGGTGGACGGATGAGGAGAAAACGGTCGA
>CALXHB010000071.1 GCA_944387995.1 uncultured Clostridia bacterium | reverse complement strand
TTGAGAAAAAATATACGCCGGTCACTCTCGACGCCCGGCTGCCCCTCGGCTGCAAAGGCTGCGGCAGCTGCTGCCGGGGACGGCGGGACCTGCTGCTCTCGGGGTACGATCTTTTCCGGCTCTCCCGGCATCTTGGCCTGCCGCCGGAGGTGTTCGCCGCAGGATTCTGCGACCGCTACCCCAGCCCTTCCACCGGTTTCCCCGCTCTCCGCATCAAGCCCCGTGCGGACACCGGTAGCTGTCCCTTCCTATATAACAGCCGCTGCACCGTCCACCCTGCCCGGCCGCTGGCCTGCGCCCTCTATCCGCTGGGGCAGTCGATCGACCTGCCGGGAGGAGAAGTTTCCTACTTTTTCCAGGAGACCCGCTGCGGTGGGTCAAACGGACTCGAAACCGTCTCTCAGTTTCTGACGGCCTCCGGCATCCGGCAGCGGGAACCGGTCGATGTCCGGTGGGCGGAGGTCTGTACCCAGCTGATGGAGTGGTTAGAGGAACATCCTCTCACCCCCCTCCGGCGGAAAGTCGCCCTGCGGCAGATGGAAAAAAGCCTGTATTTTGCGTATGATATAGATAAGCCCTTTCTCCCCCAATTGGAGGAGAATTTTTCCCGCCTCCAGGCCCGGCTGGCGGATATGCTGTTAAACCCCCGAAAGGATGAGTCCGATGAAAGTCATAACCCCTGATTACTACCCGCTCTTCCACTGCATCGCCTCCGACTGTCCCGACACCTGCTGCGCCGGGTGGGAGGTGGTCGTCGACCCGGAAGCCGAAAAGCGCTACCGTGCCCTGGCGGGGCCGCTGGGCGAACGGATTCGCACCTCGATGGGAGAGGACGAGGGAGACTGCATCTTCACCCCCAAGGAGGACGGCCGCTGTCCCTTCCTCAATAAGCATAACCTCTGCGATATCCAAGCGGCCCTCGGGGAAGAGGGGCTCTGCCGGACCTGTCACCTCTATCCCCGGTTTATCAACGACTTCGGCGGCACCCGGGAGATGGGGCTTTCCCTCTCCTGCCCCGAAGCCGCCCAGATTATCCTGACCACCCCCAGCCTCCCGGGCTTTTCGGAAGAAAACCATCCGGAAATCCTCCCGGACCTCAACGATCTGGACGCCGGGCGGTATTTCGCCGTCAAGGCGGTGCGGGACAAGGTCCTCTCGATGACGGCGGAAGGGGATGTGGATGAAGCACTGATGCTCTCCCTCCGGCTCTGCCGCAAGGCCGACCACCGGATTCAGGAGGATGAGCCGGAAAAAGCTGAGGCCCTCTGTGAAAACTTTGACCCCCTACACCAGCTGGAAAAGGAAAAGGCCCGTTCGGAAAAGGCAAAGCCCCTCTGCGCCGAAACGGTCACCGGGGAGCTGATGGAGCTGTTGATTCTCCGGGACAGCTGGCGGGCAAAGCTGGAAAAGGCCTCCCTCCCGGAAGCGAAAATCCCACCGCTGGACCCCGGGTATGAGCGGCGGATCATCCAGCTGCTGGTCTTCCGGTATCTCCTCAAGGCGGCCTATGACGGAAGGCTGCTGGCAAGGATGAAGTTCATCCTCTTCAGCGTCCTCTCCCTGCGGATTCTGGGCCAGGGGCTGAACCAAGAGAGCTTGCGCACCCTCACGGTGAACTATTCCAGAGAGGTGGAGCACTGCGAAGAAAATATGGAAAAGCTGCTGCGGAAGTTTGAAAAAGGCGGCCATTATACCGCCAAAGCTTTCGGGGCACAGCTGCTGCCGTAACATAAAAAACCGGCGTCTTCAGGAGCGGATTTCACTCCAAAAGACGCCGGTTTTTCTTTTTTACCCGATTACACCCGGTTAACAACTTTAGGCATCAGTTTGCAGAGGATAACAGCTGCCACAGCGGTCAGCAGCATCTCAGGCACCATGTAGGTGGCGTTGTAGATCAGGCTGTACAGCCAGGTGGGCAGCCCAATCGCCCATTCGTACTCCGACTGGAGGCTTCCCCACAGCAGCCATCCGGAGAGGAAGCTGCAAAGCAGCCGCAACACCGACGCGCAGATGACGCCGACTGCAACCCCGACCATCCGGTTTTTAAAGGGTTTCGCGAACAGGTCGGCGGTGCCCAGAGCGGTGAACGCCAGCAGGTAGTCCAACAGCACAACCCCGATAAAGGCGGGAATCGTGCCGGACGGCGGCGCGTAAAACCCGGTCAGCATGCCGATCAGCCCGTTGACAAAACCGGACAGCAGTCCCCATTTGACCCCGTGCCGGAAGGAAATAATCATAAACGGCAGGGAGGATAACAGGGTGACACTGCCTCCGTAGGGCATCGAGAAAAGGGTGATCTTGCTCAGCACAATGCCGACCGCGATCAGCAAGGCACATTCGACGAGGGTACGGGTGCGGGAAAACGATTGGCTCATAACTTAAGCCCTCCTATAAAATAAAAAAGATACATAAAAATAAGCGCCTACGCATAAACGCAGGCGCCAAAAGCTTTTAACAAATTGATTTTCCAGATGTTAAAAACTCCCTACGCCGGCATGATCCGGATCAGGTTAAAGGGTCCCCTTTCGGGTCTCAGCAACTCTCCTTTGGGAAAGCCGCGCCCCTGTTTTTATGTCCATGGGTCAGTATACCGCAGATGGGATATTTTGTCAATATATGGCGAAAAGGACCATATATTTTTCACAATTTTTCTCCTTTATACTGGAAAATTTTCGTCCTATATGGTATGATGAAAACAGTATCTTGAATTTTACGCAAACAGAAAGGAAGGAAAAAATGAAAAACACGCGCATTGAGGAACTGCTAAAGGGCAAGGGGGAAAACTACATCTTCCCCTTTATGTGGCAGCACGGCGAGGACGAACAAACCCTGCGGGAATACATCGGCGTCATCCATGACGCCGGCTGCGGAGCGGTCTGCCTGGAAGCCCGCCCCCATCCCGACTTTGCCGGTCCCGGCTGGTGGCACGACCTGGACATCCTGCTGGACGAGGCGGGGAAAAAAGGCATGAAGGTCTGGATTCTGGACGACGCCCACTTCCCCACCGGATTTGCCGCCGGGGCGGTGGACAATGCCGACATCTCCCTGCGCAAGGAATACCTCCGCTTCTCCCAGACCGATATCTGCGGACCAAAGGGAGAGGTGGAGCTCGATGTCGACAAGCTCATCCATCCCTTTGAACTGCCGACCTTCAGCATCTTTAACCAGCGGGAGGCCAAAAAGTTTCACGATAACCGCCTCTTCCACCTGGTGGCCTGGCGGGTCGGCCCCGAAAATACCATGACCGACTGGATCGATCTGACCGGCCAGGTGAAAAATGGCAAACTCTACTGGACGGTGCCGGAAGGCTACTGGAGGATCTTCGCCCTCTACCTGACCCATGACGGCGGCGGACGGGAGGATTATATCAACATGCTGGACGACGCCTCCTGCGCCCTCCAGATTGAAGCGGTCTATGAGCCCCACTACGCCCATTATAAGGACCTCTTCGGCAACGTCATCGCCGGATTTTTCTCGGACGAACCCTGCATCGGCAACGCCGTCGGCTATGACTTTGACGAACGGGTCGGGCACAAGGACATGCCCCTCCCCTGGAGCCGGTATATGCCGGATATGTTAAGAGAACGGCTGGGCGACAACTGGAAAAACCTCCTTCCCATCCTCTGGCAGGACGCCGACCATGGCCGAGAAGACGCAAAAGTCCGGGTGGGGTATATGGACAGCGTGACCCGGCTGGTGGAAAGATGTTTCTCCTTCCAGCTGGGCGACTGGTGCGCCGCCCACGGGGTGCAGTACATTGGCCACATCGTCGAGGACAACGGCGCCCATACCCGCCTTGGCGCCAGCATGGGCCACTATTTCCGCAGCCTCGCCGGCCAGCATATGGCAGGCATCGACAACATCGGCGGCCAGGTGATTATCGGCGGCGGCGACTCCATCCGGCCTAAAGGATTTGCCAAACCCGGCGATGGGGAATTCTATCACTACGAGCTGGGGAAACTGGGCTCTTCCCACGCCCACATTGACCCCCGCAAGGACGGCCGGGCGATGTGCGAAAACTTCGGCGCCACCGGTTGGGCCACCGGCGTGCGGACGATGAAGTATATGGCCGACCATTTCCTGGTTCGGGGCATCAACCACTATGTTCCCCATGCCTTCTCCCCCAAAGCCTTTCCCGACCCCGACTGCCCGCCCCATTTCTACGCCCACGGGGAGAACCCCCAATACCGGGCCTTTGGAGAGCTGATTCGGTATATGAACCGGGTCTGCCATCTGATTAGCGGCGGCATCTCGCTGCCGGACGTAGCCGTCCTCTACTACGGCGAAAGCGAATGGGCCGGGGACTACCAGTCGGAAAAGGTGGTCTGCCGGGAGCTGATCCAGCATCAAATCGACTTCGACATCATCCCCACCGATCTGCTGGCCGATCTGGACAGCTATGACGCCTACCTGGAGGTGAATGACCTTTGGATTGGCGGCCGTCCGGTGCAGGCCCTCGTCATTCCTTACAGCCGCTACCTGACCACTGCCGCCGCCCGGTTTATCGAAAAAGCCGACGCCGCCGGCTTCCCGGTCCTCTTCACCGAAAAGGTGCCGGAGGGCTTAAGCGACGGAACCGAGGCAGAAAACGCCCGCCTCACCCCCATCCTCCAGGCCTGCACAGCGGTGCCGGTATCCGAGATCGCCGAAACTCTGTCGGGATTCATCACTCGAGACGTCACCATCTCCCCCGACTTTGCCCAGCTGACCGTCTACCACTATCGGGACCTCGCCGGCGGCGGGGACACCCTGCTGATGCTAAACGAAGACCCCGGGAAAACCTTTACCGGTCAGGTCACCGTCCGCGCATCCGGCCTCCCGGCGGTCTATGACGCCCGGGACAACTGCCTCCGTCCGGTGGAAAGCAAAACCAAAGGGGAAACCACCTGTCTGTCGCTGGAAATCCAGCCGCTGGAGCTGAAGATTATCACCTTCTCGGCCGAAGAGGGAGACGCCTTAAAAGCGGATTACCAAAACCTCGCCCCCATCTCCGTAGAAGGGTTCACCGTCAGCCGCGCCCAGTCGAAGGAATACCCCCATTTCCACGATCCGCTGGAAATCGAGTCCCCGCTGAATATGGGACGGGTATACCCCGACTTCTCCGGCTACTACCGGTATGAGACGACCATTGAACTTCCGGCAGGCGCCAAAGAACTGTCCATCGGCGACTGCTACGAGGCCGCAGAGGTGTGGTTAAACGGCGTCCATATCGGCACCCGGATTGCCCCGCCCTATCGGTACGATATTTCCGCCGCCGCAAAAGAAGGGGAAAACACTCTGGTCATCGAGGTGGCTACCACCCTCGAACGGAAGATGAAGGCAATGGATGACAGCGGCCGTCCCAGCCTGGGGGGCAATCCTCCTGTCTCCCCCACCGGCATCACCGGCGAAGTGCTCATCTGGTGCGAGCAGGTGTAAAAGGAAAAAATGGGCGGGGTATTCCATCTGCTCCGCCCGTAAGAGTACAGATTTTTTTCGAAAAAAATGGAAAAACCCCTTGACAATTGTCGCACTCCGTGATAATATATTAGTGTTGTCACGAAAGCGCGGCAACCTCTGCGCCACTAGCTCAGCTGGATAGAGTGTTTGACTACGAATCAAAAGGTCGAGGGTTCGAGTCCCCCGTGGCGCGCCAAATAAAGAAGCTCCTGTTTCTAAGAGACAGGAGCTTCTTTATTTAACAAGATCAGCACGGGGGACTCGAACGGGATGCGACACGGCTTGCCTCCGCACAGCTCCGGCAAACCAATCATCCCTACATAAACCACAACAGCCATCGGAGAGAAAACCTTCTCCGGTGGCTGTTTCATTTTATTTAAAGCTCTGCCAGTACAGCCTTCCCGGCCGCCCGGCTCTTTTTCATATCCAGCAGACGCTGGTTGCGGCTCCCCCGGAACTGGAGGGTCAAGTCCCGCTCGGCGAGGACAAACCGCCCATCCACCAGATAGTCGATCTTCTGAAGCAGCTTCCCGACGTCCGGTTCGGTTTTGGCCTTCTCCCACAGCTCCTCCAGCGTCCAGCCGGAGTAGCAGAAGACATCCTTGCCCATCCCGTGAACCGCGTCGGCCAGGGCCGCATACCCGCCCGCCTGGCAGAAGGGCTCCCCTCCCGAGAAGGTGGCCCCTTGCAGCAGCGGGTTTTTCTTCATCTCTTCCACCAACCGGCTGACACTCACCTTCTGCCCACCAGTAAAGGGGTGGGTTTGGGGGTTGTGGCAGCCGGGACAATGGTGGGGACAGCCCTGACAAAAGACGGTAAACCGGATACCCGGTCCGTCTACAATCGACTCCCGGATGATGCCGGCAATCTGTAAAAATGGTTCTTCCATTTCAATCTCCTTCGCGCATACAGGCAAGGGTCTGGGATGCCTGTTGGTTGGATGCCGTTTCAGTTATCCTACCTTTTTGCCCTTCAAGGTAATCCGCTTCATCCGCTCGGAACCGGTCTCCCCCCGGTCCTCCCGGCGATGGCAGTGGGGGCACTCGTTGGCGATGATGCCGGTGAAGCCACAGACCGGGTCCCGGTCCACCGGGTGGTTGATCGAACCGTAGCCGATGCCAATTTCCTTCATATACCGGATAACCGCTTCAAAGGCCGGCAGGTTCTGGGTGGGGTCGCCGTCCAGTTCGATATAGGAGATGTGGCCGCCGTTGGTGAGGGCGTGATAAGGGGCCTCCAGCCGCAGTTTATCAAAGGCCGAAATCTCATAATAAACGGGGATATGGAAGGAGTTGGTGTAGTATTCCCGATCGGTGATGCCGGGAATTTTCCCAAAGAGCTCCTGGTCCTGGCGGACAAAGACCCCCGACAGCCCTTCGGCCGGGGTCGCAATCAGCGTAAAGTTTAAACCGGTCAGGTTCCCCGCCTGGTCCATCCGGTCCCGCATATGGGAGACGATCTTGAGACCCAGCTTCTGGGATTCCTCCGACTCGCCGTGGTGGAAGCCGGTCAGGGCCTTCAGGCACTCGGCCAGGCCGATAAACCCGAGTGTTAGGCTCCCGTGCTTGAGAACTTCGCCCACTTCGTCGTCCTTGCCCAGTTTCTCCGAACCAATCCAGACCCCCTGGCCCATCAGCATCGGATAGTTGCGGACCTTTTTGCGGGACTGAATTTTCAGCCGGTCCAGCAGCTGTTCAATCACTAGGTCGATCATCTTATCGAGGTTCTTAAAAAAGAGGTCCACGTCCCCATGGGCGTTGATGGCCAGCCGGGGCAGGTTTACAGAAGTAAAGGAGAGGTTGCCCCGCCCGGTGACCACCTCGTTATTGGGGTCATAACGGTTGGCCATGACCCGGGTCCGGCAGCCCATGTAGGCGCACTCGGTCTCCGGGTGACCCGGTTTGTAATACTGAAGGTTGAAAGGAGCGTCCAGGAAGGAGAAGTTCGGGAACAGCCGCTTGGCCGATACCCGGCAGGCCAGCTTAAACAGGTCGTAGTTGGGCTCCCCGGGGTTGAAGTTAATCCCCTCTTTGACCTTAAAGATCTGAATCGGGAAGATCGGGGTCTCCCCGGCCCCCAGGCCCGCTTCGGTGGCCAAAAGGACGTTTTTGACCACCATCCGCCCTTCGGGGGAGGTGTCGGTGCCGTAGTTTATGGAGGAGAAGGGCACCTGGCTGCCAGCCCGGGAGTTCATCGTGTTGAGGTTGTGAACCAGCGCTTCCATTGCCTGATAGGTAGCCCGGTCGGTCTCCTTCTCCGCCTCCCGTTTGGCAAACTCCTGCATCCGGGTGACGGTGTCCTCGGGTAATCCCATCGACAGCAGCAGCTCTTTTTCCGCCGCCTCATATCCGTTATCCGCCAGCGTCGGGCAGAGAGAATCGGTCCAGCAGGCCTTCACCTTGTCCCCAAGACCCTCTTCCAGTTCCGGCGCCAGGAAATCCGCCGCCTTTACGAGGTTTTGGATATACCGCTTTTTATAGGTCTTGCGGACACCGTCCGACAGGTAATAGTCAAAGCAGGGTATGCTCTGGCCGCCGTGCTGGTCGTTCTGGTTGGCCTGAATCGCAATGCAGCAGAGGGCCGAGTAGGAAGCGATGTCCTGGGGCTCCCGCAGAAAACCGTGGCCGGTGGAGAAACCGCCGGTGAACAGCTTATGGAGGTCAATCTGGGTGCAGGTGGTGGTCAGGGTCAGAAAATCCAGGTCGTGGATGTGGATGTCCCCGTCGATATGGGCCTTGGCGTGCTCCGGCTTTAAGACGAACAGCTGGTTAAACTTCTTCGCCCCTTCGCTGCCGTACTTGAGCATCGTCCCCATGGCGGTGTCGGCGTCAATGTTGGCGTTCTCCCGCTGAAGGTCGCTCTCGGAAGCCGGCTGGAAGGTGAGGCCTTCATAAATCCGCATCAGGCTGGAGTCCATCTCCCGCACCCGGCTGCGGTCGGCCCTGCAGAGGATATAACTCTTGGCGGTGGCGGCGTGACCCTTCTCCACCAGAACCTTCTCGACCGCGTCCTGGACCTGGTCGACGTCGGGAACCGCTCCGGAACCGACCCGCGACTCCAAAAGCGCCGCCGCATCCTCGGCCAGCTGGTAGGCGGTCTCATAGTCGCTCCCGCCGACGCTCTGGGCCGCCCGGAAGATGCCCTTCGCTATTTTTTCCACATTGAACACGTCGGTCCGGCCGTCCCGCTTTTTAATCCTGGTGATCATGTTCCTCATCCCTCGTCAAGATATTTTGTAGGTAAATATTCTCTTATCCACTAGATATAGTGGAAATTCATGCAGCTGTGTCTATTATAGGACGGCGGAGCGTCAATTGTCAAGTGGGAAAAACCATTGGGGAAAACTTTGAAAAGGGGAAAAGAAGAGGCGGGTTTACCAAAAATTTCCCGCTAAAATTATTGCTTTTTCCCCTTGCCGGCAAGGGCAGTTTCATGATATAAAGAGTTGCGCCTGTGTTTGGGATACGGACATTTTCTCCGGTTTTTCCCCTATTTCCACCGCTTTCCCCCGGAAGCTTTTCCACTTTTCCCCTCTCCCTCACCGGCAAACTAGGGACTTTGGGGAGAAATCCGGCAGAGAAATCACGCTGAAATTTTTGTCCTATTTTTGTCTAAATTATCTACATTTCTTTCCCATATTCCCCCTTTGGACCCCGGCGGAAAGGGCTTTTCCTCCGGAAGATTGTGGATTGCTGACAGTTTTACGCCTTTAGCTTCGGCGGTTTTTTCGCGGAAAATGGCAAAAATAACTTTTCAAGCCGGGAATGTTGTGCTATACTAGTAATGTTAAAAATAAGGATGATTGCCGGGGAGTGCCCGACAACCACTCCCCGCTGCCCCAAGGCCCACAATCTGACGGGAACCGGGCGGCAGCTTGCCGGTCCGCTTTCATAGAGCCCAGGGAAATAGCTCTGCCGCGCCAGGCGCGGAGGCCATGCCGGCTAACTGAAAAAGATTAAAGGGGTGTCGCTTTGGAAAAGTATGTTATCAGAGGCGGCAAACGTTTACAGGGTGAAGTTACCATCAGCGCGGCGAAAAATTCCGCCGTCGCCATCCTGCCCGCCGCCCTTCTTTCCGACGAACCATGTATTATAGACAATGTCCCGGACATCAGCGATATCGACTGCGCCATCAAGATTTTGAGACGCCTCGGCGCTGAGGTCAAACAGACGGGCAAATCCACCATTCGCATCGACCCCCGCCATATCCACTCGGATACGGTGGAGTATGAGCTGGGAAAAAATATGCGGGCTTCCTACTATTTTATGGGGGCGCTGCTGGGCAAGGTTGGCCACGCCAACGTTTCGATGCCTGGCGGCTGCGACCTGGGAGCCCGTCCCATTGACCAACATCTGAAAGGCTTCCAGACTCTGGGAGCCGATATTTCGGTGGACTACGGAATGGTCCGGCTGACCGCACATCAGCTCACCGGCGCCCACATCTATTTTGACGTGGTGACGGTCGGCGGGACGATCAACGTCATGCTGGCGGCCTGTAAAGCAAAAGGCCTTACCATCATTGAAAACGCCGCCAAGGAGCCCCATATCGTCGATGTGGCCAACTTCTTAAACTCGATGGGCGCCGACATCATGGGTGCCGGCACCGATGTCATCAAAATCCGCGGGGTTGAACACCTGCACGGCTGCGAATATTCGATCATTCCCGACCAGATTGAGGCGGGTACCTTTATGATTATCGCCGCCGCCACCAACGGAGACATCTTAATCCGCGGCGTCATCCCCAAGCACCTGGAAGCGGTCACCGCCAAACTCCAGAAGATCGGGGTCAAAGTGGTGGAATATGACGACGCCATCCGGGTAACCGGTACCGGCGTCCTGCGCAAGACCAGCGTCAAGACGATGCCCCACCCCGGCTTTCCCACCGACCTCCAGCCTCAGATCACCACCCTGCTGACCCTGGCCAGCGGGACTTCGATTGTCACCGAGGATATCTTTGACAACCGGTTTAAATATGTGGATGAGCTGCGGCGGATGGGAGCGGATATCTCGGTGGACGGCAAGGTCGCCGTCGTCGAAGGCACCGGCAAGCTCAAAGGAGCGCCGGTCAAGGCCAACGACCTCCGGGCCGGAGCGGCGATGATTATTGCCGGGCTGGCTGCCGATGGTGTCACCGAAATCGAAAACATCCATTATATCGAACGGGGATACGAAGGGATTGAGCGGAAGCTCAAAGCCCTGGGTGCCGACATTAAAAAGGTCGTCATCCCCGACGGATATATCCAGAAACAGGCCTGATAAAGGCTTTGAAACCCCAATCCGTCTGCAAATCCCCTATGTACAGAACTCGAAACGCTGCCGCTTTTAGCCAAGCAGCGTTTTTTCTGCCCTTTAACTTTCGCCTTTACCCGCACTGACCCGACCCCAAAGGAGTATCGCAAATGGCCCTCTTTTACAACCTCTGCAGCTCGTCGAGCGGCAACGCCACCTACATTGGCAGCCGGACCGAAGGGCTTCTGTTTGACGCCGGCGCCGGAATCCGGAACTTTTCCAAATGGCTGGCGCTCCAGGGGCTGGGGCCGGAGGCGGTAAAGGGCATCTTTATCACCCACGAACATTCCGACCACGTCAAGGGCCTCAAGGTGATCGCCGACCGGTACCACGTCCCCATATACGGCAGCGAAGGGACGCTGCGGCGGATGTTGGATACCGGACGGCTCACCGGCGAGGAGGACCTGCACATCATCCGGCGGGAGACGGTCATCGGCGGCTTTACCGTCGTGGCGGCCCCTACCTCCCACGACTCCCCCGGCAGCGTCTGCTACCGGGTCGAGACCCCTGACGGCGGAGTGGCCGGAGTCTGTACCGACCTCGGGTATATGTCCGAGTTGATTCTCGAGACCCTCTCCGGCTGCGGCCACATCCTCATCGAGTCCAACTACGATGAAGAGATGCTCCGGACAGGCCCCTACCCCCGCTTCTTAAAGGAGCGGATCAGTTCCCCCTCCGGCCACCTGTCCAACAGCCAGTGTGCCGAAGCGGTGGGAAAACTGCTGCGGGAAGGATGCCGCTCCTTCTCTCTGGGGCATTTAAGCGAGCACAACAACCTCCCCCACCTGGCCGAGGACACCGTGACCGGTTATTTGCAGTTCATGGGCCTCACCGCCGGGAAGGACTACCGGCTGGAAGTGCTCCCCAAGACGACCGGCGGAAAGGCGGTGGAGTTTTAATGCTTACTGTCACGCTGCTTACGGTCGGCAAGCTGGGGGAACGCCACTGGCGGGAGGCCTGCGCCGAATACCTCAAACGGCTGTCGGCCTTTTGCAGGCCAGAGATGGTGGAGCTGCCCGAGTACAAGCTCCCCCAAAACCCCTCCCAGGCGGAAATTGCCCGATGCATCGAAAAAGAGGGAGAGGAAATCCTGGCAAAAGTCCCCCGGGACGCCTATTTCATCCCGATGTGCATAGAAGGAAAGGAAATTCCTTCGGAGGAACTGGCTGTGCGTCTGCGGCAGCTGCCGGTGGACGGGGTCAGCCGGCTTATCTTCGCCATAGGCGGTTCCTACGGCCTGTCGGAGGCGGTGAAAAGGCGGGGGCAGCTTAAACTGTCGATGTCCAAAATGACCTTTCCCCACCAGTTGGCGCGGGTGATGCTTTTGGAACAGATCTACCGGGGATTTATGATCGACGCCGGCAACACCTACCATAAATAAGCAAACAGATAGATACCGGCCCGGAGCCCCATTCGGTTTCCAGGCCAAGTGAGTGAAGGAGGACATTTATTTATGATTCGTAACGATTTGCGGAATATTGCCATTGTCGCCCACGTCGACCACGGCAAAACCACCCTGCTCAACGAGATGCTCAAACAGGGAGGCGCCTTCCGGGAAAACCAGGTAGTGGAAGACCGTGTCATGGACTCCAACGCCCTTGAACGGGAACGCGGCATCACAATAAAAACAAAAAACACCGCCATTGAGTACAACGGCGTTAAAATCAACGTCATCGACACCCCCGGTCACGCGGACTTCGGCGGTGAGGTCGAACGGATTCTGAAGATGGTGGACGGCATCCTGCTGCTGGTCGACGCCTTTGAAGGCTGTATGCCCCAGACCCGGTTCGTCCTCCAGAAGGCGATGGAACTGGGCCACAAGATCATCGTCGTCGTCAACAAGATCGACCGTCCCGACGCCCGTCTATACGAGATCGAGGAAGAGGTCCTCGAACTGCTGCTGGACCTGAATGCCACCGAGGAACAGCTGGACTCGCCGGTTATCTACTGCTCTGGCCGTGAAGGCATCGCTTCCTACTCCCCCGAGCAGAAGGGCACCGACTTAAAGCCCCTCTTTGATAAGATTCTCGAACACATCGATCCGCCCCAGGGCGACCCCGAGGGCCCGCTGCAGCTGATGGTTTCCTCGATCGACTATAACGCTTATGTCGGCCGTATCGCCGTCGGACGGATTACCCGCGGCACCATCCACACCGGCCAGGAGGTTATGATCTGCGACTACCACAACCCCGACACCCACTATAAGGGAAAAGTCGTCACCCTCTACCAGTTCGACGGCCTGAAACGGGTTCCCTGCGACCAGGCGACCATCGGCGATATCGTCTGCGTCTCTGGCATCGAGAACATCACCATCGGTGAGACGATGTGCGACCCCGACTGCGTCGAACCCCTCCCCTTCCAGAAGATCAGCCAGCCCACCGTCGAAATGACCTTCGGCGTCAACACCTCGCCTCTGGCCGGCCGGGAAGGCAAGTTTGTCACCTCCCGTCAGATTCGGGACCGGTTACAGCGGGAGCTGCTTAAAGACGTCTCCCTGCGGGTCAGCGACACCGATTCCGCCGATACCTTCCTGGTGGCTGGGCGCGGCGAAATGCACCTGTCCATCCTGATCGAAACGATGCGCCGGGAAGGCTACGAATTCCAGGTCAGCACCCCCCACGCAATGTTCAAGGACATCGACGGCAAACGCTGCGAGCCGATTGAACGGCTGGTAG
>CALXHB010000070.1 GCA_944387995.1 uncultured Clostridia bacterium | reverse complement strand
CCCCGACCGGCCGGAGTTTGCAGCCGCTTTAAGAGAGGCGAAAAACGCCGGGGTCCAGGTGATCGCCTGGCGGTGCGCGGTGGATGAAGAGGGGGTCCGGCTGGAAAAGGAGCTTCCGGTGATACTTTAAAAAAGCTGGTCGATGTGCAATAGGGAAATCATCGGCGCTGACTCCAAAGTCTCCAGCTCACGGGGGGCCAATCAAAAAAGTTTTACTCGATTTTTTTCAAAAAATCGTGGGTGTGCAGAGGGCAAGGCCCTTTGCCAGGCGCGGATTTATAGTGAAAGCCTGCTTTTCACAGTTTATCACTCCGAAGGTTACCCGTCGCGCAGCGACCATCCAATGCGTAAGGACTTTTTCAACCTTCTTGGCAGCTCTGTATAAACAGGGCTGCTTTTTTGATTCCCGTGCTCTTTCCCTAGAATTCGACCGTGATATTTGTATAAAAATACGAAATATTCAAATAAAATGGATTTCATGCAAAAATCCCTTGCTTTTTTCCAATTGAGGTGTATAATAATACTCACAAGCCAGATTTTTCCAGGGGTTGCACCCCGATACAGAAAGGAAGCGTTTTTCATGGATAAAATCAAAAAAGTCGTACTGGCCTACTCGGGCGGTCTGGATACTTCGATCATCATTCCCTGGCTGAAGGAAAATTACGATAACTGCGAGGTTATCTGCGTTTCCGGCAACGTCGGCCAGGACGCCGAGCTGGAGGGCCTGGAAGAGAGAGCCAAAGCTTCCGGCGCGTCCAAGCTCTACATCGAAGACCTTCAGCAGGAGTTCGTCAACGATTTCGTTTTCCCGACCCTCAAGGCTGGGGCGGTTTATGAAAAACGCTACCTGCTGGGCACCTCCTTCGCAAGACCGGTCATCGCCAAACGGATTGTGGAGATCGCCAAGGCCGAGGGCGCCGACGCCATCTGCCACGGCTGCACCGGCAAGGGCAACGACCAGGTGCGGTTTGAGCTGACCATTAAGGCCTTCGCCCCCGAGATGAAGATCATCGCCCCCTGGCGGATTTGGGACATCAAGTCCAGAGACGAGGAAATCGACTACGCTGAGGCCCACAAAATCCCGCTGAAAATCAACCGGGAAACCAACTACTCCAAGGATATGAACCTCTGGCACCTCTCCCACGAGGGCCTCGACCTGGAAGACCCCGCCAACGAACCCCAGTACAACAAGCCCGGGTTCCTGGAACTGGGCGTCTCCCCCGAGATGGCGCCCGACACCCCCACCTACATCACCCTGCACTTTGAAAAAGGCATCCCCACCGCCCTCGACGGCAAAGAGATGGACGGTGTTACCCTGATTAAGACCCTCAACAAGATCGGCGGCGAAAACGGCATCGGTCTGGCAGACCTGGTGGAAAACCGGCTGGTCGGCATGAAGTCCAGAGGGGTCTATGAAACCCCCGGCGGCACCATCCTCTACCACGCCCACGAGGTGCTGGAGACCATCTGTCTGGACAAGGAAACCCAGCACTATAAAGAGATGGTTGCCCTGAAATTCGCCGACCTCGTCTACAACGGCCAGTGGTTTACCCCCCTGCGGGAAGCCCTCTCTGCCTTCGTGGACAAGACCTCCGAGACCGTCACCGGCGATGTCAAACTGAAGCTCTACAAGGGCAACATCATCAACGCTGGCGTCACCTCTCCCTACACCCTCTACGATGAGGAAGTCGCGACCTTCTCGGAAGACCATGTCTATAACCAGCAGGATGCCGGTGGATTCATCAACCTCTTCGGCCTTCCCATCCAGGTTAAGGCTATGCTTGACGAAAAGAGAGGAAAGTAATTTCACTGCCAGAAAAACCGCTTGCGGGCCGGCCAGTCTGGCCCGCATTTCATGTAAGCATGAAACCACGGTTTTTCGCAGGTTGTACCTTTTATAGAATCCGTGAAATCATCGGCAGACAGCCTTTGAAACAGACTTGGACCCTCGATGCGTTGGGATTTTAAACCGAAAGGTCTCAGAAGAAACAAAGGTTTAAACCTTTCGGTTTATTTGCCCAATGTATCCGCGGCCAGGTCTTTTGCGAAGACTGCGAGCTTGACGAGCAGTCCGAACCGCTTTGAGCGGGGGACACGGCCGCGTCGGACAAGGAAATTTAGGGTCCAGCCCTTTTTAAAGGGCTGGCGGGTTCCAAGGGCAGGGCCCTTGGCGGAGTCCAGAGGCAGGGCCTCTGGCCAGTCCAGGCGGGGAGCCTGGCAGAGTCCAGGGACAGGGTTCCTAGATTGGGAAGAAATGTGTAAATAAGGAAAATGGCTGAAACGTATCAGCTTATTTGCCCAATGTATCCGCGGCCAGGTCTTTCTCGAAGACTGCGAGCTTGACGAGCAGTCCGAACCGCTTTGAGCGGGGGACACGGCCGCGTCGGACAGGAAAAAAGAAGGATGGGTAAAGATGGCAAAAATGTGGGCCGGGCGGTTTTCCAAAGAGACCGACCCGGGGGTAAACGATTTTAACTCCTCGATCTCTTTTGACGCCCGGATGTACCGGCAGGACATCCGAGGGTCGATGGCCCACGCGGCGATGCTGGGGGCGAAAGGGATTATCTCCGCCGAAGACGCGGCGGCCATCCGGGCGGGACTGGAGGGGATTCTCTCCGACCTGGATTCCGGGAAGCTGCAGTTTGACCCAACGGCTGAGGATATTCATATGTTTGTGGAGGCGGAACTGACTTCCCGCATCGGCGACCCCGGCAAGCGGCTCCACACCGCCCGCAGCCGCAACGACCAGGTGGCGGTGGACCTCAGACTCTACCTCCGGGAGGAGATCGACGAGATCTGCGGCCTGCTGCGGGTCCTTGGACGGGTGGTGGCAGAGGTGGCGTCGGAACACACCGCCGCTGTCATGCCGGGTTATACCCACCTCCAGCGGGCCCAGCCGGTCACCTTTGCCCATCATCTCGCCGCTTACGGCTGGATGTTCGCCCGGGACTTGGGGCGGCTGAAGGACACCCAGAAGCGGATGAACGAGTGCCCCCTCGGATGCGGGGCGCTGGCGGGCACCACCTACCCCATTGACCGGCAGATGACCGCGGAGCTCCTCGGCTTTAATGGCCCCACCGAAAATAGCCTCGACGGGGTGTCTGACCGGGATTTCTGCATCGAACTCACCTCGGCCCTGTCAATTTTGATGATGCACCTTTCTAGGCTTTCGGAAGAGGTGATTCTCTGGTGCAGCTGGGAGTTTAAATTCCTCGAGCTGGATGACGCCTTCGCCACCGGTTCCTCGATCATGCCCCAGAAGAAAAACCCCGACGTGGCCGAACTGGTCCGGGGTAAGACCGGGCGGGTGTACGGGGATTTGATGACCCTGCTGTCGATGATGAAGTCGCTGCCGCTGGCCTACAATAAGGATATGCAGGAGGACAAGGAGGCGGTCTTCGACGCCATCGACATCGTGAAGCTCTGCCTGTCCACCTTCGCCCCGATGCTCCGCACCACCCGGGTACTGGAAGACAATATGCGGGCCGCCGCCGCCAAAGGGTTTATCAACGCCACCGATTGCGCCGACTACCTGACCAAAAAAGGGGTGCCCTTCCGGGACGCCTACAAGATCACCGGCGAGCTGGTGGGCTACTGTGTCGGGAAAGGGCTGACCCTGGATAACCTGCCGCTGCATATCTACAAGCGGTTTTCCGAGGTATTTGAGAAGGATATTTTTGACGCGATTGATTTAAAGGCCTGCGCGATGAACCGCCGCTCCTACGGCGGCCCGGCAGAGGAACTGGTCAAAGGGCAGCTGGAAAAGCTCAAAAAGATTTTTGCGGAAGAGGGATTGGATTGAAAACAAAGGTCTTTATTGATGGAAGCGCCGGAACGACGGGGCTTCGGATTGTCGAGCGGATGGCCGCCCGGGAGGATGTGGAACTGCTCACCCTCCCCGAGGAAAAGCGCAAGGATTTAAATGCCCGGATTGAGGTGATTCACGCGTCGGATGTCACCTTCCTCTGCCTGCCGGACGACGCCGCCCGGGAGATTGCCGACGCCGTCGGAGATGGGGTTAAGCTGATCGACGCCTCCACCGCTCACCGGACCAGCCCCGGCTGGCAGTACGGTTTCCCGGAACTGTCCCCCGCCTTTAAAGAGGGGATTGTGGGCGGCAACCGGATCGCGGTGCCCGGCTGCCACGCCTCCGGGATGGTGGCGGTCCTTTACCCGATGGTGAAGGCAGGCATCCTCCCGGCGGATTATCCGGTGACCGCCTTTTCGTTGACCGGCTACTCCGGCGGCGGGAAAAAGATGATCGCCGAGTACGAGGGGGAAACCCGTCCGGCAACCTTTGACGCCCCCAGGGCTTACGGCCTGACCCAGGCCCACAAGCACCTGCCGGAGGTGACCAAAATCGTCGGGTTCCAGTCGCCCCCCTGCTTTACACCGGTGGTGTCGGATTACTACGCCGGGATGGCGGTGGTGCTGGCCTTCCACGGGCGGCTGCTGAACAAGGCGATGACCCCCGAAAGCCTCCACAGCTTCTTTGCCGAATACTACGCCGGGCAGAAGCTGGTCACCGTCGCCCCCTTCGGCGCCGAGAGCGAACAAAAGGGGTATCTTTCCGGGAACCTCTTCGAGGGCTGGGACGGCATGAAAATTTACGTCACCGGCAACCCCGACCGGCTGATGGTGACCGCCCTCTTCGATAACCTCGGCAAGGGCGCTTCGGGCGCCGCCGTCCAGTGCTTTAACCTGATGACCGGCGCTCCCGAAACCTACGGCCTCAACGTTTAACCAGGGACGCAGTCCCTGGACTTTGCCAGGCTGCCCGCCTGGACTGGCCAAGGGCCCTGCCCTTGGAACCCGCCAGCCCTTTAAAAAGGGCTGGACCCTAAACTTCTATTCGACGCGGTGTGGGTGGCCTGCTCCTAAGCCGGCGGACCGTTCGACAAGCTCACGGTCTTCGGTACAGACCTGGACAATCGAAACGTTCGGCAGGTAAACCGAAACGCTGCGGAAAAAGATTTTATACCGAAACCTTTCAGCTTATTTGCCCAATTTACCCCGCGGCCAAGTCTTTTGCGAAGACTGCGAGCCTGTCGAGCAGTCCTGATCTTTATCCCGCGGGAGCTGCGGCCGCGTCGGACATGGGGTCCAGGGCCCGCTAGGGTCCTGGCGCATCCAGGCGCGGAGCCTGGCGGAGTCCAGAGGCAGGGCCTCTGGTTGCTGCCATAAGGGCAGCAAAATAATAGATAAGGAGAATTGAGAAGCGATGCTGGTAGAATTTGAAGGATATTCGTTTGTAGAGGGCGGGGTAACCGCTCCGGCAGGGTTTCAGGCGGCGGGGGTCCATTGTGGCATCCGCAAGAACAAAGAGAAAAAGGACCTTTCCCTGCTGACAGCGGCGGGGCCTGTGCCGGCGGCGGCCGTTTACACCCAGAATAAGGTCAAGGGCGCTCCGCTGGGCGTCACCAAAGCCCACCTCGAAAACGGGTATGCCCAGGCGGTTATCGTCAATTCCGGCATCGCCAACACCTGCTGTGCCGACGGGGTGGAAAAGGCGGAAGGGATGTGCCGCATCGCTGGGGACTACCTGGGGATTCCAACGGATGACGTGCTGGTGGCGTCCACCGGCGTCATCGGGGAACCGCTGCCGCTGGAACCGGTGGAGGAGGGAACCCCCTCTCTCGCATCGGCGCTTTCGGCCACGTCGGAAGGGGGCCTCGCCTTCACCGAAGGGATTATGACCACCGATACCCACCCCAAACAGGTGGCGGTGGAGTTTACCCTCCAGGGCAAAACCTGCCGGGTGGGGGGCTGCGCCAAAGGCTCGGGGATGATTCACCCGAACATGGCGACGATGCTCTCCTTTTTGACCACCGACGTGAAAATCTCCCCCGCGATGCTCCAGTCGGCCCTTAAACGGGTGGTGGACGAGACCTTCAACATGGTCAGCGTCGACGGGGACACCTCCACCAACGACTGCTGCATGATCTTCGCGTCCGGCGAAGCGGGCAACGCCGAAATCATCGCCAGCGGCAAAGACTATGAAACCTTCTTAAACGGGCTTTACGCGGTGCTGATGAACCTGTCCCGGATGATCGCCGCCGACGGCGAGGGTGCAACCCGGCTGGTGGAGTGCGCGGTCACCGGCGCCAAGACCAAGCAGGACGCCAAGGCCGTCGCCAAGTCGGTGATCGGTTCCAGCCTGTTAAAGGCCGCGATTTTCGGCGCCGACGCCAACTGGGGGAGAGCCCTCTGCGCCATCGGCTACGCCGACGCGGATGTGGATGTGACCAAAGTGGAGATGGCCTTTGCTTCGGAAGCTGGGGTGCTGCCGGTCTGCGTAAACGGCGCAGGGATTCCCTTCTCGGAGGAGAAGGCCAAGGAAATCCTCACCAAAGACGAGGTCAAACTCCTCATCGACCTCCACGACGGCCCCGGCCAGGCAACCGCCTGGGGATGTGATCTGACCTACGATTACGTCAAGATCAACGGAGACTACCGTTCCTGATTTAACAGCCACACCGGCCGCCGCGGGCAGGCCCCAAGCCACCCCGGCGGCTTTTTCAATCTTTTCGGTAAAGGTGAGAGAATATGCAAGCGATTGACAACCTCGTCAAGGCCCAGGTGTTAAACCAGGCCCTTCCCTATATCCAGAAGTATCACCATAAGGTGATTGTCGTCAAGTACGGCGGCAACGCGATGGTCAACGAAGAACTGAAAATGGCCGTCATGAGCGATATCGTCCTTTTAAGCCTGGTTGGCATCCGGGTGGTGCTCGTCCACGGCGGCGGCCCCGAAATCAGCGAAATGCTGGGCAAATTGGGCATCGAAAGCCGGTTTGTAGGCGGCCTGCGGTACACCGACGCCGAAACCGCCGAGTTGGTGCGGATGGTGCTGGCGGGCAAGGTCAACAAGTCCCTGGTGGCAAACCTCACCCAGTGCGGCGGCGAGGCGCTGGGGCTGTGCGGCTCCGACGGGGGGATGCTCCGGGTGAAAAAGCTGGAGTCCAACCCCGACCTGGGATTTGTGGGGGAAGTGACCGGCGTCAATATAAAGCCCATCACCGACGCCCTCGCCGCCGGGTTTATCCCGGTTATCGCCACCGTCGCCACCGACCGGACCGGGCAGGTGTACAATGTAAACGCCGACACCGCCGCCGCCCGGATTGCCGCGGCGTTGGGGGCGGAAAACCTGATTCTGATGACCGATATCAAGGGGCTTTTGCGGGACAAGGACGACGAGTCCACCCTGATTCCCCATGTCAACGTCTCGGAGGTGCCTTACCTTATCAAGCAGGGGATTATCTCCGGCGGGATGATTCCGAAGATCGAGTGCTGCGTCGAAGCCGTCCGGCGGGGGGTCAAAAAGGCCTGTATCATCGACGGCCGCATCCTCCACTCCATCCTCATCGAGATTCTCTCCAACGAAGGGGTCGGCACCCTCTTCGATTGATGGGCTCTTCTCTGCCCTGCGGCGCTGGCGGTTTCGTCACCAGCCCACGGGGGCCCATCAGAAAAGTTTTACTCGATTTTTTTCAAAAAATCGTGGGCGTGCAGAGGGCAAAGCCCTTTGCCAGGCGCGGATGTATCCATGATCGCCCACTTTTCACGGCTGCAAATGCCAAAGGTTACCCGTCGCGCAGCGACCATCCATTACCCAAAATCCCATTCCACCAAAACAAGTATCACATTAGAAGAGGTAGACTGCAATGGAAAATTTTGAAGCGGCAAAATCGCGGGATTTGACCTATATCATGCACACCTACGGCCGGAGCGACATCTGCCTGGTTGCGGGGCAGGGGAGCGAGGTCACCGACTCGGAAGGGAAGCGCTACATCGACTTCACCAGCGGCATCGGGGTCAACTCCCTGGGCTTCTGCGACCCCGACTGGGCGGAGGCGGTGGCTGGTCAGGCCGGAAAGCTCCAGCACATCTCCAACCTGTACTACACCCTCCCCGACGGAGAGCTGGCGGAAACCCTCTGCACCCGCACCGGTTACGCCCGGGCGTTTTTCGGCAACTCGGGGGCGGAGGCCAACGAGGCCGCCATCAAGCTGGCCCGGAAATACTCCTTTGACAAATACGGCACCGGCCGGGACAAGATCGTCACCCTCGTAAACTCCTTCCACGGCCGCACCGTCACCACCCTCGCCGCCACCGGCCAGGAGGTGTTCCACAACTTCTTCTTCCCCTTCACCGGCGGGTTTGACTACGTGCCGGCGGGGGATTTGGAGGCGCTGAAGGCCGCCTGCGGGGAAGACACCTGTGGGGTGATGCTGGAATTTATCCAGGGGGAGGGGGGCGTCGTCCCGCTGGACCAGGATTATGTCAAAGCGGTGGCGGCGTTCTGCAAGGAAAAGGACATCCTCCTCATCGCCGACGAGGTCCAGACCGGCATTGGCCGCACCGGGACGCTGCTGGCCTCCGAACAGTTCGGGGTCCAGCCGGACCTCACTACCCTGGCCAAAGGTCTCGGCGGCGGGCTGCCGATTGGAGCCTGCCTCTGCACCGAAGCCCTCGCCGACGTGATGGGCCCCTCCTCCCACGGCTCCACCTTCGGCGGCAACCCGGTCTGCTGCGCCGGGGCAAACGTCGTCCTGAAAAAGCTGGACGGGGCGTTTTTAGCGGAAGTCCGGGAGAAAGGGGAGTGGGTGCGGAAGGAAATCGCCGACGCCGGATATAACGTCACCGGCCTCGGGATGATGATCGGCATCCTCCCCAAAAAGGGCACCAGCGCTGAGATCCGCACCAAGGCCGAAGCGGCGGGGCTGCTGGTCCTGACCGCCAAGGAGCGGGTGCGGCTGCTGCCTCCCCTCAACATCAGCTGGGAAGATCTTAAAGAGGGCGTCAAAATCCTACTGAAAACCCTTGACGCTTAATAGGCAAAATGTTATATTAAATATAGAGCATAATGGGATGGGGTTTTCCCATTGGCAAACTGTGAAAGAGTATCAAAAATTGCCGGGGTTTGCCCCGGTGCGAAAGGACGGAATCCCGATGACCAAGCACCTTTTGAAAATGTCCGACCTCAATAAAGAGGACATCATCGACCTGTTGAACCTGGCCGATCAGCTCAAATATAACCAGAAACACGGCATCCCCCACCACCTGCTGGAGGGGAAAACCCTGGGCATGATCTTCCAGAAGGCTTCCACCCGTACCCGCGTTTCCTTTGAGGCGGGGATGTATCAGCTGGGCGGCTTGGCCCTCTTCCTCTCCTCCCGGGACCTGCAGATGGGCAGAGGCGAACCGGTGCAGGATACCGCCCGGGTTCTCTCCCGCTACTTAAACGGCATTATGATCCGCACCTTTGAGCAGAAAGAGGTCGAAGATCTCGCCAGCTATGGCTGCGTCCCGATCATCAACGGCCTGACCGACTACGCCCACCCCTGCCAGGTGCTGGCCGACCTGATGACCGTCAGAGAGTATAAGGGCGCCTTTGAGGGACTGAAACTCTGCTACATCGGCGACGGCAACAACATGGCAAACTCGCTGATTGTCGGCGCGCTGACCGTCGGCATGAAGGTTTCGGTCGCCTGCCCCGAAGGGTATCATCCCGCCGCCGACGTTTTACAGTTCGCCGAGAAATACGGCAATAACTTCGAGATGTCCGACAACGTCCTGGAGATGGCAGCCAACGCCGACGTGCTGGAAACCGACGTCTGGGCGTCGATGGGCCAGGAGGACGAGGCTAAAGAACGCCGCCGGGCTTTCAAAGGCTTCCAGATCAACGACGAGGTCCTGGCCGCTGCCCGCCCCGGCGCAATGGTCATGCACTGCCTGCCCGCCCACCGGGAAGAGGAAATCACCGCCAAGGTCCTGGAGGCCCACGCCTGCGAGATCTTCGACGAGGCCGAGAACCGGCTGCACGCCCAGAAGGCGGTTATGGTGCGGCTGATGGGTCCGGAAGACGTGCTGTAAAGGTTAAAAACCGTTTCTCGCTCGCCTGGGCGGGAAATGTAATATCTGGGAGGGTGACTTTGTGCCATCCTTCCCCTTTTGGCTTTTTCCCTGAGATTTTTCCTTGGGCGGCCGTAGGATGGCGGCTATCCACCTTACGTACACTACAACCGAATATGGGGAGTTTCAACATGAAAAATATCAAATTGCGTCTGCTTGCTCTGGCTATTTTAGCCTGCATGTCCTTCTCTCTGACCGCCTGCGGCGGCAACGGCGGAGAAAGTTCCGAGGGTTCGACCACTTCTGTTTCGGAAGCGGCCGGCGATTCTTCTCCCGATGAGACCTCCACCGGCGAAATTTCCACCGATGATACGGCGGACGAGATGACGCTGGAGGATTACTTCAACTCGGAGGAGATGCAGGCGGTCATCGACCTGCTCAAAGAGTCCTACTCCGAACAAGGCATCACGGCTGACCTTTACGCCAAAGGGGACGACCTCATGTACGACTTTACGATGAATGATGTCGTGCTGACCGATGAGGAAATCGAGACCTATGCCGAGACCCTCAAGTCCAGTACCGCCGCCAACGCCGACCAGTATCGGGACACCGCCAGCCAGGCAAAAGACGCCGTCACCAACGAGGTGGTCAACGTCGTCCTGACCTTTATGGATGCGGAGGGAAAGGTCATCTATTCCGAAGTCTTCTCCTCTGAAGACGCGGTCGCTGCCGCTGAGTAAAGAACCATCAAAACCGTGTTCCGGAAACGGAGCGCGGATGACCCAAAGGAAAAATGCGAAAAAAGGGCTTTTGTCTCCGGACGGAGGCCCATTTTTTGCCCCAATGCAAAAACGCGCTGTCCGGTTTGGACAGCGCGTTTTCAAAGAATTTTTGGTAATGGATGGTCGCTGCGCGACGAGTAACCTTTGGAATCATCAGCTGTGAAAGGCGGGCGCATCTGGATACATCCGCGCCTGGCAAAGGGCTTTGCCCTCTGCACGCCCACGATTTTTTTAAAAAAATCGAGTAAAACTTTCCTGATCTTCCCCCGTGGGCTGGTAACTTTTACAGCCAGCGTCGGATGGTACGATTTTCACCCAAA
>CALXHB010000069.1 GCA_944387995.1 uncultured Clostridia bacterium | reverse complement strand
AGAGTTATATGCCGCTTGCCCGTGTGGCTCTTTATCAAAAAGGCATCACCATTTACATTTCCCCCAATACCAATGACAATCCGGAGTGGCAGGCGACCATCCAGCACATCGCCATCGAAGGCAAATGGCTGACCAGGGCAAACGGGTCAACTGGTCGCCCCAGCCCAACGAGTATTACACCTGCGACCCGCTGGTGGGGGATTTCAGCGCTTCGTCCCTAAAGATTCCGACCATGGTCGGCAGTGTGCTGGCGGAGTTCGGTGCCATTCAGGATTACGGCGACCGGGAAAAACTGACGGTCGAAGAGCGGGAACGTCTGGTCAAGGAAAACTACGGAGAAGAAGGCGGCGAAAAGATTTTAGCGGCTTTCCGCAAGGCATACCCCGATATCAACGAGATTTACGCCAACGACCTGGAGGTTGCTTTCCTGCCCGGTACGGTGGAATATGTAAAGAAGAAAGCGGCCGAAGCCAGTGCGCCGGTTTATAACTATCTGTTCGCCAAAATCTTTGATTATGACGGCGGCCGTGCGGCATGGCACTGCTCGGACATTCCCTACTTTTTCCACAATGCGGAACTGATTTCCATCTGCCATCAGGCAAATGGCGAGATGTTGGAACGGGTAATGTCCGGAGCCTTTGTCAACTTTGCGAAGACCGGCGACCCCAATGGGGAAGGTCTGCCGGAGTGGAAGCCCTGCCAGAAGGACGAGTACCAGACCATGGTCTTTGGTGACCACTGCCAGCTGCGCAAGGACCTGTTTGCAGAGCTTCTGCCGCTGCTGAAAGAGTATAAACCGCCGTTCCAGTTCCATCCGAAAGCGGCGGATGATGAGGACGAAGAAAGCGGCAGCGCCTGGGTATTCTGAGCTTTATAATCCGGTATCATGAAGAAAAGGCCGGTATTGACCTTTGGGGCCGATACCGGCCTGTTGCCTAGACGAGGAAAACATTGAACAGGAGGATTATATGGAACCGATTAGAATTGGTATCATCGGCCACGGTTTCATGGGCCATGAACACGAAAAAATGCTGTCCAACTTCTCTGGCATCCGTCTGATGGGCTTTGCCGATAAGGACCCCAGCCAGCTGGAAGACGTCCTGCCGGGCCTGAAACGGTACCAAAGCAACGAAGAATTGATCCACGACCCCGAGGTGGATGTAGTGCTGATTGCCGCCAACAACAATCAGCATCATGACCTGGTGATTCAGGCCGCCAATGCCGGCAAGAATGTCATCTGTGAAAAACCGGTGGCCATGAGTTTGCAGCAGCTGGACGAGATGGAAGAGGCCTGTCATCAGAATCATGTCCGGTTTACCGTCCATCATCAGCGCCGTTTCGACCCCGATTTCCGCACAGCCAGGGCGGTTTACGACTCCAAGACACTGGGGAATATGTACACCATCAAAAGCAGCCTGTACGGATTTAACGGCAATATGCACGACTGGCATGTCTATAAAAGCGAAGGCGGCGGGATGCTCTACGACTGGGGTGTCCATCTGCTGGACCAAATTTTATGGATGCTGCCCGGCGTCAAGCTGAAAACGGTGTTCGCCGATATCCGGAATGTCATCAACTTTGAGGTGGACGACTACTTTAAAATTTTGATGCGTTTTGAAAACGGTGTGACTGCAGAAGTTGAACTGGGAACCTACTATCTGGCGGATAAGGTTCAGGACAAATGGTTTGAGCGTCACTGGTTTATCGGCGGCAATCAGGGCACAGCCTATGTGGACGGCTTCTTCCCGGAAGGAAAGATTGTCCGGACCTCCCATCTGCTGCAGAATGTCAGCGGCCAGCGGACGATGACCGCTGCCGGCCCCACCCGTTCCTTTGGCCCCGCGCCGGAGGGAACGATTTTGACCGAGCCGCTGCCGCAGGTCAATACCTGTCACGAAAATTATTTTGAAAACTATGTCCGCGCCTACCACGGGGAAGAAGATTTCCTGGTTCAGATCAGTGAAACCCGTCGGGTACTCCGATTGATGGACGCAGTCCGGGAGTCCGGCAGAACCGGCAAATCGGTGGACTTCGAGTAACAAATAGACCGGTATCTGTAACGGTGTCCATTTTTTTACCGAAGCAGGGAAGAGGTTTGCAGTTTTAATACTGCAAGCCTCTTTTGGTGTTTAAGGGGATTCTGTGCTGGCAAGCGGTTCTACGTCTGCTGTATAAGGCCCAGAAACCTATGTAAAAAAATATATTTCTTTTTTCTCTAAAAAGTTGTATAATAAAAAAGACCAAAAAGGGGAAATTCTGGTATAAGATGGCGAATCAAGGCTGTAAAGGGTTTTAATCGCCCCAGTATATAGAAAAAATTGAGGAGGTTTTGTATGAAACAATCGCTTTTTAACGATGGATGGACCATTTCTCCCGGCGTACAGCAAGCTTTTGCGACCCTGGGCGGGGAGGATAAGGGGGTCCCTGTCGTCCTGCCCCACGACGCAATGATTGCGGAGCCCCGGGATCCCCAGTCGCCCAGCGGCGGCCAGATGGGCTTCTATCCGGCCAAATGTTATACCTACCGCAAGACCTTCACCGCTCCGGAGTCATGGGAAGGAAGCTCCCTTTGGCTGGAATTTGAAGGGATTCAGCAGCGGGCCATGGTGTACTTAAACGGGGAGTTTTTGGGCAGCCATGCCAACGGCTACACCGGCTTTTTGGTGGATCTGGTTCCCTCGCTGCGGCTGGGAAAGGAAAACGAGCTGAAGGTCCTGGCCCTGGGCCGGGAGGAGGCGTCCCGGTGGTATTCCGGGATGGGCATTTACCGCGACGTCCGTCTGTGGCAGGGGGATGGCTCCCTATTGATTCTGCCCCATACGGTGCGGGTAACGGTGGAATCGTTGGAGACAGATTACGCTGTGGTGCGGATGGAAGGACAGATTCAAAACCGAAGCCGCATCCATCAGACGGCTGCCCTCACCTTCTCGCTGACGGACAGCGAGGGAAAGGTGGCAGTGGAGGACACTGTAACTTATGCGGCCGCCGCCGATGAGAAAGGTACCTTCTGCCTGCGGATGACGCTGGATAACCCCCAGTTATGGTCCCCTGAATCCCCCAGCCTTTACCAGTGGAAGGTTGTTCTCCGTCAGGGGGACAAGCTGTTGGACGAGGACCGGGGCCAGGTGGGACTGCGGACCCTCCAGCTGGACGCCCGAAAGGGACTGCGGATCAATGGCCAGACGGTCAAACTGCGGGGCGCCTGTATTCACCATGACAATGGTGTGATCGGCGCAGCGGGATATTTAGATGCCGAGCGGTTTAAGGTGCGGAAGCTAAAACAAGCGGGCTTCAACGCGATTCGCAGCGCCCACCATCCGGCCAGCCCGGCACTTCTGCAAGCGTGCGATGAGATTGGTATGCTGGTGATGGACGAGCTCACCGATATGTGGGATGAACCCAAGAATCCCCAGGATTTCAGCTTTGACTTCCATCGTCTTTGGCGGGAAGAAGTCCGGGCCATGGTGGAAAAGGACTTTAATCATCCCAGTGTCGTGCTGTACAGCACCGGCAACGAGATTCCGGAGATTGGCCGCATCGCCGGGGCCGCCCTGCACCGGCAGATTTCTCAGGCTTTGCGGGAATTGGACCCCACCCGCTATGTCACCTGTGGCATCAACGGGATACTGGCTATCTCGGATTTGATTCAAAAGACGGCCATGCAGCAAAAGAACCCCCAGCCGGAGGGAGAGGTCGGTGGAGGTTCCGAAGGCCTCAACCAGCTGATGGGTGCCACCGAGCAGGAGCGCACCGACGCCCTTTCGGTCTGCCAGCCGATGACCGACCGGTTAAATGCCGCGGTTTCCAACCTGGATGTGACCGGGTACAACTATCTCACTGCCCGCCACCAGTTGGAACATACCCTCCATCCCGACCGGGTGGTGGTGGGAAGCGAGACCTTTCCGCCGGAAATTCCCCGGCTGTGGAAGATTGTGGAAGAAAATCCCCATGTCATTGGCGACTTTACCTGGACTGGCTGGGACTATCTGGGCGAGGCAGGCATCGGTATCTATCATTATGATGTTGAAAAACATGGGTATACCCAGGGGCAGTATCCCGACCGGCTGGCCTACTGCGGAGACAGTACCTTAAACGCCTACCGCCGTCCGGTCAGCTATCTGCGGGAAATCGCCTATGGTCTGCGGAAAAAGCCCTTTTTGGCGGTCTGCCGGATGGACCGTCAGGGGCATCCTTATGACCACAACAACTGGAAGTACGAAGACGCGGTGGACAGCTGGACCTTCCCCGGATTTGAGGGGAAGGAGGCCCGGGTGCTGGCCCTCTCCGCCGGGGACGAGGCCGAACTTTTCCTCAACGGCCGCAGCCTGGGAAGAAAGGCCCTGGGAGAGGAACTTCCATTGACGGCGGTCTTCCAGGTCCCTTATGAACCGGGAGAATTAAAGGTGGTCTCTTATAAAGATGGCGTTGTGCAGGGAGAAGATACGCTGCACACTGCCGGACCGGTTTCCGCTCTGCGGGTGGAGGCCAGCCGCAGTCAGCTTGCTGCGGGAGAACAGGAGCTGTGCTTCCTGACGGTAGACCTGGTAGATGATGCTGGCGTGATGAATCTTTGGGAGAAAAAGCCCGTTACCGTTCGGGTGGAAGGAGCGGGGTCCCTGCTGGGCTTTGGTTCCGGCAACCCCAGCTGTCTGGGCAGTTATCAGGATACCTGCTGGGAGACCTATGATGGACGGGTGTTGGCGGTGGTTCGCGCGGGACAGCAGTCCGGCATGCTCACTGTCACCTTCTCGGCCCTCGGCTGTCCGGATGCGGTGGTCCAGTTGGAGGTCATCTCTGATTGATTGGCCTGCCGGTTTGGTGGCTAAAGAACTAAACCGGTATCCTTTCCCGTAAAAAAGGACCTCCGTCTGACTTCCCTTGGGAGGTCGGGCGGAGGTCCTGTTATAGTCAGATGAAAAGAGGGCCGGAGCCGGGTTTTCCATTCTCCGTTCCGGTTACCGGGGAGAAAACTTCCGGTTGAGGCGGGCAGCCACTTCCTTTTGATACCGGGTGTAGCCCACACAGTGGACTTCCATTGGCAGATGGGGATATTGCCGCCGAAGGGGCTCCAGATATGCCCTTTGGATGAGCTGGGCAATCTGAGCCGG
Source organism: uncultured Clostridia bacterium (assembly GCA_944387995.1). GTDB lineage: Bacteria > Bacillota > Clostridia > Oscillospirales > Ruminococcaceae > Faecivivens. The sequence goes on along the minus strand of CALXHB010000069.1, from coordinate 1,159 downwards.
TTTAACCCGCGCCTGTTGGGACACCCCCAGCAGCTTGCAAACTTCTTCCAGACGAAAAGCCGCTTCCCGGAAGGTCTGCCCCAAAGCGTGCATCCCCATCACCACCGTGATTTTTTCGGCGTTATCATAGATCACCGGTTCCGTTTCATTGCAGGCCTTAATTGGATGGTGCATCGAACCGTCGGCCTCCACCAGGACGACGTCTGCCAAACCGCAGGCGGCAAAATACACCCCCTGCTCCAGCGGCCCGATCTTCTCCTCCGTTGCCCTCGAGCCGGCCATGCAGTAGCGGCATTGGTTCAGGCGGGATTGAATCTCGGACAGTTCGTGGGTCAAAAGGGTATCGTCTTCGATTTTCATATGGGTCGAGGTGCAAACCAGCACCCGCCGTCCCCGCCGGATTTCTTCCGTTGCCCTTTGGTGGATGTAGGAGGTTTTACCCCCGGCGCCTACAACAAATTCGATCATGTTGATGTCCCTCCTCACCAACCGGTGTATGTTACAGTTTGCTTTATTTGCTGGATAAACGATGGATTTATTATACCACCGGTTGGACCTGCCTTCAAGGACTTCCCTTCCTGGGGGGCAGCAACTGCTGTCAGTATAGGGGTATAGACAATTGGTCCGTTTTATGAAGAAACATTTACCAAAAATATAAACCGAGAAAACTGACAAAATCTGGAATAAATTAAATAGAAGTTGGCAGTCAACGATGGAGTTTCCGGGCGTTGTAAAGCCGGATTCCAATCTCAGAAAAAAGAAAGGTGAAAAAGTATGAAAGTTTTGGGTATCTCCTTTGGCCGCAAAAACCAGCGCTGCGATATCATGGTGAAAGAGGCTTTGTTCGCCGCCAAAGAGGCGGGGGCGGACGTGCAGTTCATCAATACGATGAATCTGCGGATCGACCACTGCCACGCCTGCGATTACTGTTCCCGGTGCAACGAAAAGGGAGATGTGGAAATCCACTGCTGCCTCAAAGACGATTATCACATTCTGGAAGAAGCGTACTACGATTGCGACGGTATCATCATCGCCGCGCCGGTTTACGCAGTGGGCATTGTGGGGCAGTTTAAGAACTTCCTCGACCGGCTCTGCCCGTCCCATGACCGAGCCAGCCTCTTGGAGTCCAATAAAAAGCGTCAGGCGGAGGGCAAACCTC
>CALXHB010000068.1 GCA_944387995.1 uncultured Clostridia bacterium | reverse complement strand
GCGGGACGATGAGGTTGCCGCCGTTGGAGTAGATAAGGGACGCCCGCTCCACCCCGTCCAGGTGGAGTTTATCCCCAAGTAGCCTCGTGAGGGCAATATAGAGGATATGGAGAATCACCGCCGCCGCCAGGGCCAGCAGCAGACCCCACAGCCGTTCGCTGCTCCACTCCACCTGAAAGGCGGACAGAATCATGCAGGGGCAGATGATGTACAAAGTCAGGGCGGAGAGCAGGGAGGAAGAGGAGGCCTTCGCGGCCCCCAACTTGACCAGGCCGAAGCCCATCAGCACCATCAGCGCCATCGAAAGGATTTTTTCCAGCAAGAGCAGGCTCAGTTCCATTGGACAAACCTTCTTTCTAAAAATTACCGATTGTTTTCATTATAACATATTTTGACTGAAAGGAATAGGGTCATCGGTTTATGGCTTTACAAAAGGTGGTCAGTGTGCTAAACTGAAAAGGAAAAACGACGAAAGAAGGTTATCCCTTTGATTTTCTTCCAGAATGACTATTCCGAAGGCTGCCATCCGGCGGTTTTAGAGGCGCTTAACCGCACCAATTTTGACCATACTTCCGGTTACGGACGGGACCCCTATTGCGAAGAGGCCGCCGGACTGATTCGGGAAGCTTTCCACTGCGAAGGGGCTGACGTCCATTTCCTCGTCGGCGGCACCCAGACCAACCAGACCGCCATCGCCGCCTTCCTGCGGCCCTGGGAAGCGGCTGTCTGCACCAGTCTCGGCCACATCGCGGTCCATGAAACCGGTTCGATTGAAGCCACCGGCCATAAGGTTGTGACCTGCCCCTCTGAGGACGGCCTGCTGACCCCCGAGATGGTACGGGCAGCGGTGGCGGCCCATCCGGACGAGCATATGGTCAAACCGAAGCTCTGCTACATCTCCGACTCCACCGAGGTGGGGACCATCTACTCCCGCAGCCAGCTGTACGCCCTCCGGGACGTCTGCAAGGAGCTGGGGCTCTACCTCTATCTGGACGGCGCCCGGCTGGGCAGCGCTCTAGCGTCTAAGGAAAACGACATCCGCCCGGAAGACCTTTCGGCCTGCTGTGACGCCTTCTATGTGGGCGGGACCAAAAACGGTGCCCTGTTCGGCGAAGCGCTGGTGATTGTCAACCCGGCTCTCAAAGCGGATTTCCGCTACGGCATCAAGCAGCGGGGCGGCATGCTCGCCAAAGGCCGGCTCTTGGGCGTTCAGTTTGGAACCCTCTTCAAAGGCGGGTTTGAAAAATCCGTCTGGCTGGAGATCGGCCGGTATGAAAATGAGCTGGCCCAGAAGCTCCAGGACGGCATTGTAAAGGCGGGATACCCTCTGCTGGTCCACTCCCCCACCAACCAGCTTTTCCCCATCTTCCCCGACAAGCTGGTGGAAAAACTCGCCCAGGACTTCCGGTTTGAAGTCCAGCGGAAGATGGCCGACGGCAAAACCTGCATCCGTCTGGTGACCTCCTGGGCCACCGAGGAATCGGCAGTCGACGCTTTCTTGGCTGCAATCTGATTTTAAAGCATGGCTAAATGGGCGCGATAACCCGCTCATCCCGAGCGGCCAAGTCCGCTTCGAGACTGCGAGCCTGTCGAGCAGTCCACCGGCTTCCGGGCGGGAACTGCGGCCGCGTCGAATATGAGGTCCAGGGGCCTTTGGTCCCTGGCGCATCCAGGCGCGGAGCCTGGCCCATCAAAGCGGCGCTTTGTCGCTGCCTTAAGGGCAGCGAAACAAATAACATAAACATGCGACAATCTGACGGCGGCCTGATGTGGGACGCCGTTTTTTATGGAGACCAGCTGTATATCTGCGGGAAAATCCCCCGCCTAAAAGAAAGGAACCAATATGAAAAAAATCCTCGTCATCGCCACCGGCGGCACCATCGCCTGCAAGCGGACCGAAGGAGGGCTCACCCCGCTGATTACCTCCGACGACCTGCTCTCCTATATTCCCCAGACCCGGAGTCTCTGTCAGACCGACGCGGTGCAGCTTCTAAACCTCGACAGCACCAACATCCGGCCGGAACACTGGCTCATGATGGCCCGGTGCATCCAGGAAAATTACCCCCGCTACGACGGGTTTGTCCTCTGCCACGGCACCGACACGATGGCCTTCACCGCCGCCGCCCTCTCCTATCTGATTCAAAACTCCCCCAAGCCGATCATCATCACCGGCGCCCAGCGCCCCATCGACATGGAGGACACCGACGCCCGGGTCAACCTCTCCGACTCGATTGCCTACGCCTGCTGCGAATACGCCCACGGGGTCAGCATCGTCTTTGACGGCAACGTCATCGCCGGCACCCGTGCCCGGAAGATGCGCACCAAAAGCTACAACGCCTTCTCCTCGATCAACTACCCCTACCTGGCCGCCATCCGGGACGGGCACATCGTCCAGTATATCCGGGAGGAGATCACCGGTTGTCCCGCCTTTTACGATACCCTCGACCAGAGCGTCTTTCTGCTCAAGCTGATTCCCGGCATCTCCCCCAAGCTGCTTTTATCCGCCGGGGAGGAATATGACGCCATCATCATCGAGAGCTTCGGGGTGGGCGGACTCCCCGCCAGCAGCAACGAGGAGGAAAGCTTCCTCTCCGCCGCAAAAGAGCTGGTCGGAAAAGGAAAGCTGATCGTCATGGCTACCCAGGTCATCCACGAAGGGAGCGACCTCGGAGTCTATGCAGTAGGCAAGGACGCCGAAGAGATGGGGCTGTTGGAAACCGGGGACATGACCCTGGAAGCGGCGGTCACCAAGGTGATGTGGATTCTCGGGCAGACCCGGGACCCCGACACCATCCGTTCGATGTTCAACACCACCATCCGCTACGATCGGATGTTTTAATCCTTCCGGCAGAAAAGTGTTTGTATATATTAAACAGTTCCCAACTTTTATTCACAAAATATCCTATAAATATTAGCAAAAGCCTGCTTGTTTGTAAACCAGCAAACGACTATAATATAGTTAGCGATATGAATCGAGCCTCTTGAGAGGCCGTGATCGCGAACAAGTATTTTTCTCCGGGCCGGTTCATGGCTGCCGCCCGGTTTTTGACAGAAAGGACAGATTTTAGTATGTTTGGTTTCCATCCGGATAAGCTGGTCAAAGAAGGAAAATGGGAAAAACTAGAAAGCGAAGTTGGCAAGGTCGACGCGGAAAAGTGCAAGGAAATTGCCGCGGCCTGCGCTACCTCCAAAGAGGACGGCGCCTATAATGTGCTGATCTCGATTCTGGACAAAGACGACCGGGCATGCAAGCTGGCCGCAATCAAAGCCCTCGGCGAACAGGGCCGTGGGAGCTCTGCCACCCACCTGATGCACCTGATGGATGCTTCCGCCGGCGACGAAGAGATGATTCACACCATCGACACCGCCCTGGAACAGATTCACAGCCACCACGAATCCTGAAAATTTTTCGGAACGTTCATAAATTGGATAAAAAAGCGGAGGTTTTGCCTCCGTTTTTTTATGCTCTCCGGCCTTTTGGATGGTTGAAAAAAAGTCAGGTCCGCTGTATAATACTTCCAGATATGCCCCCATTCTGGACTGCCCGCTGGTAAAGCCCGGCGGGCGCCACTGCTTTCGGATATACCCTTAAGGGGCGGAAAGGAACATCTACTGCTATGACACAGTCAGGCAATCCAAAACAGATTCTCACCCAGGTCGTCGCCGCGCTCATCTTCAAAGGCGATAAGCTGATGATCTGCCAGCGGCTGGAGCACAAGCCCCGGGCCCTCCTTTGGGAGTTCCCCGGCGGCAAGGTGGAACCGGGCGAAACGCGGCAACAGGCCCTCAAGCGCGAATGCAAGGAGGAACTGGACGTCGAGGTCGAGCCGGGCAAAATCTTCATGGAAGTGACCCACACCTACCCCGACATGACCATCCATCTGACCCTCTTTTACGCTCAGATCCGCAAGGGTGAGCCGAAACTTTTGGAACACCAGGACATCTGCTGGGTCACGCCGGAAGAGACCACCCATTACCCCTTCTGCCCGGCGGACGAGGAAATCTTAAACCGAATCCGCAAAGAGTGGAAGGAGAGGGGATAAATGCAGCGCACCGCCCTGACCTGCGCCGCTTTGGGCAGCAAAGGAAACGTCTATTCCATCCGGCTGCTTCACCGTTCGGACGAGGGAGAGGAAAAACGGTTTGAGTCACTGATCCGCCCGGCGCTGATGCCGGAAGGAAAGGTGAAGGGGCTGACGGCTTCGCTGGAGGAGCTGGAAAACGCCCCCTCTCTCCGGGAAGTCTGGGAACAGATCCGGCCCTATTTCACCCACAGCCTCATCCTCAGCGGCGGCAATGCCCTCAACCTTCTTGTAAAGGACCTGGAGAGCTGTGGACTCTACCTCCCTGCCCTCTTTTATCTGAATCTCCGATCCCCGGAAAAGGATTTCGGCGTAGCGGCGGCGGGGGATTCCGACGATCTCCGGGCGCTGGACATGACCTTCGGCCGCATCCGGAAGGAGTGCTCCGACTGGGAGACCCGCATTGGGATGTTAAAATCCGACTCCCCCGCTCCCCAGAAGGCGGCCTACGCCTTTATCGACTGTGAGACGGCCGATTCCACCGGCGCGATCTGCGCCATCGGCCTCATTTACGACCCGCCGGAGGGACAGCCGGAAGAATACTACACCCTCGTAAACCCCGAGCGGCCGATGCAGGCGGAGAATCTCGCCATCCACGGCATCACCGACGAGATGGTGGCTGATGCCCCCACCTTCCCGGAAATCTGGCCGGTGCTGCAAAAATACCTGACTGGCAGCGTGATCGTCGCCCACTCGGCCCTGTCGGCAGACCTGTTTTTCCTGCGGAGCACGATGGGACGGTACGGGCTGGAACTGGGAGAAGTGCGCTACCTCTGCACCTGCCGGTCGGCGCAGAAACTGATGCCGGAGCTTCCCAACCACCGGCTGGACACCCTCTGCGCCCACTTCGGTATCCAGCTGGACCACCACAATGCCATGAGTGACGCCAGAGGCTGCCGGGAGCTGTTTTTGCGGCTATCGGCCTCCCACGACCTCTCCCCCTTTGAAGGGCGGTATAAACTGGAAGGACAGAAACGGTCCTTTATCCCCCGGAAACAGGGCAAGAAGGTGGAAATTCCCCCGGAGCTGTACACCGAAGGGGTGGAACCGGTCATCACCGGCTGTTTTGCGGTGACGGGAGACTTTGCCCGGTGCGAACGGGAAGAGGCGGAGGAAAAAATCCGCCAGGCCGGCGGGACGGTCAAATCCTCGGTGACCAAGGCGGTTCAGTACCTGGTGGTCGGGGCAAAGGGCAGCGACCGTTGGAGCAAAGGCTCCTACGGCCAGAAAATCCAGAAGGCCAAGACGATGGGTATCCCGATTTTAAAAGAAGAAGCGCTGTGGAAGGCGCTGGAAAAGAAATAAAAAGAAGCGACTGTCTAAAAAGGCAGTCGCTTTTCGTTTAGGGGGATTATTGTAAGGGTATAACAGCTGAGGCTACTTTCTGAGCGGCCAAGTCTGTTCCGAAACTGCGAGCCTAGGCATACGGCTAGAAGCCATGATGCCAGAAAAACCGCTTGCCGGCCGGTCAAGATGGCCGGCATTTCCCGCTAAAGCGTGAAACCGCGTTTTTTCGCAGGTGGGTGCCACTTTCCGAGCGTGGTTTGCGGCCGCGTCGAATACGGGGTCCAGGGGCCTTTGGTCCCTGGCGCATCCAGGCGCGGAGCCTGGCCCATCAAAGCGGCGCTTTGTCGCTGCCTTAAGGGCAGCGAAACCTATTTTCAGTACTGAATGGTCGCTGCGTGACGAGTAACCTTTGGCGTAAACAGCTGTGAAAAGCGGGCTTTCATTTGAGACTAGCGCCTGGCAAAGGGCGCTGCCCTCTGCACTTCCGCCAGCCCTTTAAAAAGGGCTGGACCCTAAACTTCTGATGGGCCCCCGTGAGCTGGAGACTTTGGAGCCAGCGCCGAAGTTGACTTACTTCTTTAACTTAAGCATTCTCAGACCTTTGTCGAAAAGCATCCACATCGTTTTGTCCTTCAGAAGGAGCAGCGCCCCGAAATAGACCACCACGCAGACCGGCACCGAAATAACCGACGTCCAGATATATCCCAAACCAAAACTGCGGACCAAAAGGGTGATGGGCAGGAAGGTGAGAGAAACGCCGATATACAGAAGGTTCTGGCGGCTGATGAAGTAAAACGGAATCTCCAGCTTGACCCGGATATACCAGAAAATAATCCCCATCAGCACCACTTCGGCTAGGAAGGTCGTTCCAATCGCCGTCAACGGGGTGAAACCTCCGACCGCGACCAGTAGAACATTAAACACGACGTTTACCAGTCCACAGCCCAACAGCACCCGCACCAGGAACTTCTCCTTATGAAGGACATAAAGAATCTGGTTGGCACAGATGGTGTAGACGGCGCTCTCGGTGGTGCGGATAGCAAAGACGATCAGGACGGGAATCGAAGCGTCATACTTGCCGCCGCCGTAAATCCACATGATCTCCGGCGCCAGGCAGGCAACTCCCGCACAGGCCGGGAACACCACCAGCATAAAGGAATGATAGCTCTTGTCCAGCAGGGCGAGAAATTCCTCCCGGCGGTTATTCCCCGCATAGTAGGCGAGCCGCGGCACCGCTACCAGCACAATCGACGCCATCAGCTGGCCGATCATATAGGTGATGTCCTGGGGGGTCT
>CALXHB010000067.1 GCA_944387995.1 uncultured Clostridia bacterium | reverse complement strand
TTACGGGTAGCAAGTAATCCCATGCATGGCTGGCAGGCCAACAAAAGACGCATTTATGCGTGAGCCAGTAGTATTAGGGCTATGCCCGAAAATGAAATACCACCCGCTATGCGGGTGGATTTTTATTTGCTGTTTTGAGCCTTAAAAATTCTGTTAAATAGCCCTTGTGTCACCGATAAAGAACAGGGCTACGGTGCCGATACCGGTGTGGGAACCGATCACCTGGCCGATTTCCCCGATCAGGATATTCTGGATGTGCAAACGGTCCTTAACGAGTTTTGCTACATATTCAGCGTCTTCCCTGCAGTCCGAGTGGGAAATGTAAATCCAGTCATTTTCGTTCTTTCCCATTCGTTCGGCCATCTTGTCCACCAGCCAGTTCAGCGCCTGTTTGCGGCCGCGGGTTTTTCCGACGTTGATGAGATGCCCTTCATCGTCTACGTGGAGCAAAGGCTTAATGCCTAGGGCGGAGCCGACCACCGCGGTCATTTTGGAAACCCTTCCGCCCCGGTGAAGGTGGAAAAGATCGTTGACGGTGAAGTTGTGGACGAATTTCAGCCGGTCCCGGGTGATGATGGTTTCCAGTTCCGAAAGGGATTTTCCTTCCTTTTTCAGCTTTACTGCGTAGTTTAACATCAACCCCTGCCCCATCGAGGCGGCCAGCGAATCGACAACCACAATTTTGCTGCCGGGATTATGTTCCATTACCTCTTTAGCGGCCACGGAGACGCTCTGGAAGGTGCCGGAAAGGCCGGAAGAGAAGGCTAGATGGAAAACATCCTTTCCCTGCCGAACCAGCTTCTCAAAGCTCTGGGCGGCCTTTTCAATCGAGACCTGGGAGGTTTTAGGCATGGCCCCTTCCCGAATCATCTGATAGAATTCTTCGGCGGAAAGACTGTCGTCAGCGGCGCTGTCGTAGTCTCTTCCGCCGATGGTGTAGGTCAGCCCCAGGACATTTACCTGGTTGTCAGTGTAATAGCTTTTCGGCATATCACAGGTTGTTTCGGTAGATATGACGTAATCTCTTTCGGGCATTGGGTGTCATCCTTTCTGAGAGGGAATTCTATCTTTATTATAACCCAAAGGTAGTCAAAAAGCAATTGAAAACCGACCGTTCTGTATAGATTCACTGGCGGATAGCAAAAATATTTGTGCAGAGAGACTGATGCCGATCCGGCTTTTTTTCGCAAAGAAATGTTGGTGCAAAAGGGTCTTAAAAGGGGTTATTTATATGCACAATTTACAAAAACATTTCTATCAAAAAGGAATATATAGGCAAATAAACAATCTTTTCCCAAATGCCCCAATACCCCCTTGATTTTTTTGGAAAACCGGGTAAAATATAAGGTGTTAGCACTCAAGCAAATAGAGTGCTAACACCAAAATCGGAAAGTTCTTATGATATATTACATGGGAGGAATCTATATGACGATCAGACCGTTAGCAGACAGAGTTGTGATCAAAATGACCGAGGCTGAAGAGGTCAGCGAGGGTGGCATCATCCTGGCGGGTTCCGCAAAGGAAAAACCCTCTGTGGCAGAAGTCGTCGCAGTTGGTGCAGGCGGCATGGTTGACGGCCATGAAGTTAAGATGGAACTGAAGGTCGGCGATAAGGTACTGGTTGGCCAGTACGCCGGCAGCAAGGTTAAACTGGATGGCCAGGAATACACCATCGTTCATCAGTCGGAAGTTCTGGCTGTTGTGGAGTAAGGAAAACATCGGTTTCGGGATTCGCCCGGTTTTTGAAACTTAACGTAAAGAGAGGTTATGCACTATGGCAAAACAGATTATCTATGGTGAAGATGCGAGAAAGGCATTGCAGGCCGGCGTCGATAAGCTGGCAAATACCGTTAAGATCACCCTTGGCCCGAAGGGCAGAAACGTCGTTCTGGATAAGAAGTACGGCGCTCCCCTGATCACCAACGACGGTGTCACGATTGCAAAGGAAATCGAGCTGGAAGACGCTTTTGAGAACATGGGCGCTCAGCTGGTTAAAGAAGTCGCCACCAAGACCAACGACGCTGCCGGCGACGGCACCACCACCGCTACCCTGCTGGCGCAGGCTCTGGTCCGTGAAGGCATGAAGAACGTCGCTGCAGGCGCTAACCCCATGGTTGTCAAGAAAGGTATCTCTAAGGCAGTTGACGCCGCTGTCAACGCGGTTATCGCCAACTCCAAGAGTGTTGAAGGCTCTGCGGATATCGCCAGAGTCGCCACCATCTCTTCCGGCAGTGAAGAGACCGGTAAGCTGATTGCCGACGCGATGGAAAAGGTTTCCACCGACGGCGTCATCACCATCGAAGAGTCCAAGACCGCTGAGACCTACTCCGAAGTGGTCGAAGGTATGCAGTTTGACCGCGGCTACTTAAGCCCCTACATGGCCACCGATACCGATAAGATGGAAGCAGTTCTGGATGATCCGCTCATCATGATCACCGATAAGAAGATCGGCAACATTCAGGATATCCTCCCCCTGCTGGAGCAGATTGTCCAGTCCAGCAAGAAGCTGCTGATCATCGCTGAGGACATCGAGGGCGAGGCTCTGACCACCCTGATCCTCAACAAACTCCGCGGCGTCTTCAACGTTGTCGGTGTCAAGGCTCCTGGCTTTGGCGATCGCCGCAAAGAGATGCTCCAGGATATCGCTGTCCTGACCGGCGGCCAGGTTATCACCTCCGATGTCGGCCTTGAACTGAAGGACGCCACCATCGATATGCTGGGCCATGCAAGACAGGTTGTCGTCAAGAAGGAAACCACCACCATCGTCGATGGCGCTGGCAAGAAGGAAGAGATCCAGGCGAGAGTCCATCAGATTCGTTCTCAGCTGGAGACCACTACTTCCGAATTTGATAAAGAAAAACTTCAGGAACGGCTGGCTAAGCTGGCTGGCGGCGTAGCAGTCATCAAGGTTGGCGCTGCGACCGAAGTGGAAATGAAAGAAAAGAAACTCCGCATCGAAGACGCACTGGCTGCAACGAAGGCGGCTGTTGAGGAAGGTATCGTCGCTGGCGGCGGCACCGCTCTGATCAACGCTATGCCCGCTGTTAAGGCTCTGATGGACACCGCTACCGGTGATGAAAAGACCGGTATGAGCATCGTCTACAAGGCTCTGGAGGAACCTGTCCGCCAGATTGCCCACAACTCCGGCCTGGAAGGCAGTGTCATCATCGACAAGATCCTCTCCTCCGGCAAGGTTGGCTACGGCTTTGATGCTTACAAAGAAGAGTACTGCGATATGCTGAGCGCAGGTATCGTTGACCCGACCAAGGTCACCAGAAGCGCCCTCCAGAACGCTGCTTCTGTCGCCGCGATGGTCCTCACCACCGAGAGCCTCGTCGCTGACATTAAAGAACCCGAACCCGCTGCTGCGGCTCCCGCTGCAGGTGGCATGGGCGGGATGTACTAATCCCGAACGGGTTATAACCTGAATTGATAACGCCCGGCAGTGAAAACTGCCGGGCGTTTCTGTAAGATCAAATGTGCTTATATAGAAAACGCCGCGAAGATTTATGATCTTCGCGGCGTTTTTACATGGAACGATTAGGCATTAAAATTTGTCTATACGCTGCCGGATATACTCGGTAAGGAGAGTGGCAGTTTCTTCAATTCCCAGCTTGCTGCTGTTGACACACATATCGTAGTAGCGGGAATCGCCCCATTTTCTTTCGCTGTAACGGTTGTGATATTGTTTTCTCGTTCGGTCGTGGCGGCGAATCTTGTTGATTGCCTCTTCCCGGCTGATGTTGTAGCGGCGGCAGGCCTCCGCAATCTTGGCTTCTTCGTCCCCCATTACAAAGATGGGAATGAGGCATTTGTAGTTGCGGAGGACACTGTCGGCGCAGCGGCCGACAATAACGAAGGATTCTCCGTTTAACGCCTTGTCCCGAAGATACTCAAACTGCATCTCGGAGATGATGTCCTCAATCGAGTTGGAGAAGGCCCCCACCCGTCTGGAAAGGATGAGGTTCCGGGGTTTTTCGTCATACTTTTCCAGATACTCGATTCGGATATTGTTCCGCTGCGCGATTTCATCCAGAATATTCCGGTCGCAGAACCCCAGGCCCAGGGTTTTGGCAATGGATTCGCCGATTATATGACCGCCGCTGCAAAATTCGCGGCTGATGCTGACGATAACCTGTTTTTCCATATGAACCTCCCTTTCTCAGCAGTACCGAACGAACATGAACAGCATCGACACTGCCACGACGATGACCGTTGCCGGCGCGGAGTACTTGCAGTATTTGCCCCAGCCGATAAAGTGGCCGTTCTTTGCAGCCACCGAGATGCCAACAACGTTGGCAGAGGCACCGATCGGAGTGGCGCTGCCGCCGATGTCGGTACCCATGGACAATGCCCAAGCCAGGGTCGACGGGTCGATTCCCTGGGTCGCTGCCAGACTGCGGATAACCGGGAGCATGGTCGCTGCAAAGGGAATGTTGTCGATGAAGGCACTGGCAATGGCCGACAGCCAGATGATGATGGCCACAATCAGTTTGAGGTTGCCGTTGCTGACGGTACCGATAAAGCCGGCGACAACTTCCAGGATGCCGGTCTGTTCCAGCCCGCTGACGACGACAAACAGACCCACGAAGAACAGCAGAGTCTTATAATCGACCCGCTGCAGCAGCAGGAGCATATGACGGCCGGAAGTGATCAGCGTAATCAGGGCGATGACCAGTCCGATAAAGGCAACCGTCAGTCCAGTCTGAGCATGGGTGACCAGCAGGACCACTGCGCAGGCAAAGATGACGCAGCTGATGGCGAAATCCCGTTTGTTCTGGATAACGCTCTTGGGATCAGGCAGGTTTTCCGGCACGAAGCCGTTGGCGCTCTCCTGAGCCAATTCCTTGCGGAAGGCAAAATAGAAGTAGAAAACGATCAGCACAAGACTGATGCCCGCCATGACGCCGGTGTTGGTGAGGAAGTCACCGAAGGAGTAGCCCAGCGATGTACCAATGATGATGTTGGGCGGGTCGCCGCACATTGTAGCGGAACCACCCAGGTTGGCACAGAAGATTTCCGAAAGGATCATCGGCACCGGGTCGATCTTTAACAGCTTGCCCAACTCAACTGTGACCGCCGCCAAGAAGAGGATGACGGTGATACTGTCGATGAACATCGACAGAACAGCGGAGATCAGCATAAAGGTGATGAACAGCGGAACCGGTTTGTAATGGACCAGTTTGGCCAGGTTCATGCAGAGCCACTGGAAGAAGCCAGCCCGGGCCATTCCTTCGACCATGACCATCATGCCGGCGATAAAGATAATCGTGGACCAGTTGATGCCGGACGAGGATTCCGCCTCTCCGGCGGAGTACCAGAAGCCGGGAGTAAAGATGCTTTTAACGTTCAGCGTCTCCATAATGGCGCTGCCGCTGTGCATCGTCAGGCCAAACACCAATAATAGGGTTAAAAGCCCGCACCCCAGCGTGACGATGTGCCGTTCAATCTTGTCCAAAACAATTAGGACAAACATGACGACAAAGATGATAATGGCTAATACTTGTGAAACGATCAAATTCTCAACCTCCTATCACGTTATAACAATCCATTATAACACCAATCGTGCAAAAAGAATATGGGCAAAAAGATAAACTTGCGACAAATTTTTTTACAATTCTTACAGTTTGTAACTTTTCGACCCTTGGCCGTTAGGAGCCGGTGGACTGGTATTTGCGTATTCCGATTTTCCACAGCAGCAGGCTCGGCAGGATGAATAGGAGTGAAAAGAGCGGACAGAGGGCATAAAGAAGATTCCTCGACTCCCCCATCAGCCAGAGCATCGGCCAGTATTGGAAACAGGCCAGCGGGATGACAAAGGTCGTGAAGGTCAGAATTGCCTTGCCATAGACAGCCATTGGGTAAGAGCCGAATTCCCGGGCACCGTCGGTAAAGATATTGATAAACTCCAGCCCTTCAATGGTGAAAAAGGCCACCGCGGCGCCGCAGACAAAGAGACAGCCAAACACCACCGTTCCGCAGAGTATCATCAGCGCCAGAACGCCGGCTTTGGCCGGATTCCAGTGGATACCGCAGCGGGGAAGCGCATATAAAAGGGTTACAATTGCCTGCAAAACCCGGCTTAGGCGGTTGAGCTGGAATTTGGAGCAGATCACCAGAAAGACCGTGTTTCTCGGCCGGACCAGAATTCGGTCAAACTCCCCATTGCCCAGCATCTGGGGGAAGAGATCAAACCCTCGGAAGAAGATTTCGGCCAGGGAAAAGGCCATCATCACCACGCTGAAGCTGATCAGCACCTGGGAAAAGGAAAAACCCGCCACCGAGTGGAACCGTTGGAAGAGAAAATAAATCGACAAAAAGAGGGAAAAGCTGACCAGGAACTGCCCGAACAGTTCGAGAATAAAGGATTTTTTGTACTCCATCCGTTCCCGCAGATGGAGGGAGAGATATTCGGCATATAGTTTTAAACTGTTCATGACCTTCTCCTTATCCGCCCTGGGCGATTACCCGCCCCAGGGCTTTTTTCATCCAGAGCCGGCCCGCTGCAATCATCGCTACGGCCCAGAAAAGCTGCAACAGCAGCGCTTCTACTGCCGCCAAACCGGTCAGTTCCCCGTTAAACATCTGCAAAGGGGTATTTTCCATTCCGGCAAAGGGCAGAATGGCTAACACCTGCCCCAGTCCTGCCGGCAGAAAGGGCAGTGGCACCAGTCCGCCCGACAGAAAATCGGCCGCTGAGGTGAGAAGCGAACGGATGCCGGTGGCGTCCAAGGTGAAAAAGGTGGAGACGTTAATCAGCATCCCCAGGGCGGCAATATTGAAAAGTGCCAGCAGGCCGGAGAGGAGAAATAGTCCCAGCTCGGACCATCCGGGTATCCGCAGCCCGTAGGGCGTTGGCAGCAGCGCCGCAAAGAGGATGATCGGCATACACCGCAGGACCGCTTTGGCCAGCCGGTAAGCACATTCTCTGGTAAACCACATCCAGTAGAGGTCCACCGGCCGGCAAAGTTCGTAGGAGACGTCTCCATTGCGGATGAGGCTGATGGGTGTTCCCTCCATGCCCCAGGTCATAAAGATAGCGAGGAAAGCCTGCTGCATCCAGATATAGCTGCAGGTGGATTGGAGGGACATCGGAAAAGCGGACGGGTCTGCCTCATAAAAAGCCCGATACAACAGCACCAGCAGCCCACCCCAGGCAAACTGGGTGGCAATACCGGCTAAAGCCGCCGCCCGGTACTGGAGTCCGGCTAAAAACCGCAGCCGGAAAAGGGTCAGATATTGGGATAGATTATGGTTGGTCATCAAAATCCCTCCTTATATCTGATACCGGCGGTAGAGGGAGAGGACCACTTCATCCATTGACGCCTGGTCCACCGACAGGTCGAAAAGCTCAATCTGCCGGGAAAGGGCTTCGATCAGGGCTGGGACCGGTGCCAGCCGGGTGTCGGCCGCTAAGGTCAGACGGACGGTTCCCTCTCCCTGACGGCTGCGGAGGGTGACCCCCTCTGGCAGATGGATGTCCGCTCCCGATTGTTTTTCCCGTCCCAGAACGGTCACCGTCCGGACGGGTGAGAGAGAATCTTTCAGCTGCTGGAGCGGTCCGTCCAGCAGAATCCTCCCGTCACCGATTAGGATAATCCGCTGGGTCAGCGCTTCGATGTCCTGCATGTCGTGGGTGGTGAGGAGGATTGTGGTTCCCCGGGAACGGTTGAGGCTGCGGATAAATTCCCGCACAGCCAGCTTGGAAGCCGCGTCCAGCCCGATGGTGGGCTCGTCCAGAAAGAGGACTTTGGGGGAATGGAGCAAAGATGCTGCGATCTCGCACCGCATCCGCTGGCCCAGGGAAAGCTGACGGGCGGGGGTTTTGAGGATCTCTTCCAAGGAGAGCATTTCCGACAGTTCCCGAACATTTTTGATGTATTCGCTTTCCGGCACCCGGTAGATGTCCCGAATCAGCCGGAAGGAATCCCCCACCGGCAGGTCCCACCAAAGCTGGCTTCGCTGGCCGAAAACGACGCCAATCTGGGAAACGTGGGCTTTCCGCTGTTTCCAAGGGGTCCGGCCATCGATGGAGCACTGTCCACTGTCGGGGGTTAAAACACCGGTCATGATCTTGATGGTGGTGGATTTTCCGGCGCCGTTGGGGCCGATGTAACCGACCATTTCCCCTGAATTTATATGAAAGCTCACATCGTTCAGGGCGTGGACAGTTTCACGGTGGGGAGAAAAGAAGGCGGCCGCGGCGTTTTTCAGGCCGGCTTCCCGCCGCCGGACGGTAAAGGATTTGGAGAGATGTTGGACGTCAATCATCGAGAAAACTCCTTTCTATAAAAAATTGCGGGGACTAATAAATGGGCATAAAAAAACGCAGAGAAAACCCTTCGATAGAAAAATGCGAAAAGTTTTCTCTGCGTTTTAGAGGGAAAAAGAAAAATGACTCGCATCTTAAGATGCGAGTCATTCTGGAGGCGTCACCCAGATTTGAACTGGGGAGTCAGGGAGTTGCAGTCCCTTGCCTTACCACTTGGCTATGACGCCAAAATTTGGAGCGGATTACGAGGCTCGAACTCGCTACCTCCACCTTGGCAAGGTGGCGCTCTACCAGATGAGCTAAATCCGCATATGGTGCCTCCGGTCGGAATCGAACCAACGACACGGGGATTTTCAGTC
>CALXHB010000066.1 GCA_944387995.1 uncultured Clostridia bacterium | reverse complement strand
TTACGGGTAGCAAGTAATCCCATGCATGGCTGGCAGGCCAACAAAAGACGCATTTATGCGTGAGCCAGTAGTATTAGGGCTATGCCCGAAAATGAAATACCACCCGCTATGCGGGTGGATTTTTATTATGTCCAAAAAATAGCGTGTATTTAGGCTTTTTATTTTGACACAATTTAATAAAATGAATTTGTAAAATTAAACATAATGCTGAATTTATGCAAAGAGCATTGCACCGAATAGAGGAATATGCTATTATATTTTCAATCCTTAAAATCACTAAAATGTTGAAAGGCGGGAATGTTCATGGCGGAGGAACAGAATGGGCAGCGGACGTCAGCACAGCAGGTTTCTCTGGCTGCTACGGGGCAATCCATCAATCGGCTGGTTCAGTCTAATATTTTGGAGCTCCAAAAGGTGCGCAGCGCTGCTTTGAAGCTCCAAAAAAGAAACCCGCCCCTTTCGGAAAGCGGTCAGGCTGAGGTACAGATGATTTTACAGTCGTGCGATGAAGCAATGGAGCAGATGCGCTCCCTGTCCGAGACGGTAGAACAGAAATTTCAATAAAGAAAGCGCAGACAGTAAACTGGTCTGCGCTTTCTATTTTTCTATTATAGTAAGATGAGGCCTGCTACACCCAAGAAAGTTCCTAACCCGGCCCCAAACAGCACATCGGTGGGCCAATGCAGCCCGGCAGAGACTCGGCTGAGACCGGTTAAACACGCTAAAACAAGCATCACAATTCCCAGTTCTGTCGACAGCCGAAAGGCGGTCACGGCCAACACAAAGGCGCTGGTGGTGTGATTGGAAGGAAAGGAACGGCCCTGGGTGGATTTAGAGATTAAAGGACGGATGGAGTAGACGGTGTAGGGCCGAGGTCGATTGATCAATCGTCGTAGCAGATTGGAGGCGGCCAGCGCGACTGCTGGAGCCGCGAGAGCTCCCAGCAGATTGAGGGAGAAACCGTCTTGGTAAAACAGCAGGAGCAGTTCCACTCCATAGACACAGAAAAAAATCGGTGGCAGCAATTTAACGGCAATTTGGCCGCATTTTTCCCGGCGAGGAGATTTTCGCCAAAAAGCGAGTAATTTTTGATAGCGGGCTTCTGTCATGCTTCAATTGCCGTCAGAATGTCCGGTACCGAGGTGACGATGTAATCCACCGGCAGATCGGTGGTTTGGCCCTTGCGGTTTAGCCAGCAGCAGGGAATCCCGTATGCCACCGCCCCTTTGATGTCACTGGAGAGGGAGTCACCGACCATCAGCACCTTTTTCAGGTCCGGATGGCCCAGTTTATCCAACACATAGTCAAAATACTCCTTCTGGGGTTTTTGGGAACCGGCTTCCTCTGAAACAAAGATTCCGTCACAGAGGTCTTTCAGCTGGGAGGTTGCCAGCCGCTGTTTCTGCACCCTGGTGACGCCGTTGGTGGCTAGATAAACTTTGCAGCCCAGTTGTTTCATCCGTTGTACCAGCTCCAGCGCGCCTGGCAGCAGGATGTTTCCCTCTGCCAGGCCGTCCAGATAATCCTGGTTAGCCTGAACCCCGTCGGCTTTAATTCCCTTTTCCTCGAAAAAGAAAACAAACCGATGGTCCAACAGATAATCCTTGGTGACCTCCCCCAGTTCAAACCGCCGCCAGAGGTCGTCGTTGATCTGTTGGTAATCCCGGATATTCTCCTCGGTGTTGGGGATACCGTAGAGGTTAAACAGCCGTTTTAATGCCAACAATTCCGCTTGCTTAAAATCGAAGACCGTGTCGTCGGCGTCCAGCAGGATAATGTCATACTTTCTCATAATCAGTCTCCTTGTGATTCGCTCTCTGAAGCAGAGGCCCCGGATTCATTGCTTTCGGTTTCTGACTCATCTTCTTCGTCTATCGAAGAAAAAACGGTACATTTGAGGTAAACTCCTTCTTCGGTGCAGCAGTAGAGGGTTCCGTCCACCGATAAAAAAGGAACAGTGCCGCCGCCAAAGTTGCAACTCCCCTCATCGACCGGGAAGGTATTCTGATCTCCGGTGGTGTGGGCGGTCAGTTCTTCCACCACTTCCCCTTCCGGGCGGGAAGTGGTCTGTTCAGCTGTGACCATATAGTAGTTTCCTTCGTATAGGAATAGGGGAGGATAGGCAACGTCGGCGGCCGATTGGGATTGACTGGCATTGATCAGCCCGATCACCGCGGTAGTTCCGCTGGTCAGCACCAGCAATGCCACCAGTACCACGCAGATAATCTGTCGAGCCTTTAGTTTGAGGGTGCGCTTTTCCGTTTGGGTAGGGAGGTGGGGCCGTTTTTTTTCCGCTTCCGCCTCCGCTGCACGGTGTTCAGCGGCGCGGGCGGGTGTCTGGTAGTTTCGGTTTTTTCCCTGTTTTTTGGCCATAATCTGCCCCTTTCGCATTTTTGGTATATTTATTATAACGCAACGAACAGGGTAAATCAAGGTATAAGCTTTGAAGATAAAGTGACCGAAAATCCATTGGCTGAGAGGCGGTTATCCCGTCCGATCAGTTGGTAGATAGGGAAAACCGGTGGAAGGTGGTCGATGGGACCGGTGTTCGGTACAGGTGTCATCCATCTTATCAGTGGGATGGTTTTTACGCGGTTTAAGCGGTCAAACGGTTAGATAAAAATTTTGTCTGTGTGTAAACGGTCTGGCAGTTAAAATCCACAAACGGGGAATCTTTCTTTGCACAATTTGAACAAATCGCTTTTTTCTCCCTTGACAATTGAAAAAAAAGGCTCTATTATGGGAATGTAATCGTTTACATCAAGAAAGGAGCCCTGTTTATGAAACTTGGTATGATCATCCGTCCCCAGCCGGAAGAGTTCGACCATTTAAAAGCTCTTGGCCTGGATTTTGCCGAACTGGACCTGAATCCGGTGGACTTTTTCGGCCAGCCGGTCAGTGAAATCAAAGCGGTCCTTCCGTCGCTGAAAGAGGCCTCTCAGAGAACCGGTATTGGTGTGGAGGCAGTTGGCCGCTGGGCCAGCCATATCCTCAATGCCGACGGTTCGGTCAACGATGAGGAATGGTCCAACGTTCAGTCGATCATCGAAATGGCCCATGAACTGGGCGCTAAGCACTATCTGTGCAGTGTCGCCTATGTGCCGGAACTGAGCTACTATAAGAACATTACCGCTTCGATTCAGGTACTGAATAAGATTGTTGCGGCCGCCAAAGACGCTGGGATGGAAACCTCGATTGTCAACTGCTGCATGGGCGATAACTACATCCGCACCCCGGAACAGTGGAAACTGGTGCTGGACGAGGTCCCCGGCCTGACCATCAAATACGACCCCTCCCACAGCTTTGTTCACGGGGGCGATCAGGGTGCTTATTTGCAGGAAGCCTTTGAATGGGGCAACCGGTTTGGCTATGTTCATATTAAAGGTGTCGTGCAGCTGGGGCAGTCCAACGAACCCAACGCTTGGAAAATTATGGGCCTTGCAAAGCAGCATCCTGAATTGAAAGATCTGCTGTTCAAAGAATTTATGCCCGCGGTCAACCATTACGACAATCCGCCTGCCGGTCTGGATTCGATCAACTGGACAGCTTTCTTCGCGATTTTGTATAAACACGGTTATGATGGCTGCCTGTCGATTGAGCCCCACTCCCGCACCTGGTTTGGCGAAAAGGGTGACTGGGGTGTCGAATACACCATTAAGTATATCCGCGGCCTGATGTTTCCGGGCAAAGACTAAATGTTGCGTAACGGGAGAAAGTAAAAAACCGCCCTTTTAGGGGCGGTTTTTTGCTGTATAGAATAAAGAAAGCAGCGCCATTTCTGACGCTGCTTTCTTTAGATCTATGATTTTTACCCTTCGATAAAGACGGTATGTTTTTCCGGGACCTTCTTCACTTCTTTGGGAATCGTGATGAAGAGGATACCGTTTTCCATCCGGGCCTTAACGTCTTCCCCGCGGAGGGCGTCGCCCACATAGAAGCTGCGGGTGCAGCCGCCGGTCCAGCGCTCTTTGCGGACATAACCAGTCTTGGGCGCTTCTTCCGCTTTTTTAGCGGCGGTGACGGTCATTGTGCCGTTTTCCAGCTTGATGGAAACCTCTTCCTTCTTAAAGCCCGGCAGCTCGATTTCCAGTTCGTAGTTGCCGTTTGCTTCGCGGATATCGGTCCGCATGGCGCTGCTGTCATTTCTAGTATAACCGCGGCGGTTGTTGGAAGAACGGCTGTTCATCGCGTCCTCCATCCAGTTATCAAAAAGATCTTCTCCAAAGATATTGGGCATATACATAAGTCATTCCTCCAAAAGTTCAGGTTTCAAGTCAATCTATGTGGAACCCCTTTGCCCCCGGGGCGAACCCCAGGGAGGGGATTATTGTTTCAGGGTAAAGGCATTAGCCTTCGATCATGATGGTGTTCTGTTTCGGCAGAGCCTTAGGCTGTTCCTTGGGCATCGTCAGATGCAGGATACCGTCTTCCATCTTAGCTTTGATGTCCTCGCTGCGGACATTTTCGCCGACGTAGAAGCTGCGGGTGCAGCTGCCGCTCCAACGTTCCTTGCGGATGTAACCGGAGTCTTCTTTCTCTTTCTCGTCCTTTTCGGTGCCTTTAGAGGCGGTGATGGTCAGGTAGCCATTTTCCAGCTGGATGGAGACTTCGTCTTTCTTGAAGCCCGGCAGGTCGATATCGACCTCATAGTTGCCGTCCTTCTCCTTGACATCGGTCTTCATAATCTTACCGGCGTTCTTGCCGTACAGCGGTTTCATCATCCGGTTCATATCCCGGTCAAAATCGTCAAAATCGAACCAATCATCAAATACATCACCAAACAAACGCGGCATCAACATAGGTCATTCCTCCATTCAAATCTGATAATCCTTTGTTAATCGCCAATTGGGATTATTTGCTGCCCCTTGCGGGGCAGATGATTAACCTTCAATCAGGATGGTATTCTGTTTCGGCAGAGTCTTGGGCTGTTCCTTAGGCATCGTCAGATGCAGGATACCGTCTTCCATCTTAGCTTTGATGTCCTCGCTGCGGACATTTTCGCCGACGTAGAAACTGCGGGTGCAGCTGCCGCTCCAACGTTCCTTGCGGATGTAACCGGAGTCTTCTTTCTCCTTCTCATCCTTTTCGGTGCCCTTAGAGGCGGTAATGGTCAGGTAGCCGTTTTCCAGCTGGATGGAGACTTCGTCTTTCTTGAAGCCCGGCAGGTCAACATCGACCTCATAGTTGCCGTCCTTCTCCTTGACGTCGGTCTTCATAATCTTACCGGCGTTCTTGCCGTACAGAGGATTGTGCTTATACATCCGGGTAAAGTCCCGGTCGAAATCATCGAAGAAATCATCAAATAAATTTTCACCAAACAAACGCGGCATCATCAACATAGGTCATTCCTCCAATTCTCATTATGTTGTGATCCCACCGTCCGCTGCTTTTGCGGCGGAGCGGGTTGAACGGATTCTGGGGGGAAGGGGTGGAACCTTTCTTTAGGGGTTCCTACCACCCTTTGCTCTCTTCCTTCGTTCTGATTCTAATTATAGCACAAAAATTAGCAGAGTCAATAGTTGAGTGCTAAAAATAACAAATTGTCCCAATTTACCTGGATTATTTTCACCTTTTTCGGAAATTTCCGGGAAATTTCGCATCTAAATTAACATTACGTTTACTTGATTTTTCCAAAAGCGTTTCTTAAATCAGGTAAAACCAGCTGAGAATATAAGATAATCAACTTTATCATCCGTCTTTTTGCCGGGAAATTTCCCCCAGTTTAGGGTCTCCTTTCTATATAGAAAAAGGGTTAAAAAATGGGTAAAACTAGTGCATTACTAGGAATTGAGGCCCAAAACCGAGTGTTTTCGGTTTCCCGCCTTGACGGGGTTTGGGGGATATGCTATACTAAAAATAATTTGGAAACTCTCTAAAAAAGGAGCGCTGTCTCATGTATAATGTAAAACAACTCACCCCTTCTCTCTATTGGATTGGCGGCAACGATCGGCGTCTTGCCCTGTTTGAAAATGTCTATCCGATTCCCCAGGGTGTTTCTTACAACGCCTACCTCTCGCTGGGCAGCGAGACGGTCCTCTTTGATACCGTTGATCATGCGGTTTCTGGCGTTTTCTTTGAGAACATCGCCCACCTGCTGGATGGCCGGAAGCTGGATTACATCATTGTAAACCACATGGAGCCGGACCACTGCGCGACCTTGGCGGAAACCGTTCTCCGCTATCCGGAAGCCAAGATCGTCTGCAACGCCAAAACCGTTCCGATGATCAAGCAGTTCTTTGATTTTGACATCGATTCCCGGGCGGTTATCGTTAAGGAAGGCGATACCCTGGAGATTGGCGGCCACACCTATGCCTTTGTTATGGCTCCGATGGTCCACTGGCCGGAAGTTATGGTCACCTTTGACGCCACCGACGGAATTCTCTTCTCGGCCGATGCTTTCGGCACCTTTGGCGCGGTTTCTGGCAGCATCATGGCCAGCGACATTGACTTTGCCGGGAAATACCTCGACGAAGCCCGCCGTTATTACACCAACATTGTGGGCAAATATGGTGTACAGGTGATGGCAGTGCTGAAGAAGGCCGCCACCCTCGACATCAAGATGATCTGCCCGCTGCACGGCTGGGTGCTGACCGGTGACGTGATCGGTTGGTTTATTGACAAGTACACCACCTGGGCCAGCTATCAGCCGGAGGAAAAGGGCGTCCTGATTGCCTACGGTTCCATTTACGGCGGAACCGAAAACGCCGCTGAGATTCTGGCTGGGATGCTGGCGGACAGAGGCATCTACAACATTGCGATGTATGATGTTTCTGCTACCCATCCTTCCTATCTGGTTTCCGAAGCGTTTAAGTACAGCCACCTGATCTTTGCGTCCTCCACCTACAACAGCGGAATCTTCACCCCGATGGAAACTCTGCTGGTGGACCTGAAGGCTCATGCAATGCAGAACCGCACCATCGGCCTGGTTCAGAACGGTTCCTGGGCTCCGATGAGCGGTAAGCTGATGCAGGAACTGGTCGGCAGCTTTAAGAACTCGACCCTTCTGCAGCCGGTTGCGACCCTCCGGTCGACGGTCAGCGACAAGACCCGGGAGGAACTCTCCGCCCTGGCCGACGCAGTGAAAGCGTCGATGTAATAAGAATGAAAAAAGCCCCGTCTCAGGAAGAAATTTCCCGAGGCGGGGCCTTTTGCGTTTAATATTCAATTCCTTTTCGAGCGGGGATTCCCTCCTCAAAGGGGTGGGAGATGCATTTCATTTCGGTGCTGTAATCCGCAGCTTCCCGCATCCAGAGAGCGGGGTCCCGGCCGGTGAGCACAATCTCCCAGCCCGTCGGACGGTCGGAAACTGCCCTGCGCAGCAGTGATTCGCTGACGGTTTCGGTCTGCAAGGCGGCGCAGGCTTCATCCAGCACCAGAACACCTCGGTCGTTTTGGGATACCAGCTCCAGCGCCTGCCGCAGCATTTGATCCTGTTCCTCTAAAAGGGAGGCTTTTTCTTCAGGGGTCATCTGGAAGACAAATTTCATCCCGGGTTTTCCCGAAAAGACCTTCGCCCCCAGCTGATGCAGCGGCTGCAGCTCTCCCGAAAGACCGTCCTTGAGAAATTGGAGAAAAACAACCGGCAGTTTCTGTCCCAATGCCCGCAGGGACAGTCCCACTGCCGCCGTGGTTTTTCCTTTGCCGTCTCCCCAGTATAGATGTACAAGACCTTTTGTTTCCATTTGAACTCCTTTCGACCCTCCAGGGAAACCTACCGCTTTAAACCTTCCTGCATAATCAGTTGACGCAGCTGTGTGCGGTAGATTTGCTGTACTTCCGGTAATGCACCCAATCCCTGTAACACTGGACGAACGGTGAAACCTGCATCTTTTAATTTTGTTTGCCAGCTTTCGGGGCCTTTGCCCGCCATCTCCTGGAAGGTGGTTCCTCCTGCCGCCAACAGCAGAGGCACCAGCCGAACCTCCTGATACCCGCCGGTTTCCAGCTGCCGCAAAACCTCTTCATACCCAGGCCAACCCTTAACCGTCCCCACATAGCTGTGTTCATTTCCGATCAGCCGTAAAGCCGTTTGCAGCGCCGGGTAAACCATGTTGGCAAAGTGGGCGCTGCCGTGGCCAAAAAAGACCGATGCGCATTGGGAATTTCCCAGATGCCGGCGGGCCAGCGCCTCAGCGAGGGCGATTAGGCTGCTGTGGTCGCTTAAGAGGGGACTGCCGAAGGTCAATTTTTCAAAGCGGCCGATGTATCGTTTGGCGGTGTTCATCATTTTGTCGTATTCGTACCCATATAGGATATGGGTGGGCTGCAAGAGCACATCCCGATACCTCCGTTTTTCCAGCTCCCCAAAAGCTTCGGGGAGGGAAGGGATTTGTTCCCCCAGGTCTTTCATCGCCTGGCGAACTGAGGGATTGGTGAAAGCCCTAAAAAAATCCCGGCCGGGGGTTTCACTGGCCAGCGCCTTTTCAATAAGAGCGATATCTGTCCGGCCAGTCGGCACAGCCGTTCCACAGCTCACAACCAGCAGCGCTTGTTTCACCACAATCATTCCTTTCTCCCGATGGGCAGATTTCCCATCCAGACCGCCGTCACCTTCTGTCATAAGCGGCTGCCTGATGCACAATTCGGTTGTATCTTCGTTACAACTGGGGATGGTGCATTACCTTATATTAAGTATACCATTTTTTGAGACAATTGTATATATTTTTTGGACTTTTCTTCCAAATTGTCTATTTCTGACGAAAATCAGCGCTGAAAATCTATCAGATAAACAAGTTTAAGTGAAAATAAGGAAAAAGAATGTAAAAGATAGGGATTTTGGGGCGAAAAAGGAAGATTGAAGGTAGTTCAAAAGTGGGATTAAAGAAAAGTTCTGTACTTTTTCCTTACTTTTAAGAATTTTTTCCCTTGTGGTTGCTTTGTCCCTTTTTTATAATAAAGAAAGAAATATATGGAGAGAGGACGGATGCAGATGAAAACGATCTTAATTCTAATGGATACCCTTCAGCGCAAAATGATTCATGCCTATAACCCGGCTTGTCCCGTTATCACCCCCAACATCGACCGATTGGCGGACCGGTCGGTGGTTTTCTCCCAGCATTATATCGGTTCTGCTCCCTGTATGCCAGCTAGACGGGATATTTTGACCGGACGGCTGAATTTTCTGGAGAGGAATTGGGGGCCGATTGAACCCTTTGATGTGACATTTCCCTCCCTTTTGCGCCGAAACGGCGTTTTCTCTCACATCGTCACCGACCACTACCATTATGCGGAACTTGGCGGGGAAGGGTATCTTCCGCAATACAATACCTGGGAGATGATTCGGGGACAGGAAAGTGATCCCTGGGTTTCCCGGGTAGCAGAACCTGTTTTCCCGGAACAGTTTGCCGGTCGGGTGGTGCGGCAGAATCTTTTAAACCGGACACAGTTCCATGCAGACGCCGATTATCCCACCCCCAAGACTTTTGCCTCTGCTGTTCAATGGCTTCGGGACAACCAAGGGGCGGACAATTTTTTCTTACAGGTAGAGGTTTTTGACCCTCATGAACCGTTTGAATCTAGCGAGGAGTTTCAAAAGCTGTACCCAGATGGATACCGGGGGATATATGACTGGCCCCGCTATGCTGAAATGGGGGAACAGGAGACCCCGGAGGCGATTGAGCATCTTCGTCATCGGTATATGGCTACACTGACGATGGCGGATAAATGGCTGGGGAAGCTGCTGGATGAGATGGACCGGCAAAACCTATGGAAAGATACCCTGGTCCTTTTTACATCCGACCATGGCCATATGCTGGGAGAACATCATCGTACCGGTAAAAATCTTTTTCACGCCTGGAACGAAATGGCCCAGATTCCTTTGTTTATCCATCTGCCAGAGGATAGACAGGCGGGACAAAGGGTTTCGGCTGTCACCCAAAATATCGATCTCTTTCCGACTATTTTACAGTGGTTTGGCGCAGATCAGGCTCTGAGCGAAATTCCCTATCCAATTCATGGCCGTTCACTGCTGCCTCTGTTGAGGGGAGAAGCAGAAAAGGTCCGGGATTATGCAATTTACGGCTGGTTTGGGCAGCCGGTTAATATCACCGATGGCCATTTGACTTATTTTCGAGCTGCGGTGCCCGAAAACGCGCCCCTTTATCTTTATGGTTCGATGCTGACCACCTTTCCCCGATACCTGGGTGCAGGTTTACCGGAAGGGGTTTTGACGGCAGGAAATTATCTTCCCTGGACTGGGATGCCAGTTTATCGCTTGGACCAGGCGGCGGTCGCCAAGATGGCTGCGCCAGTTATGGCCAAAATGGGGATGAGGCCAGACCCGGATCTGCTTTCATCCCGGCTGTTTGACATTGATTTGGATAATGACCAGCTTTGCCCACTGGAGGATCCTACACGGGAAGAAGAAATGGCTCGGGCTTTGGCAGAGGCTTTGCAGCTCCACGACGCTCCGCAGGAACAATTTGTCCGGTTAGGATTGAAACAATATCTGCCTTAAAAGGCAAATGGGGCTGCCCATGCCCTTTAAAAAGACGCAAAACGGGAAAGTGCAAATTTTGCCTTCCCGTTTTTCTTTTTTCTCTTGACAAAGACTGCCAGTGGGGTTATAATGTTCACATAATGAACGTTCATAAAATGAACATACCACAGGAGGCCTTTTGTTGGAACCTTTATTTTCGCTTTTACATATCATCAGCGGTTCGCCGGTCGTAGACCAACGGACGCTGGCGGCCGCCGCCGGGATTTCGGTGGGTAAGGCCAACGCCCTGTTGCGGCAGGCGGAGCAGGACGGATACCTGGTGATCGGCCGGGAGGGGAAAAAGTCCCGGTTGACGTTGACCCCCAAGGGGAGGCAGCTGCTGGAAGATATTCTCATCGACCGCAACGGCGTCAAGCTGTCTCTTCCGGCGGTGAATGGCACCGACACCGCGGTGATTCTGGCTGGCGGCCGCCGGTCGGAGTTTGACACGCCGGTCTGTTTGCAGCCCATTGGGGAAGAGGAAGGGGTCACGATCATCGACCGGATGCTCCGGGTTTTGTCGGTTTGCGGCATCAACCGGTATATCATTATCGCCGGATGGCAGGCAGACGCCCTGAAAGCCCATTTTGCCGGGCGGGGCGATCTGGAAATCGTCTATAACGAACGGTATAAATGGAACGGAACCATGAGCGGGCTGGCGCTGGCAGAAGAGGTACTGGGCCGGTACAACCCGGAATCCTTCCTGGTACTGAAATCGGATCTGGTCTTTGAACAGCGGGCCATTCAGGCATTGATGGAAACCGACTCTCCCTTTGCAGCGCTCCTCACCTCTCCCAGCGGGGCCCGGGACGAAGTGCTGGCGGAGCTGGACGGACAGGGGGACATCTTCCGGTTTTCCAAGGATATCCGTCAGATTAACCGCATTCAGGGTGAGATGACTGGGATTGCCCGGGTGTCGATGGACGGTTTTCGGATGATGATGCAGTACTTTTCCCGCAACCTAAATCCTCTAATCGGATTTGAGTATGTGATGGAGAGCATCGGCCGGATCTACCGTTTTCAGGGTGTGATGGTGGATGACCTCTGCTGGGGCAAGATCGAGACCCGAGAGGATTACGACACCGTCAAGGGCCTTTTATATCCCCGGATTGAGCGGAAGGAACAGCAGATGCGGGAAAAACTGGCCCGGGATACCATCGCCCAGATTCTTCCCGATGAACCGGTGACCGAGGTGCAGTTTGCCGGCGGGATGACCAACACCAACTATTTTGTCGAAACTTCCGCTGGCCGGTATATCCTCCGGCTTCCTGGCCGGATGACCGAAAGCATGATTAACCGGGTAAACGAAAAGCGAAACGCCCAGATTGCTTCCGACCGGGGGTTCAACTGCACCCTTTTGTACTGCAACGAGGAGACCGGCGTTAAGCTGAGCCGGTATATCGACGGAGCGGAGACCTTGACCCCCCGCACCGTCCGGCTGGAAGAGAACATTGCCTTGACGGCAGACATTCTTCACCGGCTGCACCATTCGGGGATTGTGTGGGAGAATAAGCTGGACGTCTTTGAAGAAGCGCTCAAATACGAGGGGCTTCTGGGAACGGCTAAGATGTACGACGGGTTTGAAGTGGTCAAAGAGGCGGTTTACACCCGCCTGCGTCCCCGGATGGAGGAGTTGGGCCTGGAGAATCTGCCCTGCCACAACGACCTGGTGGCCGCTAACCTGGTGAAAAATGGCGAAGGCCGCCTCTATCTGATCGACTGGGAGTATTCCGGCCAGAATGATCCCACCTTCGACCTGGCTGCGCTCTTTTTGGAAAACGATTTTCTGCCGGAAGACGAGGAGCTTTTCTTCCATTATTATTACGGCGGCGACACCCTGCCGGACACGGTTCGGGAGAAAATTTTGATCTTTAAGATTATGCAGGACTACCTCTGGAGCATCTGGACGGTGGTCAAAGAAGCCCGGGGAGACAATTTCGGCAGCTATGGACCCGAACGGTTTGCCCGCGCGCAGAAAAATCTTGCCCTCTGGCAAGAGAGCCACACCCATTAACCCCACGGAAGGTAGGTTTATTCGCGATGCAAAAGAGTCAGAAACCGCAGAAAATCGACTGGGGAATTACCATCTTCCCCTTGGCCGTAATCGTCGTCCTCGCCCTCTACCTGGTTGTTTTCCCGACCCAGGCGGAGGCCGCCATCGCCTCGTTGCGGAACTTCCTGGTCAATGACCTGGGGGTTGTGTATATGCTGTTTGGGCTGGGGGTGTTGTTCCTCTCTCTGGGGATTGCGGCTTCCAAATACGGCCGCATCAAACTGGGAACCCTCGAAAAGCCCCGTTATTCCACCTTTACCTGGGGAGCGATGATCTTCACCTCCACCATGGCGGCCGATATCCTTTATTGGTCACTCTGTGAATGGAGCTACTACTATTCGGAAACTCCTTTCGCGATGGAGAATATGACATTAGCCCAGAAACAGGACTGGTCTTCGGCCTATCCCTTGTTCCACTGGGGTCCGATTCCCTGGG
Source organism: uncultured Clostridia bacterium (assembly GCA_944387995.1). Classification (GTDB taxonomy): domain Bacteria; phylum Bacillota; class Clostridia; order Oscillospirales; family Ruminococcaceae; genus Faecivivens. The sequence continues at coordinate 6,609 of CALXHB010000066.1, read as the reverse complement.
CGTTTTACATCCTGCCGGCGGCGGCCTATGGATATATGATGCACGTCCGCAAATCCCCCCGGCAGCGGATGAGCGAAGCCTGCCGCCCCATTTTGGGGAAAAAGGTGGATGGACCCCTCGGCAAGGTGATCGACGTCTTTGCGATTGTGGGCCTGCTGGCGGCCACCGCCACTACATTTTCCACTGCGACTCCTCTGTTGTCCGCTGCTCTGGCGAAGGTGACCGGACTTCCGGAGAGCAATTACCTGTCGATTTTGGTGTTGGTTTTTGTGGCGGTCGTCTTTACGCTGGCGGTCTGGTTTGGAATGAAGGGCATCTCCAAACTTTCCAATATCTGTATCTGCCTCTTTTTCGCCCTGATGGCCATCTTCCTCTTCTGTGGCCCCACCAAATACATCATCGAAACCGGGGTAACCGCTATCGGCACCGTTGCCAACAACTTCCTGTCGATGTCCACCTGGATGGACCCGCTGCGGCTGTCGGGGGACGGGGTTTCTGGTTTCCCCCAGAACTGGACCATCTTCTACTGGGCCTATTGGATCAGCTGGTCGGTGGCTACCCCTTTCTTCATCGGTAAAATCAGTGAAGGCCGGACCATCCGCCAGACGATCATCGGGGCGTATATTGCCGGTGTATCGGCCACTTTCCTTTCGTTTATCGTTTTTGGCAACTACGGCCTGCATCTTCAGGTCACCGGTGTGGCGGACATTGCCGGACAGATTTTGTCGGACGGTCCCGCTAATGCGATTCTGACGGTTTTTGAATCACTGCCCATTCCTGAAATTGCGCTGGTCGTGCTGATTCTTGCAATGGTAGCTTTTTACGCTTCTACCTTCGATGCGCTGACAATGGTCATCGCCTCCTATTCGGTTAAAAACATTAAGGAGGACGAGGAACCGGGGAAAAAGCTGCGGATTTTCTGGAGTGTGGTGTTTATCGTGCTGCCGATTGCCCTTTTGTTCAATCAGTCCACCCTGTCGATGCTGCAAACCCTTTCCATCTGTGCGGCCTTCCCGATTATTCTCATTGTCTGCGTGATTGTGGCGGGCTTTATCAAGAGTATGCGGGAGGATGCCCGCAAAATAGAACAATCTCCTGCGGGTAAACCAAAGGAGTAACCTTCCTTCCAATATAAAAACCGGCGTTCAAGAGGGCCTTGAAACTCCCTTGGACGCCGGTTTTTTCAAAGGGTGAAATGTTGAAAACTTGTTGAAAACGGTGAAAAAAGCTCCCGCCAGGCGGTAAAATGCGGTCTAGCGGGAGCTTTGTTATCCCCATTGTGGGGATAAGGCTGTGGAAAAATGAGAATTTCTCAAATGGATTATCCTTTTTTGTCCTGAGGAGTGGCCTTGACCGCTACTCGGAAGACAATCCCGCCGATGATAAAGAGCACAGCAATCATGCCCACACCGGCGCTGACATTGCCGGAAATCTGGGAGACGATGCTGACAATGGCCGTGCCCATAAAGGAGGCGCCCTTGCCGCAGATATCCATCAGACCAAAATATTCGCCCGACTTTTCTGGGGGGATAATCTTCGCAAACCAGGAGCGGGAGAGGGCCTGAACGCCGCCCTGGAACATCCCAACACAGACCGCCAAGAACCAGAAGTGGGCCTGTTTGGACATAAACATCGCAAAGACGGCGATGCCGAAATAGGCGATGATACAGACGGTTATCAGCTGGTCCCCTCTAAATTTTTTGGTCAGCCGGCCAAAGAGAATGGAAAAGGGGAAGGCCACAATCTGGGTCACCAGCAGCGCCAGCAGTAAACCGGTGCTGTCCAATCCGAGGGCCTTGCCGTAGGCGGTGGCCATTTCGATGATGGTGTAGACTCCGTCGATATAGAAGAAAAAGGCGATTAAAAACAGGAGAATGTGCTTTTCTTTCTTTAATCCCACCAGCGTCCGGCCAAGCCGGGCAAAGCTGGCTTTTACTGCGCCGGGCTGCCGTTCGATATAGTGTTTCTGCCGGTAGATTTTGAGCAGCGGCAGGGTGCAGAGCAGCCACCAAGCCGCCACAATCATAAAGGCAATCATCATGGCCACTGCCATCGAAAGGCCGGTGATATCAGTGGTGAGCACCACCGCCAGGCAGAGGACAAAGGGGATGCAGCTTCCAATGTACCCCCAGGCGTACCCCTGGGAAGAAACGTTGTCCATCCGGTCGGGGGTGGTGATGTCGCCCAGCATCGAGTCATAAAAAACGAGACTGGAAGAATAGCCCACTTTGGCGATGATAAAGATGATGAGGAAGATCAGCCACTGCTGGGCCAGTCCCAGGGCAAGGCAGTCAATGCAGCCTACCGCCAGCGCCGCCACAAAAACCGGCTTTTTGAAATCCTTGTTATCGGCGAAAGTTCCTGCGATGGGGCCAATAATTGCCACCAGCAGGGTAGAAATTGACGCTGCATACCCCCAGAAGGCCAGGTAGTCCACCTCGGATAGCCCAGCGCTTTCGGCCAAATAGTTGAAATAGATTGGCATGATGGTGGAGATCAACAGGGTGAAGGCTGAGTTGCCGACGTCATAGAGGATCCAGGATTTTTCGGCTTTTGTCAGTTTGGCTGACAGCAGTGCTTTCATTGTTATCCATCCTTTTTGTGTTTATTTTTTCAGTCGGAGACGGTTTCCGACTCAAAGTTCCGTTCCATCCGCTCGTCTGAGAGCCACCGGGGGGTAAAGGCCTTTTCGATCAGTTCCACCGCCAGCGGCAGGGCTTCCCGGTACCGTTGAAACAGCGCTTCGGTTACGGCCCCACAGGCGGGATTTGCCTCAGGACGAATAATCATCCCGTTGAGGGCGTCGTATTTACCGGTGGCCCGCAGTCCGAAAAGGAGTGTTTTCCGCTTGGCTGTCCCCGGCGCCAACAACAGCCAGTGGAAAAACCGCATTGACTGAAGGGATTTTTCCACCTGTTTCGCCGTTACCGTGGGGAAAAACCGGCTGATGATAGCAGCGTTGGGGAGGGAAGGAACGATATGGCCCGTAAGCGGCTGGCGGTGGGGTTCCAGGCCATCCCGTTCCATCAAGGCCCGGTCAAAGTCCTCTTCAATGGCTGTGTGGGAGACCCCGGTTTCCCGGATGCCCTGGTAGACGGTTCCGTGAGCGGTGGAGTCCAGGGCATAGTGGCAGATAAATCCGTATAAATAGGCGTCCAGCCCCGTCCGGTTGTCCTCCGAGAAGGCATTTCTCGTCTTTTCCATCCGGCTGAAAATTTCCCGGCCGGAAAGGGTATGAAGCTCTTCCCCCAGCTGACGGACCGGATTGTGGGAAAGGGGCTGATAATAAAAGAAGATGTCCGGACCGTGGAGGCCGATGTGATAAAGTTGGATGCGGGAGATGATCTTGTCCCGAAGCTCTGGGGGAAGCTGCCGCAGCACCTCCCGGCCAAAGCGGAAATGGGCATAGGTTGAGGGCATAGAAACTCCTTTCGTGAGGGCAATTCATTGAACCGTGGAGACCAGATTCCGTACAAAAACAGGTCGGCCGCCGCCTTTTGTTTTATTATACCACAAAAGGCGGCGGCCGTGTTCAAAAATTTGTCAAGTGGAAGTAATCTTTTGGTAAAAGGAAGGTTTAGTGGCGATGATACCGCACCAGCCCGATGGCTTTAGCAATTTCCATCACGACCAAAGGCGTCAGCACCAGTCCCAACCCTGCCAGATACAGCCACCAGGGGAGCAGTTCCAGTTCAAACAGAATCGAAAGAGGGGTAAACATAACCAGAATCACCAAAGCCACCGAAATGAGGGCGGCCTGGTTTAACCGCTTGTTGGTGAAAGGCCCGATCTTAAAGAGGGAATGGCCCGAGCGCATGTTGTACGCCTGCACCACCTGGGAGAGGGCTAGCACCATAAACGCCATTGTCTGGCCTGCGGGGTCCCCGTCGTAATGGTAACCCAGCCGGTAACCGATCAGCGTGAGGATGCCGAACATAAACCCTTGGAGTACCACCTGGATACCGAGACCGTGGGCAAAGATGCCTTCATTTTTGGGTTTGGGTTTTTGGAGCATGACTCCGTCTTCCACCGCTTCCATCCCCAGCGCAATGGCCGGGAGGCTGTCGGTGACCAGGTTGATCATCAGCAGCTGCATCGAAAGGAGCGGGGACTCGTGCCAGAGGATCATCGCGATAAAGACAGTCAGGATTTCCCCAATGTTGGTCCCCAGCAGGAACCCAACAACCTTGCGGATATTGGCGTAGATGCCTCGCCCTTCCCGGACTGCATCGACGATAGTGGCGAAGTTGTCGTCAGTAAGGGTCATATCCGCTGCCCCCTTGGCAACGTCGGTACCGGTGATGCCCATGGCGCAGCCGATGTCGGCGGCTTTCAGGGCCGGGGCGTCGTTGACCCCGTCGCCGGTCATCGCGACCACCTGGCCGCGGCGCTGCCAAGCTTTGACGATGCGGATCTTGTTTTCAGGGGAAACGCGGGCATAGACGGCGATGTCTGCCACCTGGCTGTCCAGGGTCTTGTCGTCCATCGCGTCCAGTTCGGCTCCAGTGACCGCTTTGTCACCTTCATGCATAATGCCCAGATCCCGGGCAATCGCAGCAGCGGTGATAACATGGTCGCCGGTGATCATAACCGGCCGGATGCCGGCCTGGAGGCAGGTCTGGACAGCGGGCCGAACCTCTTCTCTCGGCGGGTCGATCATACCGATCAGGCCCATAAAGGTGAGTCCCTGTTCCAGTTCTTCCGAGGTAAGGGCTTGGGGGAGGGTGTCGATGATTTTATATCCCACCGCCAATACCCGCAGTGCCTGCTCACTCATCTGGTTGCAGACTTCGGTGGCACGGTCGAGATTTCCTTTGGTGCAGCGGCTGGCCATGACATCAAAGGCACCCTTGACAACCACCAGGTATTTCTCTCCATCCTTCATGACGGTGGTCATCAGCTTGCGGTCCGAGTCAAAGGGCAGTTCTCCCACCCGGGGGTAGATCTCTTCCAGCTTATCCCGGCTCCAGCCTTTTTTCAGCGCCGCTAAAACGATAGCCGTTTCGGTAGGGTCGCCGATGTGGGTCTCTTTACCATCTTCCAGGTTGACGGTGCCGTTGCAGCAGAGGGTGCCGTATTGCAGCAGCTGCACAGCGGAATCGGAGAGGGATTCGGTCTTTTCCGGTTCTTCGCTGCCTTCCACCCAAACCTGCATGACGGTCATCCGGTTCTGGGTCAGGGTGCCGGTTTTATCCGAGCAGATAACCGAGGCACTGCCCAGTGTTTCCACTGCGGGAAGCCGGCGGATAATGGCGTTTTTCTTGACCATCCGCTGGACCCCCATTGAGAGGACGATGGTGACAATGGCCGGCAGACCTTCCGGAATGGCCGAAACCGCCAGGGAGACCGACGTCATGAAGATCTCCAGAGGGGGAATCTTGTTCAGCAGCCCGATCACAAAGATAATCGCGCAGGCCACCAAGGCAACGATGCCCAGATACTGGCCCAGCTTTGCCAGCTTTTTCTGTAAGGGGGTGGATTCTTCCACCTCGTTGTTTAACAGCCCTGCAATTTTGCCCATCTCGGTTTTCATGCCAGTAGCGGTGATAATGGCCGAAGCGGAGCCATAAGAGACGCTACATCCAGAAAAGACCATGTTAATCCGGTCCCCCAGGGGGGCGTCTTCTTCAATAGAAGCGTTCGCATCCTTTTCTACCGGTACAGATTCGCCGGTCAAGGCCGATTCTTCGCACTTTAGGCTGGCCGATAGCACCAGACGTCCGTCTGCCGGGATGAAATCACCTGCTTCCAGCTTGACCAGATCCCCCGGAACAAGCTGGGAGGCGTCAATTACCTGTTCGGTACCGCCCCGAATTACCCGAGCATGGGGAGCTGAAATGTTTTTGAGCGCTTCCAGAGCTTTTTCGGCTTTGCTCTCCTGCATTACACCCAGGATGGCATTTAGAATGACGATAATCAGAATCAGCAGCGGCTCAAAAAATTCTGAGGGTTCATGCTGGACGCAGGCAACAATAAAGGAAATTGCTGCCGCTACCAGCAGAATTAGAATCATGACGTCTTGGAATTGTAAGAGAAAGCGGACCAGAAAACTGGCCTTCTTTTTTTCTTTCAGCCGGTTCTCGCCATACTGGCTGAGCAACTGGCTGATTTGGGAAGGATCCAACCCCTGTTGAGGATTGGTGTGTAGTTCCTTCGTCAATTCGTTCAGAGGTGTCGTGTGAACAGCCATATTTTACTTCATCCTTTCGCACAGTCTGTGCCTGTGATAGTTTTATTATAAAGTTTATCCAGATTTTTGGCAAGAGAAAAAAGAGATTTTTACCAAATTGACACCAATTGTCTGCCTGATTTCTGTTTTTATCCATATTTTCTTCATATACAAATTAAAATCCAATACTCAAAATACGCATGTCCTTATACAGAGAACAATGAGGAGCAAAAGAACCATTTTTCTTATATACGTTTGTCAAATAAAAGGGTAAACTGCCGGTTTTAAGAAAATACCTTGACAATTTCCCTCCCCGGTGGTATTATAGTCAAGTCGCCGCGAGAACCGACCGGTTCCGAAAGGCGGCACTACCCCACAAATTTCCAGTCATCATGGGACTTTGAAAGCTTTTCGGAAGATTGAGAGCGCGGAGCGCTCCT
>CALXHB010000065.1 GCA_944387995.1 uncultured Clostridia bacterium | reverse complement strand
GAATATGCTTTACACGGGAAAAAGCAAAAGGCGCCCGTTGTCGAGCGCCCCTGATGAATCCTATGAAACCGCGGGGAAATTATACCCGGGCGAGGATGGCTTTAGCCATCGCAAGGCCGATTTCGGTGCCCTGTTCGCAGGGTTCCATTCCCTCGAACTCCAGCGAGATATACCCGTCGAAGCCGGAATGTTTAATCAGCCGCAGAATCTCCCAGACGTCCATATCCCCCTGGCCGAGAATCGAGCCTCGGAGCATCTTGCCGCCCATCGTCTCAAACCAGCTGCCGCAGTTGCAGTTGAACATCTCGGTCTGGTCGGGGAGCTGCTCCTTCTTACGGATGTAGAAGTCCTTGAGGTGGATCATTTCCGCCATCGGCAGGCACTTCTTGACAGCCGCCACCGGGTCTTCATCCACGCAGAGGAAGTTGCCGACGTCGACGGTCATCTTGAGGTTGGGCCGGTTGATCGACTGGATCAGCGAGAGCACCCGGTCGGAACCGTTGATGAAGAAACCGTGGTTTTCCATGACAATGGTAATGCCCTTTTCAGCGGCGTAGTCGCAGAGCAGACCACCGTTTTTGACCATCTGGGGTAATTCTTCCCGGAAGTTGTAGATGGTGTTGGTGGAGAAGGGACGGCGGAAGGAAGCGACGTCAAACCGCATCCGTTTCAGGCCCATCCGCTCGGCGGCGTCGATGTGCCGTTTAATCCGCTGGATTTCCCGCTGCTGATCCGCTTCGTCGGGCATCAAGAGGTTACCGTTGACCGAATAGGTGGAGATTTCAATGCCCGCGGAGGCGCATTTTTCCCGGACATGGTCGCAAAGTTCCTCGTTGAGGGAGAGGTCCGGTCTGACAAATTCCAGATGGAAGGGGACAAATTCGATGTGTTCACAGCCATGGGCAGCGGCGTAGTCGATGACTTCGTCTACCGTCATGCCTTTTTCCATTGCGGGGTCCAGGCAGTAGCAGCTCATTCCAAGTTTCATTTTATGCACATTCCTTTCTGTCGATGGCACGCCGTCCGGTTTTCCGCCAGCCGGTTACCACTACACTTTCACCAGCCATTATAGCAGTTTTGACAGAATATGCAAGGGGTTTTGGAGAAAAAGCCTTCCAGATTGAAAAAGAAAGCCCCTCCCGGTTGTATTGTGTCCGGAAAGGGGCGGATTATTTGGAATAATGGGGAAGAAGTCTCCTTTTATTTTTTCAGAAGGGGTTTTAGATACTGCCCGGTGTAGGAAGCCGGCACCGCCGCGATCTCCTCCGGCGTTCCTTTGGCGATGACCGTGCCGCCCCGGTCGCCCCCTTCGGGACCCAGGTCGATGATATAGTCGGCAGTCTTGATGACATCCAGGTTGTGCTCGATGACGATGACGGTGTTGCCCTGGTCGGTCAGCTGCTGCAAAACGTCAATCAGCATGTGCACGTCGTAGGTGTGCAGGCCGGTAGTGGGCTCGTCCAGAATATAGACCGTCTTGCCGGTGCTCTTGCGGGAGAGCTCGGTGGCCAGCGTGCCCCGCTGAGCTTCGCCGCCCGACAGGGTGGTGGCCGGCTGGCCCAGCTGCATATAGCCCAGCCCCACCTGGCAGAGGGTTTCAATCTTTCGTTTGATTCGGGGAAGGCTGTCAAAGAAGAGAAGGGCTTCCTCAGCGGTCATCTCCAGGACATCCGCAATGCTCTTGCCCTTGTACTTGACCTCCAGCGTTTCCCGGTTGTACCGCTTGCCCTTGCAGACCTCGCAGGGGACAAAGATGTCCGGCAGGAAGTGCATCTCGATTTTGAGGATGCCGTCTCCCTCGCAGGCTTCACAGCGGCCGCCCTTGACGTTAAAGGAGAACCGGCCGGAATCATATCCCCGCATTTTTGCGTCGGGGGTGGAGGCAAACAGTGCCCGGATGTCGGTGAAGACACCGGTATAGGTGGCGGCGTTGGAACGGGGGGTCCGTCCAATGGGTGACTGGTCGATGTTGATGACCTTGTCCACCTCTTCGATTCCTTCCAGCCCGTCAAAGTCTCCGGGGCGGACCCGGGCGGTGGAAAGCTTCTGGGCCAGGGCTTTAAAGAGAAGCTCATTGACCAAGCTGGACTTGCCGCTGCCGGAAACGCCGGTGACGCAGGTGAAAGCCCCCAGCGGGAAGGAAACGTCGATGTTTTTCAGGTTATTCTGTCTCGCCCCTTTGACGGTCAGCCAGTGGCCGTTACCCGGCCGGCGGCTCTCGGGCACCTCAATCTTCCGGGCCCCGGACAGGTATTGGCCGGTAATTGAGCGGGGAGAGGCGATGATGTCCTGCAAGGAACCGGCGGCGACAATCTCCCCGCCGTGGACCCCGGCTCCCGGCCCCACATCGACGATATAGTCGGCCGCCCGGATGGTGTCCTCGTCGTGTTCGACGACAATCAGGGTGTTGCCGATGTCCCGGAGCTGTTTTAGGGTGGCCAGCAGCTTATCGTTATCCCGCTGGTGGAGGCCGATGGAGGGCTCGTCGAGGATATACAGCACTCCCACCAGGCTGGACCCAATCTGGGTCGCCAGCCGGATTCGCTGGCTTTCGCCGCCGGACAGGGTGGCCGACGCCCGGGACAGGGTCAGATATTCCAGCCCCACCGACTGCAAAAAGCCCAGCCGTGCCCGGATTTCCTTTAAAATCTGTTCGGAAATCATCTGTTCCCGGGGGGTGAGGGTCAGCTGGTCGAGAAATTTCAGCGCGTCGGTCACCGACATCTTGCAGAAATCGCTGATGTTCTTGCCGCCGACGGTGACGGCAAGGTATTCCGGCCGCAGCCGGTCCCCGTGACAGTCGGGACAGAGGACGCTGGACATGACGCCGGTGATTTCGTCCCGAATCCAGTTGGACTGGGTCTCCCGAAACCGCCGCTCCAGATTGGGGATAATCCCCTCAAAGACGGTGTCGTAGCTGCCGGTGCCGTACTCCTTCTGCCGGACCATGTGAATCCGCTCGTCGCCGGTGCCATAGAGGACGGCATTTTTCTGCTTGTCCGTCAAATCTTTCCACGGGGTGTCAATGGTAAAGCCATAGTGTTTACCCAGCGCCTCGTAGTACATCTGGGCAATCGTCCCGCTGTCCCCGATATACCAGCCGCTGGCTTTGATGGCCCCTTCCCGGATGGAAAGGTTTTCGTTGGGAACCACCAGCGCCGGGTCCACCTTCATAAAAGTCCCGAGACCGGTGCATTTGGGGCAGGCTCCCTGGGGGTTGTTGAAGGAGAACATCCGGGGCTCCAGCTCGCCGACCGAAATCCCGTGTTCGGGACAGGCGTAGGACTGGGAAAAGGTCAGGTCCTCTCCGCCGATATCGGCAATCATCAAGCCGCCGCTTAGGTTCAGCGCCGTTTCAATCGAGTCGGTCAGGCGGGTTTTAATCCCTTCCCCGACGGCGATACGGTCGACCACCACCTCGATGTTGTGCTTTTTGTTCTTTTCGAGGGTGATTTCCTCCGACAGGTCATAAATGTTTCCGTCGACCCGCACCCGGACGTAACCGCTCTTGCGGGCAGATTCAAACTCCTTCTGGTGGGTACCCTTCCGCCCCCGGACAATCGGGGCCAGAATCTGCATCCGGGTTTTTTCGGGGTAGGAGAGCAGCTGGTCCACCATCTGGTCGACCGTCTGCTGCTTGATCTCCCGCCCGCAGACGGGGCAGTGGGGGATGCCGATGCGGGCATATAACAGCCGCAGATAGTCGTAGATCTCGGTGACCGTTCCGACGGTGGAGCGGGGGTTTTTGCTGGTGGTTTTCTGGTCAATCGAGATGGCGGGGGAGAGCCCTTCAATCGAGTCAACGTCGGGTTTTTCCATCTGCCCTAAGAACATCCGGGCGTAGGAGGAAAGGCTTTCGACATACCGTCTCTGGCCGTCGGCATAGATGGTATCGAAGGCCAGGGAGGACTTGCCGGACCCGGAAAGTCCGGTAAAGACCACCAGTTTGTCCCGGGGGATTGTTAGATCGACATTTTTCAGGTTGTGCTCACGCGCCCCTTTAATCACAATATCATTCATAGTTATCCTCTATTGTTCAGTCGTAGGGTTTAAGGTCCTTTACACACTGATTTTTCTATTCATCACTCCGTCAGCCGTTACTTGTTACCCGCGGCCAAGTCTTTACCGAAGACTGCGAGCTTGACGAGCAGTCAAAGCCGTTTTAAGCGGGGAAGATGGCCGCGTCGGACAGCGGGATTGTTAAGGGCCGGCGAGGTCCTTAACCGGGTTCCAAGGGCTGGCCCTTGGCGCGTCCAGGCGCGGAGCTTGGCGGGTTCCAAGGGCTGGCCCTTGGCGCATCCAGGCGCGGAGCCTGGCCGCTGCCATAAGGGCAGCGGAACTCCTAACCTCTCCCTTACTTTTCGCCTAGCTCTTCCTTGAGCTTGGCGATCTTGTCCCGCAGGAGGGCAGCCTGCTCGAATTCCAGCAGCTTTGCCGCCTGCTTCATTTCGGCGGTGTAAGCCTTGATGAGCTTCTGCTTTTCCTGGTTGGAGAGACGGCCCTTCTTCTTGTCGACGGTGTCCTTGGAGGAAATCTCCAAAATCTCGGCCACCGACTTGACGATGGTCTTGGGGATGATGCCGTGGGCTTCGTTGTAGGCCATCTGAATCTTGCGGCGGCGGTAGGTTTCGTCCAGCGCCCGTTCCATCGACGGGGTGACCGAATCGGCGTACATGATGACCTGACCGTTCGCGTTTCGGGCGGCGCGGCCGATGGTCTGAATCAGGGAGGTTTCACTGCGGAGGAACCCTTCCTTGTCGGCGTCGAGGATGGCCACCAGACTCACTTCGGGAATGTCGAGACCCTCCCGCAGCAGGTTAATCCCGACCAGTACGTCGAATTTTCCCAACCGGAGGTCCCTTACAATCTCCATTCGCTCGATGGTGTCGATGTCGTGGTGCATATACCGCACCTTGATGCCCAGGTTTTTCAGATAATCGGTCAGATCTTCCGCCATTTTCTTGGTCAGGGTCGTGACCAGCACCCGTTCTCCCTTGGAGGCCCGTTCGTTGATTTCGGTGACCAGATCGTCGATCTGCCCTTCCACCGGCTTGACGGTGACTTCCGGGTCGAGAAGGCCGGTGGGACGGATGACCTGCTCGGCGATGTTCTGGCTTCTTTCCCGTTCGTAGGGGCCGGGGGTCGCCGAAACGTAGATCACCTGGTCCAGCTTCTCCCGGAACTCGTCGAAGTTGAGCGGCCGGTTGTCCAGGGCCGAGGGCAGCCGGAACCCGTAGTCCACCAGCACCTGCTTCCGTCCCCGGTCGCCGTTGAACATCCCCCGGACCTGGGAGACGGTGACGTGGGATTCGTCGATGAAGAGGAGAAAGTCCTTGTTGAAATAGTCCAGCAGGGTGTGGGGCGTCGAACCCGGCGCCCGCCCTTCCAGCACCCGGGAATAGTTCTCGATGCCTTTGCAGAAACCGATTTCCTCCAGCATTTCCATATCATACCGGGTGCGCTGCTCAATCCGCTGGGCTTCCAAGAGCTTCCCTTCCGATTTAAAATACCGGATTCTTTCCTCCATCTCCTCCTGGATATTTTCGACCGCTTTGACCAGTTTATCCCGGGGGGTGATAAAGTGGGAAGCAGGGTAGATGGCCACATGGGAAACGGTGTTGCGCACCTCGCCGGTCAAGGGATTGATCTCGCTGAGCCGGTCGATCTCGTCTCCCCAGAATTCCACCCGGATGGCGGTGTCGCTGCTGCCGGCGGGGAAGATTTCCACCGTGTCCCCCCGGACTCGGAACTTGGTTCGGGTAAAGGAGACGTCGTTGCGGTCGTATTGCAGCTCGATGAGTCGGGATAGCAGCTTGTCCCGCCCGATTTCCATCCCTGTTCGCAGGGAAATCACCATACTTTTGTAATCAATGGGGGAGCCGAGGGAGTAGATGCAGGAGACACTGGCGACGATGATGACGTCCCGCCGCTCCGACAGCGCACAGGTGGCCGAGTGGCGGAGTTTATCAATCTCGTCGTTGATGGCCGAGTCCTTTTCGATATAGGTGTCGGACCCGGGAATATAGGCTTCCGGTTGGTAATAGTCGTAATAGCTGACAAAATATTCCACCGCGTTTTTCGGGAAAAACTCCCGAAACTCGGAACATAGCTGGGCCGCCAGAGTTTTGTTGTGGGCCAGCACCAGGGTGGGCTTATTGACCTGGGCGATGACGTTGGCCATCGTGAAGGTTTTGCCGGAACCGGTGACCCCCAAAAGGGTCTGCTCCTTATCCCCATTTTTTACGCCGTTTACCAGGCTCTCGATTGCCTGAGGCTGGTCGCCGGTCGGTTTATAAGGGGCTTCCAGGATAAAATGATCGGGATATGGCATAAGGATACCTCTTTTCCATCGAAACCGGACAGAGATTTAGATCAATTATAGGATGGTCGTTCGGGTCACCGAAAGCTCGCCCATCCGCGCCATCGATTTCCATTTCTCCCCCGCAACGATAAAATGATCCACCAGGTTGATGTCCATCAACCGGAGGATTCCCTGTAATCGGGTGGTGGCCCGGATGTCCTCGTCCGAGGGATAGGCCCGCCCGCCGGGGTGGTTGTGGGCGAGGATGACGGTGGGGGCGTTGCACTGGAGGGCGGTGCCGATGACTTTGCGCAGCTCCAACCGGGCGATGCTGCTGCTTCCCTCAGACAGAAGGGTGCAGGAGATCAGCCGGCAGGCGTTGTCCAGGCAGAGAAGGTAGAGGGCTTCGTTGGTCATGCCGAAAAACTTCCCCACCAGGAATTTACCCACTTTGTCGTCGGAATTGAGCAGGTCGCCGGGGCTGTTCTGTTCCTCCACCGACCGCCTCGCCACCCGCATCACCATGTCCAACAGGGCGGCCGCTTCCTTGGAAACACCATCCACCTGCTGCAGCTTGTCGGTACCGGCCCCCAATACCCCCGGCAGCCCGCCGAAGCGGGAAAGCAGCTCCACAGCAATCGGCTCGGTGTTGCGGTAGGGGACCGCGAACTGAAGCAGCAGCTCCAGCACCTGGGTGTTGTCCAGGCCGCTTAAAGTGTTGTACAGGTAGTAGTTTAAATACTGGGCCCGTCGGGAACGGGCGGGGCTGACCCCTTCGGTAAAGGTCTGGCTGCCGTCATATTCCTCCGGCGGCTGGACGTCCGGCTGGGCCGGTGCCGGCCCAGTATCGGAAGACACCTCCGCCGGTTTTTCATCTGACTTTTTCGATTTGCGGCCCCGGCGTTTGGCGGGCTTTGGCTCTTCTGCCGGAGGAGCGGACGCTGGCTGCTGCTGTTCATCCATCTGCGTCCAAAGTTCCTGGACAGCTGGCGGCAGGTTTTCGCCCGGCGTAAAGGGTAGGGCGTCGGGCTGGGTTTCCGGCTGTGTCAAAGTGACCTTTCGGACCGGTTCAGAGGGGGCTTCTTCCGGCTTATCGGCATTTGGCCGCAGCCGCGCGATTGCCTCTTTGGAAAGCTGTCCCTTGGCCACCCGGCCCACCCCCTTTTTGCCGTTTTTTTGCATAATCAGTATAGCACAAAACCAATGTTCGCGCAATAGGCGGCTTTCTTTCGATAAGGAAGAATACAGAGTATAATATTATGAAATTCCCACATATATATTAGGATATTTACGGAAAATCCAAAACTTTTCCAAAAGGGTTTGACTTTTGCGTTTTCCCGTGTTATACTAATCTAGCGCTGTTAAAACAGCCTGTACTTGATATGGAGATGTATCGAAGTGGTCGTAACGAGAACGACTCGAAATCGTTTTGTCAGTAAAATGGCACGTGGGTTCGAATCCCACCATCTCCGCCATTAAAAAGGTACTGCGTTAAAATGCGCAGTACCTTTTCTACTAAGTACCTTTTCGGAGGGGATTCGAACGGGAGCGGGAGTGAATGACAGTCCGGTGGACTGTCAGAGCCGCGACCTGGCCCGCCCGCAGGCGGGGCGAATCCCACCATCTATGCCATTAAAAAGGTACTGCGTGAATGTGCAGTACCCTTTCTACTAAGTATTATAAACCTTTAGAGGGGCGCGGTTTTAACCCCCGCCGTCTCTGCGCGTAAAGAAAGCCAGTAACTTTTATGGGTTACTGGCTTTTCGTTTGAAGGGAGGTGACCCAAGCTGACCAAATTTTCCACCGAAACCGCCCTGCAGGAGGCGCTGACTGCGCTGCTCCACCAAAGGCCGCTGCAAAAGCTGACTGTCGGGGAGGTGGCCCGGAAAGCCGGTGTCAGCCGGGTGACCTTCTACCACTATTATCATGATTTATACGACCTGGCGGGGGCGGTCTGCGCTGGGGAGATGAAACGGGCCGTTGGGGAAAACCGGACGCCGGAAAACTGGGAGACAGGCATCAGCCGGCTGATGGATACCCTGCGGCAGAACCGCTGGCTGTTGGGAAAACTCCGATTTTCCGACGGCTGGGGGCAGATCGAACGGGTTTTGCGTCAGACAGCTTTCCAGCAGGTGATGGATGTGATTACCCGCTATCCTGCCGCCGGGATTGCGGAGGAAGACCTGACCTTCATCGCCCATTTTTACGAACACGCCCTGGTGGGGTTCATTATGGACTGGGCCTCGGCTGGGATGAAAGAGGAGCCGGAATGGATGGTCCGGCGGCTGAAGACGCTGCTCACCGGGCAGCTGGAAACGGCGCTGCGGCAGTTTGGCGCGGCGGAAAAGGAGGAGAACCGAGATGTTAAACTTGATAGAATACCTGGTCCGCCGCCTGCGGCAGGTACAGATTGACCCAGCCCTGGTGGGGTTGGCAGCCGGAATCGGCGCTGCGGTCTTTTTATGGAAAAAGGGAAGACGGCTGCTGTTTTTCCTGGTGTCGGTGGCCCTGATGATTCGGTGGGCCCAGTTGCATGTGCACCTTCAGGAGGAACATTAAATGAAGGGATATAGCTTTCTGGAAAAAGGAAAACTGGGCTTTCTGGATAAACCGGTTCCCACCCTTCAACAGCCCACCGACGCCATTGTCCGGGTGACTCTCTCGGCTATCTGTTCCAGCGACCTGCATATCTGCCACGGGGCGGTTCCAAAGGCGGTGCCCGGCGTGACCCTGGGCCATGAACTGGTCGGGGTGGTGGAAGAGGCCGGGGAGGCGGTCACCGGGTTTAAACCGGGGGACCGGGTGGCGGTCAACTGCGAGACCTTCCGCGGGGAGTGCTTTTTCTGCCGGCTGGGGTACGTCAACAACTGCACCGCCCCGGAAGGTGGCTGGGCCCTGGGATGCCGGATTGACGGCGGCCAGGCTCCCTTTGTCCGGGTGCCCTTTGCCCAGCACTGCCTGACCAAAATCCCCGACGGGGTCACCGACCGGCAGGCTATTTTCCCTGGCGACCTTTTGTCCACCGGCTACT
>CALXHB010000064.1 GCA_944387995.1 uncultured Clostridia bacterium | reverse complement strand
GTGAAGGTCTCGGAGGTCGACGTGATGAGCAAAAGAAGCGGCAGCGTCGTAACCTACGTCCGGTTCGGAGACAAGGTAGCGTCGCCGCTGATCGACAAGGGCGAAGCGGACTTTATCCTCTCCTTTGAACAGCTGGAGGCGGCCCGTTGGCTCCCCTACCTCAAGATGGACGGCCAGATTATCTTAAACGACCAGCAGATCGACCCGATGCCGGTGGTCACCGGCGCGGCAGCTTACCCGGAAGGGGTGGTCGAGAAGATCCGTGCCACCGGCGCCAAAGCCGACGCGGTCCCGGCGCTGGACTTGGCCCATCAGGCCGGTTCCCAGAAGGCGGTCAATATCGTGCTGATGGGGCGGCTCAGCCGCTACTTCCCCGATATTCCCGAGGAAAACTGGCTGGCGGCGCTGAAAGCCACCGTCCCCGCAAAGTTTGTTGAACTAAACCGCAAGGCTTTCGCCCTCGGCCGGGCCTACGAAGCCTAATCTCCATAACAAAAACGCCCCGTCCGGTAAGGAAATCCCTTGCCGGGCGGGGCGTTTTATGCTTTTACTTGATCACAAGCCCTTTAAAAAGGGCTTGACCCTAAACTTCTATTCGACGCGGCATATCTACCCTGCTCCAACGCCGGTGGACTGAGGATCCGCGGGCCCGCAGTCTTCGATACAGACCTGGACACTCGAAACGTCCAGAGCATAAACCGAAACGTTGCAGCTTATTTGCCCCACCCTCCCAGCTGGCCAACTGACCCCCGAAGACCGTTTGCTTGTTATTCCGCAGTTTTAATAAGAAGTACCACCTGTGAAAAAACGTGGTTTCACGCTTTAGCGTGAAATGCCGGCCAGACAGTCCGGCCAGCAAGCGTTTTTTCAGGCATCGCGGCTTTTCGCCGCATGCCTGGCCGCATCAAACGGAAAAGTTTAGACCACCTTCCGGTTTACTCACCCTACTTCCCTCGCGGGCCAAATTACGCTCCGAAGACCGTGAGCTTGTCGAACGGTCCCACCTTTTTGGAGCGGGGGACACGGCCGCGTCGAACAGAAAAGTTTAGGCCGCCTTTTTAAAGGCGGAAAAAAACTGCGCAACAAATGCGTAAAAAATCAGACCTTCTGCTCCAAACGATTGTCACGGGTGAGGTTTTTCATCCAGTTGAAGCTGTTGATTTTGACGACGGCGACAAAGCACTTGAGGATTTGGTCGCACTTAAGACAAGCGAAAACCACCCACGCCGGCGCCCCGAGATAAGAGGCGATTATAGCCGAGGGCAGCACCACCAAAAAGACAAAGATGGTGTCGTTTTTGAAGACAAACCCCACGTCCCCGCCGGATTTAACCAGCCCAAAGAGGGTCGGAACCTGATAACAGGTGCCGATGGCGGTGACCGACAAGACGTTAATAAACTGGGCAGATACGGCGGCGGCTTCGGCGGTGATGCCGCTGTACAGACCGATAAAGGGCCCTTTCAATAGGAAGATTACCCCGCCGGTCACAAACCCCAGCAGCAAAAACAGCACCTGGGTGGTGTAGGCGTACTCCTTCATCCGGTCGTAACGGCCGGCGCCGACCGTCTTGCCGGTGATGATGCCCAGGGCGGCGGAAATCCCGTTCATCGTCACGTATGCCAACGAATTGAGGGTGTTCGCGACGCTGGTGGCGGTGATGACACTGGCGTTAAACCGACCGAGAATCGCGCTGCTGGCCATCATGTTGACACTCCAGACCACGTTCCCGCCGATAATCGGCATCCCGTATCGGATAAAATCCCGCCGCAGCTCCCGATCGGTGTAAAGGAGGTCCCGGGGCTTCAGCTTCAGCCGCTGGTCTATCCGGGCGACGTAAAAAACCATGACCGCTGTTTCGGTGATGCGGGAGATGACGGTGGCGAGGGCGGCACCTGTAACCCCCATCTCTGGGAAACCAAAGTGGCCAAAAATCAGGCAGTAGTTTAAGGAGACATTCACCACCAGCGAGATGGCCGAAACCACCATCCCAATCCGCGCAATCTCCACGCTGCGCATCGCAGCAATCAGCGCCTGAGTGACGCAGAAAAAGAGATAGGAAAAACACACCACCCGCAGATAAGCGGCTCCGTCTTCCACCACCGTCGGGTCGCCGGTGAAAAGGGAAATGATCGTCCGGGGGAAGATAAAACAAATTCCCGTCAGAATTAAGCCGCAGACGACCGAAAAGTGCAGCCCAATCGAGACAATCCGCCGTATGCTTTCGGTGTCCCGTTTGCCCCAATACTGGGCCGCTAGGATTAAAATGGCTCCCTCGATGCCGCCGGAGAACATCTGCAGGAAGGTCTGAATCTGGCCGCCCATGTAGACGCCGGAGACGGCCGCGTCCCCCAGCGCCCCGACCATCAGGTTATCGGCAAAGCTGACCGCGAAGGTGATGAGGTTTTGCAGGGCCACCGGTACCGCCAGGGCGATGAGGGAACGGTAAAAGCTCCTGTCCCGGGTAAAAATCATCGTAATTCCCACCTTATGTGCAAAATAATCAACCGCGTCCCTCCCCTCTTACCAGGATAAGGGCCGGGCTGCCGGTTATGGTTATCATCCGCCGGCAACGGGAAAATATACATTTTCATCCAGACAGCAAAAATCCGAAACGGGTTGTCCGCTCCGGATTTCGCTTATTGGAAGTATGAAAAAAAAGGCATATAATTGCGGCTTCGGAAAAGTCCCTTAAATCTGCCGCATCGAACCGGCATAGGCGTCGGTGCGGGGAATCCAGTCGAGGAACTCCTCGATATTCTCTTCCCAGCAGCGCCATTCATGGCCGTAGTTTTTCTCAAAGTTGGTGGTAACGGAAATGCCGTTCTCCAAAAGGAAACGAGCAAACGCCTTCGCGCGGTCGGGACCGTCCTTGATACCGGTGGAGACATAGTAGTCGGGGAACTTCTTCCCTTCCGCCTTGCCTTTTTTGACCAGTTCGACGGCGACGGGGCTCACCATCCCCATCAGTTCTTCCTCGGAGTAGGTCTTGGTGCGGTCCATGTCCATCCGCATCAGAGGCCCGGAGAAGGAACCCACCGCCCGGTACATCTCCGGATTGGTGAGGGAGTGAAGCAGCGAACCCATGCTGCCCATGCTGAGACCAGCGATGTAGGTGTCCTCCGGCCGGTCGGATACCGGGAAGTTGGCCTTGACAAATTCGGGAACCTCTTTGGAGAGGAAATCAAAATGCCGGTCCCCGCCCCCTAAGAGATTGCCGCCGCCTTCCTGATTCTGGTAGCCTTTGTTTTCACCCGAGATCATCACAACCGCAATCTGACGCTCCTCAGCGTACCGTTCGACATTGGTATATCTCGCCCAGACCGAGTAGTTGTTGCCAAACCCGTGCAGCAGATAGAGCACCGGGAAAGGTGCCTTATGGACATGGGTGGGTTTCACACCGCCCATTCCCATCGACTCGGGGATGGTGGGGGTCGGGATGATGACGTTCATATCAACTTCCCGCTGGAGGGTGTAGGAGATAAATCCAACGTGGAGGAGTGCCATGGATGATCCGTCCTTTCTGTTTTTATTGTTTTGCAACGAACTTACATATCTATATTACCAGACTGCATGCCTAAAATCAATGGGATAATTCGCCAAAAAACCGGTTTTCCTTTTGACATATAAAAGCCGGCCCCCTTTTCTAAGAGGTCCAGTTTTAGGGTAAAAGGGTTATTTCTTTAGGGCAGTATATTCAGCCTCCAGACCCATCCGGGTATACTGCTCGACGGGGGCGTCGTTTTCCAGCATCTTCTGCACCATCAGCTTCCGCATCCGGGCGATGACCGCCTCATCCTCCAGCGGATGTTCCTCATGGGGGTCGTTTTCCAGGTCGAACAGTTGGGTCTTCCATCCGGCCGGGGTGTGGGCATGGGGCAGGACCCGCTCGGTTTTCTCGTTTTTGAGGCAGACGGGGATATTCCCGCCGATGTAGCTCTTATCGGGAATTTTCATCAGCCGGATTCCCTTGGTGAAGGAGAAGGGTTCGGAAAGCTCGATCTCCTGGAGTTCGTCGGGGTGGAACCGGGCCCGCATATGGGTGGGCATCAGGGTGTACTGGTAGAGGGGCCAGTTGTCCTCCTTCGGGGCGAGAATGTACTTATACCGGCCGTCGGTGACGGTGATCTGGGCGCCGAACGCCCCGTAAATCACCGCATCGTGCACCGGTTCATTTTTTCGGACCGCCCCCAGCAGCGATTTACCTTCCATATCCTTGGGAATCGGCAGGCCGCAATAATCCAAAACCGTCGGGGCGAAATCAATGGTCTGAATCAGGGCGTCCCGGCGGCCAGTGGCCTTGGAAACCGGGTCATAGATGAAACAGGGGGTGTGGGCGACCTCTTCCAGACTAAGGACAAACCCATTCTTCGCCCACCAGTCGTGTTCGCCGAGGAAAAAGCCATGGTCGGTGTTGACGATGAGCAGGGTGTCCTCCCAGAGGTTATACTCGTCCATCTTATCCAGAATCCGCCCCAGGCAGCGGTCGCACATCGTCACCAGCGCGGCGTAGGTGCGGCGGACGTGGTCGATGTAGGGCCGTTCCTCCTCCTTGACCGGAGCGTAATTCGGCCAGTCAAACTGGGGACCGTCGTAGGTTTCCTCGTAGATCTTCTGGAATTCGGGCATCGTGTAAAAAGGCTCGTGGGGGTCGAAGGTCTCCACATGCAAAAACCAGTTGTCCTCGGCGTGGTTTAGGTCCAAAAACTCCACCCCGCCGTTAAAGGTCTTGGTCTGGGGCATGTCGGCCAACGTCCGGATAAACTGGCGGTTGGCCCAGTCCTGGGGCCAAAGGGAACCTAGATGTTCCGGCATCGGCGGGGTTTTCATCATCGGCTTCCAGGGGTCGCCCTCCTGGCCGCGGTTGCAGTCCCAGGTGGAGTACCGGGTGTGGTAGGTGGCGCCGCCGTCCTCCCAGTAGTGGCCATGGTCGGAGACCAGGTGGGTATGGTAGCCATTTTTTGCCAGCATCTCCGGCATCGAATCATCGTAGGGCTCGATCGGCCCCCAGGAACGGTGGAGGAAGTTGCGTCGGCCGGTGTGCAGCTCCCGCCGGGCCGGCATGCAGGGCATTGAACCCACATAGCAGTGGTCAAAGGTAACCGCCCGCTCCCCCAGCCGTTCAAAGTTCGGGGCTTTGACCCAGTCGCAGCCGTAGTTGGGAAGAAAATGGCGGTTTAGCGAATCGTAGGTGACCATAATGACTTTCATGAAGGGGACTCCTTTCTTATGAGCGGCGGGCGACGACGTTAAGGACGTTTAAGACAGGGCCGTGGGCCGCCTCGGGGGTAATGACCATCGCAAAGGCCTCCACCACCGGGCAGTCGATCACCTCCGCCGGGTGGGCCGCCAGGTATTCCCGCAGCTTATCGGGGAGGGTTTCCTTCTCGGTGAACATCGCCAGGGCCAAAAACTGTTCCTTTGCTTCCGGTGTCCAGCTCCATCCCTCCACCGGAACCTGACGGTCGTTGGCGGCAATCCAGGCTTTCTGGTTTTTTAACTCCTCCGCCGTCATCTCATGGTCGATGGGCAGGCCCAAACGCTCATACTGCTCCGAAGGCGCGTC
>CALXHB010000063.1 GCA_944387995.1 uncultured Clostridia bacterium | reverse complement strand
AACATTCTGAGTATTCCAGTTGATATCGCCAGCGGGGGTGTAAGACTGATAATATGCGCCGTCGTATGCGCCAACGTGGCTCGAGCCGCCGTTGTATACGACGCCAGCATTCGCGCTCATCGCTGCGCCGAATACCGAGAAAGCGGTAGTTCCGACAAGAGCAAGAGCAAGAATTCTCTTTTTCATTCGAACTTCATCCTCCAAAAATAGATTTGTTGTCCTTTCCGTTTCCCAACTTGGAAACGGCGGTGGGGACTTTTCGCCTTTCAGCAAATGCCAGTCGAAAGCTGTTGGGGTAGCCGCGTCTTTACGCTTGCCTCAAGGCTATGGCTAGATTATAGCAAAAAAAAAGCCCGCCGTAAAGCCCTTTTCGGCAATTTCGGCGGTTTTTTATTTTAGGTTATCTCATAAAAATTTTTTTCAGAACTTATTTACAAATCTGATTTTTCGGTGCAACAGATGGGTTTTTTCCTGACACTTAGTATAGTTTAAGGGGTTTTGCCCCATCCGGTCAACCCTCCATCTTGTGGTAGTTTTCCCTTTTTATAGCTATATGATAGCACATATTGGGAGGTTTTGCAATAGCATTTTTCGTTTTTCCGAAATTATACTGGCAGTGCTTTCCTCTATACTTTTCATTATATTCTTCTTTGAGGGACGGCGCAAGGGTCCCGAACAAATAAAAATTCCCCAGAAGCCAGCAATGGCCCCATTTTCTTCCGTCAATATGTCCAAATCTATTTTTGGAGGAAAACAAACATATGAAACACCGTATCCTTGCACTCGCTCTGGCCGGAACGACTGCTTTTTCGGTCTTTGGTTCAGCGCTCTCTGCAAATGCCGCCACCATCGTAATCGGTGGTTCCACCCATGTAGGTTCGGGCGACGGCGCATATTATCAGTCCTACACCCCGGCGGGCACCATCCACTGGTCCACCAAAGAGGTTGCCGCGGTAGCCGTCAACGTTGCCCGCGACACCTGGGCGCCGGTTAAGTACACCCAGGATCAGGTCGTCGCCAAAGGCGAAGTGCTTTACACCACCCAGGCAATCTACGACACCATGTCCGCTGAAGCGGTTAAAAACGCTGTCACCGTCCTGAAAGAAGGCGATGGAATTTATTTTGCTGATATTGCGCAGTTTGCCGACAAAAAAGGGTATATTACTTACACCTGCGACTCCAGCGGCATCGTTCAGATTGACGGCAGCAAGTTCCAGCTGGTCACCGAAGACTCCACCGGCAAGACCTTTATCTTCCCGGAAAACACCTGGACCGGCATGGTTCAGTCCGGTTACACCAAAGTCTCCTCTGAGGGCAGCTTCTACTCCGAAGCAAAGGTGACCGGCAGCCGCCAGATCTTCACCGAGGACGAAATCCTCGCGAAATCGGTCTCCACTTCCACCCCCTTCTACTTCATCGGGGACACCCAGAAGACCAACCTCAACCACATCACCGCCAACACCGTTAAAGTCGCCCGTTCGGATGCTTACGACAATAACGTTGTCTTCACCGATCAGGACTACGACAAACTCAACACCGTAAGCGTGGACGATGTGGACGCGATTCTGGAGGAACCGGTCCAGAACGGGGTCGTTTACCTCTACGACTACTTCTACGACACCTCCTTCCCCAGCTCGGTTTCTCCCGAAACCTTCGCTAAAGGCTGGGCGGATGAGTCCCTCGCTTCCATCCTGGACAAGGCTTCCGGCAACCCCGGTTCCGGTTCCATCAACCCCGAAACCAGTTACAACTACCGTTCGATTCGGACCGACGTTCTCTACACCTGGTCTGACTTCCTGGAGACCCTTGGCATTGCCGACGCTTCGGAAGATCGTCTGGCCAGCTGGGCGGAAAAACTGATCGAAAATTACGCTTACACCTATCACGATGCCTCGATCATTGCCGATGTCAAGCCGGTTGACGACGGTTGGGAAGTGACCTTCGGCGGCACCGTGAACCTCTACAACTTTGACCAGCTGGTCGAAGACATCCTCGAATACGCTCCCAAGGGCAGCACCGATGGGGCACAGACCTCCGAGCTGGTCTACCTGATGCAGCAGTACGACAAGTACGTGGGCGACGGCTTTGTAGACGTGAAACCGGTGGAAACTGGCGAGTGGGGCGACCTGCTGGCGTCTCTGGCTCAGGCTCCCACCGAAGACGAGTTCCGTTCTTCTGCGGCTTACAAGAACTATACCCGCAAGGTAGAGGATCTGGTAGACGATTATGAGGATGCAGGTTCTGCGATTGAGCTTTCGATGGCAGAAGAAGCCCTCTACGACTTCGTCACCACCTACTACTCCACCTATGCCGCTTCCTCCACCAAGGCTGACAAGACCAACCTTGCCGAAGCGATCGACAACACCTACTTCAACGCCAACTGGGCTAAGATCGGCGAATCCTACGCCGGCCAGAGCACCAGCGGTGTCTTAAAGGACAACCTCTCCAGCAGCGACTATTCCGCAGCCTGGGCTCTGTTCCCGAAGGATGACTACAAGGGCAGCGCTTCCGGCAGCAACGCGGGTGTTGACACCAAGATCCAGGGCGTTACCGAAGAGTACTTCTGGTTCTACAACGTCTACGATCTGGCTTACAACGTCTACGCCAACAGCCGCTACCAGAGCACCCTCGACCTGATGGCCGAAGCTCTGACCGAGGCGACCGAGGCACTCACTCCCTCCACCGGCGCTTATGCTTCCACCATTCTCGCCGCTGAAGAGCAGGCAGACCGGCTGGACGGCACCGTCGAAACCGACTACACCGCGTCGATGTGGGCAAACCGCGAAAAGATCTTCTCCTTCATTGAAGACCGTGTCTCTGGCGATGAAGCAGGCGAGTACGCCAGCAGAAACGCCGCCACCATCGCGAAGGAAACTGCTACCCTGATGGGCTACCAGAGAAATCAGTCGGTGGTCACCAGAGGCGACATCAACGACGTTAAAGACGCGAAAGCTTCCGCTGAAAAGGCACTGGCGGAACTCCGCAAGGATTCTGACCGCTACAACGCGGCCCAGGCCACCGCTCTGCAGAACGCCATTGACGCCTGCGACAAGATCATCGACCTCTACAACGGCAACTACTCCACCTCCAAGAACAACCAGTCGGTCAACGGCGACTACTCTGCCGCAGTCGGCGACAAGGACCAGATCCTCAAGTCGATGATCACCGACGCGATTGACGATGTGGAAAGCGCCATTGACTTCTCCAGCGTCATCCAGGGCTGGAGCCAGAATGACAAAGGCCAGTGGATGTACGGTACCGAAAACGGCTACCTGAACAACGGTTGGAACAAGATTGGCAAGACCTGGTTCTATTTTAATGAAGACGGCACTGCTAAACAGTCCGAGTGGCTCAAGCTGGACGGCAAGTGGTACTGGTTCAACGCCAGCTGCGGCGCAGCTGTGGGTTGGGCTAAGATCGACGGCAACTGGTACTTCTTCAAGGGCGACAACTCGATGAAGACCGGTTGGGAAAAGGTCGACGGCAGCTGGTACTACATGACCTCTTCCGGCAGAATGGTAACCGGCTGGTGCCAGGTAAACGGCGTCTGGTACTACTTCTCCAAAGAGTCCAACGCTCTTGGCCAGATGCTCGCCAACACCACCACCCCTGATGGTTACAAGGTCGACGCTAACGGCGCTCTGATCGACTAATATCCCATCCCCGTGACCCGCATGCTTTCATAAACCGTTAGATTCCTACGGAAAAACCTCGCTTCTAAAGATAGAAGCGGGGTTTTTATATGGAAAAGAAACGTTTATCTCTGTCATAGGG
The DNA here is from genome assembly GCA_944387995.1 of uncultured Clostridia bacterium. Classification (GTDB taxonomy): domain Bacteria; phylum Bacillota; class Clostridia; order Oscillospirales; family Ruminococcaceae; genus Faecivivens. Next base: position 6,500 of record CALXHB010000063.1, on the reverse strand, counting down.
GAGAGTATTAAGCTATGCTATTAACCGGTGCAGTTTCCCTTCCCCAAAACTGAAAAAATGGAGATTTTTCGGTTAAGGGAAGGAAACCATTTCCAATGACCCATTTTCATTTGAAATTCCCTTGTTTCTTCCCTTATACCGATGCATTATGGCAACTTTTGGCAGAATTTTGGTTACTTTCCTACTATTTCCTGTATATCCATCAACTGTCTTTTGCAAGGAAGGATAATGAGTTGTTTCATTTCCTTTCATGCTCCTCTTTTGTTTTTTTATTTTCCGGTTCATCCTCTTCCAGTTCATCCAGCAGCCGGGCGGAAGAAAGTTTCGCCGCCTCGCTGGAATGGGCATAGACATTCATCGTCGTCGAAACGTCCGAGTGACCGAGCAGCTCCTGCACATCCTTCGGCGAAGCGCCGCTACTTAAAAGGTTGGTGGTGTAAGTGTGGCGAAGCATGTGGAAATGGAAATGGGAAAGTTCCGGCACCTCCCGGGCCAACTTGCGGCAGGTCTTTTCCACCAGATCAGGAGCGGTAAAACTGCCGTCTTCCCGCTTACAGACAAAATCCAACAGATTATACCCTTCCAGCGGCTGCTCATCCTCCCGCAGGGAGAACAGCCCATAATGGTGCCGGCCCTTATCCACGAAGAGCTTATAGTAGTTGCGGTAATGTTCCCCCTGAGAAGATTCCCCCGCCGCCGCATCGGCCTGTTTAGCTGCCTGGAGAATCTTTTCCAGCGTATCGCCAAAGGCCACAGTGCGGATTTTGGCCCGTTTGGTGGTGCCCAGTTCTGTCCGATGGGTGGCACCGTTATAGCGTACGCTTCGCCGCACGGTGAGCATATGCCCTTCAAAATCCACGTCCTCCCAGGTGAGAGCACACACCTCCCCCAGTCGTAAACCGGTATAATAGGCAATCTGGACCGGCAGCAGAACCGGATGTCCCTCCAAAGCGTCGCAAAGGGTTTTAAACTGCTCCCGGGTAAGGGTCTCGCTCTTTCTGTCCTCCCCGGCGAAGAGGGCCGGTTCCGACGGCTTATCCCGCCGAGCCACATACTGCATCGGGTTGTAGGTGAGCAGTTTCCCCGGGAACACAGCGTAGCGGAAGGCACTCTGGAGCACAGCCTGATACACCCGAATATACCCGACGCTCAACGGTTCCTGACCGCCGGAAGTCTCCTTGCCGGAAGCACAGAGATAATCAATATACCCCTGCAAATCCTCCGGTGTAATCGAACGCAGTTTACGCCGGGCGATGGGATGCTGTTTGATTCGATTGATAACCCCCTGATAGAGGGTAAGGGTGCCATTGGACTTGCTGCTGGAGCGGAGTTCTTCCTCAACCCAAAGGTCCAGCAGTTTCCCCAGGGTGACACTGCTGGACGGGATGCCGCCATGTTCGTAGTCGCTGATCGCCCGCCGCAGCATCGCCTCGGTTTCCATACGGCTTTCCCCGCCGGCGAACTCCCGCTGGACCATCCGCCCGCTGCCGTCGGCCATATAAAACCGGTAGTACCACCGCCGGCCCTTCTGACGGACTGACCCCTTTCCCTTTTCCGGATCAAAGGGCCGTTCGCCGTCGGCGACCCTGGAAAGGGCAGCGTAATACTGCCCAGCGGTATCCCCGTACAGATGGAGGATGCAGTCCGCCATCTCCTTGAGCCGTTCCACCGGCCCCAGCATCTCCCGCCGGTAGAGTTCCCCGCCCAGGTCATCCGACCCCAAACGGTAGCGGGAGAGGGGCGCCTGGAGGGCGGCATCCCGCTCCAGGTCGTCCAGCGCCCTGACCGCCTTGCCGTAATGCCCTGCCATTACCCCGAAGTAGTCGATAAAATACCCCAGGGTCCCTACAAACATCTCCTCCTGCTCCCGCTCCAGGTCGGAGCGGCGGATACGGGTAAGGCAGCGGCGGATGTGTTCATCCAATTCTCTGGCATAGGCAGTCACCGACTTATTCCCCTCGGAAGGCCCGCCCCCCACCAGCCAGTCGAGGCTGGTGTCCAGCACATCGGCCAAAGAGATCAGAATCCCCATCCGCTCCGGCGATATGCCCTTTTGTTCATACCGCCCGACGGTGGATTTGCTGACCCCGAGCCGCCGGGCAAGCGCCTCGGCCGACAACCCCAATTCCCGTCGGCGCTGATGAATCCGCTCCCCGATCTGCCGTCTGACGATGCCTTCCTGATTTTTCATATGGTACTCCTTCTCCTAGAAATCAATGGTTGCGCGAGGGACAGCTGTTCCTGTAAATCGACCTTTTACTGTCTATTATAAAGAACATAGATGGATGACATTCCATACTTTTCAGCCTATTTATCCCTGTCCCCCGGAAAAAAGGCCATAAAAGAAAAACCCCCCTGTGCCGTCCGAAAAACGCTTTTCGTACAGCCCACAGAAGGATTTTTATCCATATTATTCCGTTTTAATCAAACCTTTGAGTGCCTCGACCAGTGCCGCCTCGGTTCCGTCCTTTGTCTTGCGGTTGTGGACAATAAGGTCGGCGTACCGGGTGTAAAGGGCCAACCGCTCTTCCCGCAGACGGTATATTTTCTGCTGATCGTCCGCCACCAGAGGCCGGTCGGAAAGGTCTTCTCCCAAAATTTCCTCCGGCGCCCGGTCCAAAAAGACCACCACGGCGTTGACCTTTAAGGCCGCCATATTCTCCGGCCGCAGAACCACCCCGCCGCCGGTGGAGATCACCGTTCCCTCCATCTGTCCGCATCTTTTAGCAATATCTGTTTCCCGGTCGCGAAACCCCTTCTCCCCCTCTTCGGCGAAGATATCGGCTACGCTCTTTCCCGACGACTGGACAATGGCCTGGTCCATATCAAAAACCGGCATATGATAACGAGCCCCCAGGCGTTTGGCAAAGGTGGACTTGCCGCAGCCCGACAGGCCGATCAGCACGATGTTTCTCTTACCAGACAAATTATCCCTCCTTGTCCTCGAACTTTTTATAGTAGCCCAGCACCCGCAAGGTCTGGGACAGGTCGGCGACTTCCTGCAAAATCTCCCGGATTCGGGCGTCGATGGTATCGGCAGAGAAGTCGATGAAAAAGAGATACTCCCAGTTCTTCTGGGGCACCGGACGGGATTCAATCTTCAAAAGGTTGATTCCCTCCCGGGAAAAGACCGACAATAGACGGCAGAGGGACCCCGGCACATGGGGCAGGGTCACCATCAGAGAAACCTTGTTGTTCTCAGCCGAATGGCGGACCTGAGGGGCCAGGATGACAAACCGGGTTTCGTTGGTGTCCTTGAAATTGGTCCGGTTGACCAGGATCTCCAACCCATAGATCTCCGCCGCCCGACGGGAACCGATGGCCGCCGCGTCTTTCCGCCCCGATTCAGCCACCAGCTGCGCCGCATAGGCGGTGTTATAGACGGCGGTCTGTTTCCAAGGGTAACGGGAAAGAAAGTCCCTCGACTGAGAAAGACCCTGTTCATGGGAAAAAACCTCGGTGATGTCCGAAAGCGTGGTCCCAGGGAGCGCCATCAGACACTGGCTGACCCCCAGGGTGTACTCCCCGACAATAAAGAAACCGTATTCATTTAGCAGGTCATAGTTTGCCAGCACCGACCCGGTGGAGCTGTTTTCCACCGGCAGCACCGCATAGCCGGCCCTTCCGTCGGCCACCGCCTGCATTGCCTCCCGGAAGGAGCCGCAAGCGACCATCTCGCAGACATCCTCCCACCGGCCGGTGGGAGAAAGGCCGCTAAAATACCGGGCCGCCGCTTCTTCGGCAAAACACCCCGGTACGCCGGAATAAGCGGCGCGGATCTTTGTTTGTTCCATCAGTAGTCCCCCCTTATCTGTCCAGCAGCGCTTCCGAAACCGCCAGCGCCGCTGCCGCTTCCAGCACCACCGCCGCCCGGGAAAGGATACAAGGGTCGTGGCGGCCTTTGACCAGGATGGACGCGTCCTCTTTTTTGACCATATCCACCGTTTTCTGCTCCCGGGAGATGGAGGGGGTCGGTTTAATGACCGCCTGGAAGACCACCGGCATCCCACTGCTGATTCCCCCGAGGATTCCGCCGTTATGGTTGGTCACCGAAACCACTTTATCCCCTTCCATCCGCATCTGATCGTTGACTTCGTGGCCGTAGGCTCCGCCAAAGCCGAACCCCAGCCCGAACTCGATTCCTTTGACCGCCGGAACCGCAAAAACATGCCGGGCAATAATCCCTTCCAGGCTGTCCTGATCGGGAGAACCGATACCGGCCGGGATTCCGGTCACCGCCACCTGTAAGATACCGCCCACCGAGGTCAGCTCCTCCCGGGCCTTTTGGATGACCGCCTGCATCTTTTCCCCGGCCTCTTCCGACCAGACCGGCAGGGTTCGGGCGGCAATCACCGGGAATTCCTCTACCGGAGGCCGGGCCGGGTCAAAGGGAATGTCCCGGACGTTTCCCAGCTGCAAAATGTGGCTGCCTACCTCAATGCCCTGCTGTCGGAGCCAAAGTTTCATCACCGCCCCGGCAAACACCATCGGCGCGGTCAGCCGTCCAGAAAAGTGCCCCCCTCCCCGGTAATCGTTAAACCCATGATACCGAATCCGACCGGTGTAATCGGCGTGGGAAGGGCGGGCCAGGGTTTTGATGTTGTCGTAATCGGAAGAATGGGTATTGCCGTTTCGGATGACGCAGCAAATGGGAGTACCGGTGGTATAGCCGTTAAACACCCCGCTTAAAATTTCCGGCTGGTCGGTTTCAATCCGGGTGGTGGAAAGACCGCCCTTTTTCGCCCGGCGCCGTTCCATCTCCTGCCCGATGAAATCCATGTCCATGGGAATTCCGGACGGAAGGTTTTCGATCACCACCCCGATAGCCGGGCCGTGGGATTCACCAAAAATCGAATACTCTAAACGCATACTGTCTCCTCCCGTTAGTTGTCACCCACCGGCTGATACCGGCCGCCCAGGGCCGCAAAATCGGTCCAAAAGGCAGGATAGGATTTGTTTACACACTCGGTGCCCAGCAGCAGCACACTATTTTCCGCTAGGGCCGCCGCCACCGCCCCGCTCATCGCGATCCGGTGGTCGTTGCAGCAGTCGATTACCCCACCGCCGGGCAGGTACCCGGTGCCGTTGACCCGCAGCCAGTCCTCTCCTTCTTCCACTTCCGCTCCAAGGCAGGAGAGCAGCTGGAAGGTGGTGGCCAGCCGGTCACTTTCTTTTAACCGCAGCCGTCCGGCGTGGGCAAAGGTCACGCTTCCCTCCGCCCGGAAGGCCGCCGCTACCGCCAGGGCGGGAATCAGGTCGGGAATACCGGAAGCGTCCACCGTCAGGTCTCCTGCCTGCGGATACTGGGCGAGGATTTCCGCCGCCGCCTTATCCCCCTGAACCGAATCGGGGTTTAACCCTTTCAGGGTGACGCCGCCCCCTGCCGCCGCGTTATAGGCTAAGAAGAAGGCCGCCTGGGAATAATCTCCCTCCACCGTAAAATGACCAAACCGGTACTGTTGGCCCGCCGGAACCCGGAAAACGGTATAATCTCCGTTTACATTTTCCGCCTCAATTCCAAACTGACGCAGCACCGCAAGGGTCATGTCCACATATCCTTTCGACTCCAGCGAATCGGTGATGACAATGCGGCTTTCCCCTTCCCCCGCCAGCACCGGCAGCGCCAATAAAAGGCCGGTGATAAACTGGGAACTGACCTTGCCGCTCAAGCGGTACTCTCCAGGGGTCAGTTTCCCCTGAACGGTCAGAACGCCGTCTTGTAGATGATATGCAATGCCTTTTTCGGCAAAGAGGTCGAAATAAGGTTGAAGGGGGCGTTCCATCAGCCGACCATGGCCGGTAAAGGAGACTGGGCACCCCCCGGCCACCGCCAAAGCCACCGGAATCATAAACCGGAGGGTCGACCCCGACTCCCCGCAGTCGATCACCGGGATGGACTGGGGCCGGTCATGAATCCCCATGAGGGTCACCGCGTCCCCTTCCCGGGAAAGGACCTTTGCCCCCAGAGATTCCACCGCCAACAGGGTGGCGTCGATGTCTTTCGAGGGGGTCAAATTTTTAAGACAGCTCTCCCCGCCGGCCAAAGACGCCGCAATCACCATCCGGTGACCCACGCTCTTGGACCCGGGCAGAGTCACCTCTCCCGACAGCGCTCCCGGCCAAATCCGGGCCGCTTTCTTAAAGGAAGGAAGACTTTCTTTCTCTGCCGGCATCTCGGGGGTTTCATCCTTGGACAGCACCCAGTCCACAAAGGTCTCCCGGGGAAGCGGCTCGTAAAAGCTGTTGCCGGGGGTACGGACAAAGACCGGACGGATGGTGCTGCCGGAACCTTTTTTGTCATAGGCGAGGGTTGCCACCAGTTCCTCTTCCGGCACCGCTCCGGCGTCCCAGGGCATCCCCTGCCGGATCAAAAGTTCCCGCAGACTGGCTGCCAGCCCCGGACGGGTAAAGCCATGCTGTTCTCCAATCCGCAGGATGGCGTACATCCCGCAGGCCACCGCTTCCCCGTGCATCCATTTCTCATACCCGCCCAGCTTTTC
>CALXHB010000062.1 GCA_944387995.1 uncultured Clostridia bacterium | reverse complement strand
ACTTATGGACAGCGCGGAGGATGGTCACGACCTCTTTGTGGGTCGGCAGCGGGATCGGGCCGGAAACCCGGGCGCCGGTCTTCTTAGCCGCCTCCACGATCTTAGCCGCAGACGCGTCGACCAGGGTATGGTCATAACCTTTCAGTTTGATACGAAGTTTTTCATTGACTGCCACTGTCATCGCCTCCTAAGTTATTGGGTGGGGACAAGACATTGTATCGAACACGTTTCCGTGTGTTCCGCATCTTAGCAATAAAAAACGGAAAACCGCACATGCGTTTTTCCGAGCCTGATGTGAAACTACCATCGCATTTTGCGCTGGCACTTACGACCTCTGGCCGCAGTTTGCCGGTGTTCCGGTCCGGATTAAAAAAGGCGCAAGCCTATTGTCATCCATCCTGTACTGACATGGTATTCAATCTTTGTCGCCCGGTTTAAAATCGGACATACTCGGCGGAAATTACCTGCACACAGCAGCAACCTCCCGCTTCATCGCATATCTTTGTTGCAGTCACGCAAGTAGTATTATAACAGAGGAAAAGCCCCTTGGCAAGGACTTTTTCCAGGAATATTGTAAACTTTTTGTGAATTAGTGCTTTTCGCGAGAAATCATGAAGATACTGTCTCTTCTGCGGAGATGAAGCGTTCTTCTGCCTCCAGCTGGAGGCCTTTTAAGGCGTTTACAACGTCTGATTGATAACCGGTGGCCTCGAGGGTTTCGATCAGATCGGCCAGCCGGGAAAAGAGATGCAGGTAGGCAGCTTTATAACCCTGGTCTTCCATTGTCTCACCTCCCCATTCAATCTAAATTATACCATATATAGATATAATTACAACTGTATTTAGAAATTTTCTCCGAGGGAAATATACTAAAATAGGGAGTGTATACGACATATCCGTTAGATGGAGGTGATGCTTTGAACGTACAAGCGCGTATTCAGCAACTTATGCAGGGACAGGGTTTAACCAAATATGGGTTGTCCAGAATTTCAACCGTTCCGCCTTCCACCATTAACAATATATTTTTGGGCACCTCACCGACCGTTTATACCCTGGAACAAATCTGCGATGCTTTCGGCATCACCTTGTCGCAGTTCTTTACCGATCCAGAAAAAGAAACCCTCTATCCCCTGACTGAGGAACAGAAGCTGCTGGTTGAAAAATGGGGCAAGCTTTCCAAGGAGCAGAAAAAGGCGCTGATGACCATTCTGGATTCAATGGTATAAAACCACCTTTTAAATACAATATACGGAAAGAAGAGTTTACCGGTATAACGGATAAACTCTTCTTTTCATTTAAAAGGGCTGATCCTTTGCTGTATCTATATATGGAAAGACCCTTGTTATCTGCTTTCTAATTGTGCTATAATAAAAAATAATTATGACTTTATCTGTTTACAGGTGAAAGACCTATATTATTGCGCTATATAAAGGAAAGAAGGCGGAAAGATGGACATTGTAGCCCGCATCCAGCAACTTATGACGATAAAAGGAATTCACAACCCCAACCAACTGGCAAAGCTGTCCGGTATCCCGCAAACTACCCTTTCCTCTATCTTCAATCATAAGTTTACCCCTTCCGTCGCTACTCTAGAGTTACTCTGCAACTTTTTTGGCATTACAATGGTGCAATTTTTCTCCGATCCGGAAGCCGACGCCTCCTATCCCCTGACCGAACGGCAGAAAGAACTCATCAACCGCTGGAACTGTTTGACCGAAGAACAGCAAAACGCCCTCTTGCAGCTGATGGATACCATGAAGTAAAACAAAATCCCCGTGACCAATAAACCGTCACGGGGATTTTTTTACATTATATAATGCCAGCGGAAAAACCTCTCCTGTCAGCCTTCCTTCCGGTAACAGAGAATCTCAAAGACCGTCTCGGTTTCCAGCTCTGTCAGCGCCGCCGCCCGGGCCTGCCCTTCGGCGGAGGTTTTATAATAGTAGGGGGTCATCTGGAACAGAGCCTCGATTTCGTCTCCATGCAGCGAGATTTTCCCTTCCACCGGCGTGCTGCCGACAAACGAAAACCCCTCCACCGGGTAGTCTTGGACCTCGTTGAGATAGGGCCGGTCGTAGATAGCCGCTTTCAGCTGCCACAGATGCCGGGCCCCGGGGATAACCTCCCACATCCATCCGCCGGGCTTCAAGACCCGCAGAAACTCCTCCCGGCAAAAGGGCGCAAACAGGGTGGTCAATCCGTCGCAGCTCCCGTCCGCCACCGGCAGGTGAAAGACACTGGCAGCCGCAACCGATGCCTTCTCCCCTTCTGCAAACCGCTTGGCGGCCTTTTCGGCGGCGAACTTGGAAATGTCTACCCCGAGGATCGAAACGTCCACACCAGCCTTTTGCAGCCCGTCATAGAGGATGCGGGTGTAATACCCTTCCCCGCATCCGGCGTCCAGCAGGTGAATCTCTCGGCTTTCGGCTCCAAAGGCGCTTACCACCTCCCGGGAGAGCTCATCCGCCATCGGCCGGTAAAACCCTTTTTCCAAAAAAGCCCGCCGGGCGGAGACCATCTGCCGGTTATCCCCGGGAAGTTTGGCGTGTTTGCTGCCGGGCAGCAGGAGGTTGACATATCCGCTTTTGGCCCGGTCAAAGGCGTGGCCCTTGGGGCAGGTAAAGCTGCTCCCCTGGCGGGTCAAAGGGTTCCCGCACACTGGGCAGGTAAAGGCAAAGGGGGGTTCCATCTTTTTTCTCTCCAATCAGGGGTTTAGTTTGACGACATAGGGAAGGATTCCCGTGTCGGTGATGTCGATGATGCCGTAGCTTTTGGTGCCGTCCCGGGGCTGGGCGGGGGAACCGGGATTCATGACGTACAGCCCGTCCCGGTACCGGCAAAAGGAGACGTGGGTGTGGCCATACAAAGCGATGTTGCAGCCCGCCTCCCGGGCGGCGTTTTCCAGCACCTCAGTCCCCGCCCCCACCATCATCGTATGGCCGTGGCAGAAGAGGATTTTCGCCCGGCCCAGTTCCAGGGTATCCACCGATTTCAGCTTTGAACCGAAGTCGCAGTTCCCCCGCACCTGGCGGATGGGCAGATTGGGGTAAAGAGCCTTCAGCTTCTTCACATCCTCCTCCAGGTCTCCGAGGTGGATAAAGAGGTCGGCGTTTTGCATATGCCGCTCGACGATTTTGCGCAGAGAGAGGAAATCCTTATGGGTGTCCGAAATGACGACAATCCGGCGGGTATCCATAGCACGCATCCTTTCTTAAAAATCCCGGAACGCCTTTCCGCGTCCGGGCATATTTTCATCTTGTACAGCATAAGTATAGACCATCGCGTCCGGTTCGTCAACCGGACCAGATTTAGGAGGGTACAGAAATGGCAGCCAATAACGGAAACAACAGCATGACCCCGTTGCAGCCCCTGGGAGAAGCGGAAAAGAAACTACTCCAAGCACTGGCCCAACAGACTGGCGCCGACCTGCGGGCACTGGAAGCGGGGTATCGCAGCGGCAATTTACAGGCGATGATCTCCGCCCTGCCGGCCGACAAGCGGGGAGCGGCTCTGCGGGCGGTCAACGACCCGGCCAAAATGGAGGCCGCGAAAAAGATGGCCCAATCGGGCGGGTTAAACGGTCTGTTCGGAAAAGGAAAATAATCGTTTCCCTTTTGTAAACCAAAAGGGGCTTATTTTGACCCAGCAAAAAAGCAAGGAGGCGGGCATATGGCGAGAAACGGCGGGTTTGACCTTTCTTCCATCCTGCAAAACGAGGAGATGGTGCAGCAGCTCCGGCAGATGGCCGGCAGCATGGGTCTCTCGGATCAGCTGGAAGACGCGCTCCGGCAGCAGCCGGCATCGGGAGTGCCCCCTTCCTCGGTTCCCCATTCCGCTCCCCCCTCTCGTCCCGCTTCAGAGGAAAAGCGGGACGGAAAAGGATCGGGAGCCCTTCCCCTTTCCCCCCAGATGATTGCGGCTTTCACCAAAATCGCCCAGGCAATGAACCAGGAAGGGCCGGAAACCCGTTTTCTCCAAAGCCTGGGGCCCCTGCTAAAACCGGAACGTCGGCCCCGGGTGGAAGAGGCCGTCCAGATTCTCCGGATGGTACAGGCGCTCCAGTCGGTGGAAGGGTCCGGCGGATTGGGGAACCTGCTCGGCGGCCTGATGGGACAACGGTAAGGGAGGGAAAAGGACTTGCCAAACTACGACTACACCCCCGAACAGCTGCGGCAGATGCAGCAGGAGGCGGCCGAACGGGTCAGAGAGATGCAGCGCCGGGCCAGGGCACGGCTGGAAGGCGGACAGCCCGTCCGGGAAACCAGAACCGCCCCCGAAAGCCGTTCCCGGTCTTCCACCGGAGAGATTCCCTACCTGTCGCCGCCGGTTCCCCCTCCCCCATCCCAGAGTCAGCCCCAAACCCAGCCCCCAGTCAACGGCCTTAGCGGGCTTTTGGGGCAGCTGGGGCTGCAAAACGGGTCGGGAGACAGCGACCGGTCGATGCTGATGATGCTGCTGATGCTGCTCAGCAGCCAGGGAAATTGTTCTCCTGGGTTGATTGCAGCCCTCTTCTGGCTAATGATGGGATGACAGAATGTCTAAAAATATGTAAACGATCTGGGATTGGATTGCATATCTCGCCGGAATATGCTATAATAAGGACGCAGATTTAGCCCCACACTGGATCTGAACTTTTGTAAACATGGAGGAATGTCAAAATGGCAAACAGAATGATTCTGAACGAAACCTCTTACTTCGGCGCCGGCGCAATCTCGTCGATCGTCGACGAAGCGAAAGCGCGGGGCTTTAAAAAAATCCTGGTCGTCACCGACCCGTCTCTGGTTAAGTTCGGCGTTTCCGGCAAGGTAACCGCGCTGCTGGACCAGGCAGGCATCGGATACGATATGTACACCGACATCAAGGCGAACCCCACTATCGCCAACATCCAGAACGGTGTCGCGAAATTCAAAGAGTGCGGCGCTGATTCGATTGTCGCCATCGGCGGCGGCTCTTCGATGGATACCGCCAAAGGCATCGCGATCATCATCGCCAACCCTGAATACGCCGACGTTGTTTCTCTGGAAGGCGCCGTCGCCACCAAGAACAAATGCGTGCCGATCATCGCCGTCCCCACTACGGCTGGTACCGCTGCTGAAGTCACCATCAACTACGTCGTCACCGACGTGGAGAAAAAGCGGAAATTCGTCTGCGTCGACCCTCACGACATTCCGGTTGTGGCTGTCATCGACCCCGATATGATGAGCTCGATGCCCAAGGGCCTCACCGCTTCCACCGGTATGGACGCGCTGACCCACGCCATCGAAGGCTACATCACCAAGGGCGCTTGGGAAATGACCGATATGCTGCACCTGAAAGCCATTGAGATCATCTCCAAATCCCTCCGGGGTGCCTGCGAGAACACCCCCGAAGGCCGCGAAGGCATGGCCCTCGGCCAGTACATCGCCGGCATGGGCTTCTCCAACGTCGGTCTGGGCATCGTCCATTCGATGGCCCACGCGCTGGGCGCAGTTTACGATACCCCCCACGGTGTTGCCAACGCGATCCTGCTGCCCACCGTCATGCGCTATAACGCAGAGGCTACCGGTGAGAAATACCGTGAAATCGCTAGAGCGATGGGCGTAAAAGGCGTCGATGAAATGACCCAGGAAGAATACCGCAATGCCGCCTGCGAAGCGGTCGCCCAGCTCTCCAAGGACGTCGGAATCCCCCAGGACCTCAAAGGCATCGCCAAAGAAGAGGACCTCGAGTTCCTCGCCCAGTCGGCTATGGATGACGCCTGCCGTCCCGGCAACCCCAAGGACCCGACCAAGGAAGACATCATCGCGCTGTATAAGTCGCTGCTGTAAGCTGGGAAAGGAACTGCCGGGGAGATTTCCCGACGCCTGATTCTATCTCATACAACCGTAAAAAAGGACAGCCTTCTGTCACCAGGAGACTGTCCTTTTATCGTATGTATTTATTGGCTTTTACCGGCAGATTCGCGCTTTGCTTCCTGTTCTTTGCAGTCGTCCAACAGGTCCTGGAGGGTAAACTGGTCCACATACCGGTTGATCACTTCATCTAAGCCCTGCCAGAAGGCCAGCGTCTCACAGTAATCGCAGCGGGCACAGTGGTTCTCTTCGCCATCCAGACAGGCGACCGGCGCAAGGCTCCCTTCAATCGCCCGCAGAATCTCACCGACCTTATACTCCGCTGGTTTGCGCACTAGCCGGTATCCGCCCGATGGTCCCCGGACACTAGAGAGAAATCCCGCCCGGCTCAGCTGCATCACAATCTGCTCCTGATATTTAACCGAAATATCCTGCCGGCCGGAAATATCCTTGAGGGAAATGACCGCACCCTCCCCCTGCTTGGCAATATCCAGCATCATCCGCAGGGCATAACGACCCTTTGTCGAGATTTTCATCCGCCTTTACCCCCTTTTACCCTATTATACCACTGGGAATTTTTCGGCGCAATAAAGATTTTGTAAATTCTGGATGGAAGTCTCGGTCCCCCCCTTCTTGACAAAATATGTAAGGTATTCTATACTAAATTTGTATGATAACAACCTGCCCAAAGGAGGCCTGTCAGATGAAAGTTTTGATGTTAAACGGGAGCCCCCGTCCCAACGGTAACACGGCCATCGCCTTAAAGGAAATGGAAAAGATCTTCACCGCAGAAGGGGTGGAAGTGGAAACCGTTCAACTGGGCAACAAGGACATCCGGGGATGTATCGCCTGCATGGGCTGCCGCAAAACCGGGAAATGTGTTTTCCCCGATCTGGTCAACGAAGTGGCGCCGAAGTTTGCGGAATGCGATGGCCTGGTCGTCGCCAGCCCGGTCTATTACGCCTCGGCCAACGGGACGCTGATCTCCTTCCTCGACCGACTGTTTTTCAGCACCCCCTTTGACAAAACAATGAAGGTGGGTGCATCGGTAGCAGTTGCCCGCCGGGGCGGCTTAACCGCTACCTACGATGAACTGAACAAGTATTTCACCATCTGCGGAATGCCGGTGGCCTCCGGACAGTACTGGAACGGACTCCACGGCCGCAATCCGGGAGAAGCGGCCGAAGATGCCGAAGGCTTGCAGATGATGCGGACGCTGGCCCACAACATGACCTTCCTGATGAAGAGTATCACCCTGGGGAAAGAGCGTTACGGTCTGCCGGAACAGGAACCCTTTATCCAGACCAACTTTATCCGCTGAACCGGGAAGAAGGCAGAGAGGAACTCCTCTCTGTTTTTTCGCTCAAAAATTAGCACTTTTCTTTTTAGAGTGCTAATTTTGTATTGACAATTGCGCCCAACTGTGCTAAGATAAAGGCATAGTGAAGAACTATGAATAAATCGAAAGGAAGCGGCTTAAAAATGAAACGCCGTTTTGACTTTTATATTGGACTCTGCTAGAATGGGAGTATAATCCCATTAACATCTTTTGAGAAAGGAAGGATATCATGCTGCAATGGCGGGAACTGCGCGCAGATGAACGGGAAAGCTGGTATAAGGAAAAGCTTCAACGGGATTTTCCCCCGGACGAGCTGAAGCCCTATGCGACGCTGGAAAAACTGATTGGGCAAGGGGACTACCACTGCTACCTTTTCACCGATCGCCCCGACCATCCGGTGGCTTATGCCTACCTGATGGACTGCGGAGAGTTTGTGCTGCTGGACTATCTGGCGGTAGAGCCCTCTACCCGGGGACAGGGTATTGGCTCCCAGGTGCTGCCGGTCCTGATTAACGAGATCGTCGGAAACCGGACGATGCTGATTGAGGCGGAAAACCCCGCCTGCGCCCAAAGCCTTCCGGACCAAGGAGTCCGCAAGGACCGGGTACGGTTTTACCAAAAAGCCGGTATGCGGTTATCCGGGGTGCTCAGTTCAGCCTTCGGGGTGGAATACCGGATTCTGACCGGAGGCCGAGAACGCTCCGACGCCGACATCGCCCAAGCGATGATGGACGTCTACTACGCGATGCTGCCGGAAACGATGGTTCGCCAACAGGTAAAAAGCTGGATTCCGTAATCCGAAAACTGCCCGCAGCTCCAGACGGCGTTGTGCGGCAGTTTTTTGTCTATTTCCCCGTTAAACGCGATGAAATATGAAAAATTTACACTTTGCCACTTTTTAGGAAATCAATTCCAAAGAAGTTTTCGATAAATTTCACATTTCGGCTATCTTTTCAAAAATGAACATGATATAATGAAAATACCAATTAACAAACCGGGCCGGCGCCGCCGGCTGGAAATACATATTG
>CALXHB010000061.1 GCA_944387995.1 uncultured Clostridia bacterium | reverse complement strand
TCAATCGCTTCGGTGTAGGTGACATGGGCAAACTCGGCGTTTAAGAGGGATTTCAGCCGCTCGATCAGGCCCTTGTCGTAGAAGTTGTTGCAGAACTGCATCTCATCCGGGCAGTGCTCCAAAACATAGCCGATGACGAATTTCAGCATATCGTGGATGCATTCCATGTCGTCCTGGAGGTCGGCGAAGGCCATCTCCGGCTCGATCATCCAGAATTCCGCCGCGTGGCGGGTGGTGTAGGAGTGCTCAGCCCGGAAGGTGGGGCCGAAGGTGTAGACGTTGCCGAAAGCCATCGCCATCGCCTCCGCCTCCATCTGGCCGGAAACGGTGAGGTTGGCCTGACGGCCGAAGAAGTCCTCCGAGAAGTCGACCTTGCCGTCCTCGGTGCGGGGAGGGTTCTCGGGGTCCAGGGTGGTGACTCTAAACATCTCGCCCGCCCCTTCGCAGTCGCTGGCGGTGATCAGCGGGGTGTGGACATAGACAAATCCCCGCTCCTGGAAGAAGGTGTGGATGGCGAAGGCAATGGCCGACCGAATCCGGAAGACCGCCTGGAAGGTGTTGGTCCGGGGACGGAGGTAGGAGATGGTCCGCAGGTATTCCAGCGTGTGCCGCTTTTTCTGGAGGGGATAGTCGGGGGCGATGGCGCCCAGCAGCTCCACCGACTGGGCGTGGATTTCGTAGGGTTGTTTGGCCCCGGGGGTGACGGTCACGGTGCCGGTGACCTTGACCGAAGCGCCGACGCCAAACTTGGTCGCTTCCTTAAAGTTTTCCAGCTTGTCGTCCATGACCACCTGGACGGGGGTGAAGGCGCTGCCGTCGCTGATCGAGAGGAAGGCGACCGCCTTGGAGTCGCGGCTGAACTTGATCCAGCCGGCAATCGTCACCGTCTGGCCGCTGTATTTTTCATAGTCTCTGTTTAATACCGCAATTTCTGTGCGTTTCAAGTGAATCAAACCTTTCGTGGTGTTAAAATGGGATAACATCCGGCGGCAACGGTGGCGTTTCGCACGGAAGAAGACGTGTTTATGCTTGTGGGAAGGGGAGGACAGTTCACTCGGTTTTTCCGTAGACCTTTTCCTTCATCGCAAGGCCCGCTTTGGTGGTGGCGAGGCCGCCGCCGGCCGTCTCCCGCAGGGCGGCGGGAAGGGCTTTTCCGACCCGGTCCATCGCTTCGACCACGTCGTCGAAGGGAATCCGGCTTTCGACCCCTGCCAGCGCCAGATCCGCCGCCGACAGGGCGATGGCGGTTCCGCCGACGTTTCGCTTGATGCAGGGGATTTCCACCAACCCAGCCACCGGGTCGCAGACCAGGCCCAGCTGGTTTTTAATCGCCATGGCGGCTCCGTGGAAGGCCATTTCCGGCTTTCCGCCCAGCATCTCGACAATCGCGCCGGCGGCCATAGCGGCGGCGGAACCACATTCCGCCTGGCAGCCCCCCTGGGCACCCGCCAGCGAGGCGTGTTCGTCGATCAGCTCGCCGATCAGCCCCGCCCCGGCCAGGGCGAGGAGGACCTTTTCCCGGGGGATGCCCCGCACCTTTGCCACCGCCAGGACACAGGCCGGCAGGATGCCGCAGCTTCCGGCGGTGGGGCAGGCGACAATCCGGCCCATGGCGGCGTTGGTCTCCGAGGCGGAAAGGGCGTAGGTGGCGGCGAGGGCGGGAATTTCGCCCAAAAGGGAACCGCCCTCTTTCCGATACTGGTCGTACCGGTAGGCGTCCCCGCCGGTGAGGCCGCTGATGGAATAAACCGGCAGGTGGCAGGCGTGCTCCACCTCCGCCTCCATCACGGTGAGCATGCTGTCCAGTTTCCGGAGGGCATCTTCCCGGGGGGTGCCGGCGTCCTCTTCCAGCTGGAGGGCCAGCTCCCCGAGGGAGCTGCCGGCCGCTTTTTCAAGGCAGTCTTTTGCTGTCATCGGTTTAGTCCTTTAGCAGAAGGGCTTCCAGTTCCGAGACGGTCTCGCCAAAGACCTTCATCGCGCTCTGAACGGTATCCGGACGGGTCAGGTCGACCCCTGCGATCTTCAGCTCGTTGAGGGGGTAGTCGCTGCCGCCGGTGGTCAGGAATTTCAGGTAATCGGAAGCGTCGCCGGTCTCTACAATGTGGCTGGCGATGGCCACCGCCGAGCAGAAGCCGGTGGCGTACTGGTAGACGTAGAAGGCCCGGTAGAAGTGGGGAATCCGCGCCCATTCCACATCCTGCAGCGGATTGATGACGGCGCCGTCGTAGTAGAGGGCGTTTAAGTCGTGGTAGATCTTATTGAGCCCTTCGGCGGTCAGAGGGGTGCCCGCCTGGTCAAGGTCGTGGGCCTGCCGTTCAAACTCGGCAAACAGCGTCTGACGGAAGACGGTGGTGCGGAAGCCTTCCAGGAAGTGGTTGAGGACGTAAGCCCGGCGGCGGGGGTCGGTCTCGGTGGCCAGCAGGTATTTGGTCAGCAGCACTTCGTTGACGGTGGAAGCCACCTCCGCCACGGTGATGAAGTAGTCGGAATTGCAGTAGGGCTGGGACTCGTTGGAGAAGTAGGAGTGCATCGCATGGCCCAGCTCATGGGCGAGGGTAAAGGCGTCATCGAGGGTATCGGTGTAGTTTAACAGGACAAAGGAGTGGTGGCCGTAAACGCCGGAGGAGTAAGCACCGGAGGTCTTGCCCTGGTTTTCATAAACGTCGATCCAGTGGTTCTGGAAGGCTTCGTCCAGCAGCTGCCCATACCGCTCCCCCAGGGGCGCCAGGGCCTTTTTGACCAGCTTTTTCCCCTCTTCGTAGGGCATCGGGTAGTCGATGCCGTCCACCATCGGGCAGTAGAGGTCGTACATGTTCAGGGTGTCCAGGCCGAGGGCTTTCTTGCGCAGTTCCAGGTATCTGCGCATATCCGGCAGCGCCGCATGGACGTTTTCCACCAGCTCGTCGTAGACCTTGACCGGGACGTTCGCTTCCGAGAGGGAAGCCTCGCAGGCGGAACCGTAACCCCGGATGCGGGCGTAGGCGTTGTCCAGCCAGACCTGGGAAGCGTAGTTGGCGGAAAGGGTATTGATATACTGTTTATAAGCCCCCATGTATTTTTCAAAGGAGTCTTTGCGGACCGCCTGGGAGGAGGACTCCCGGTAGACGCCGAAGTTGCCGTTGGTCAGGGGGGAGGGGTTGCCGTTTTCGTCGATGACGTCGGGGAAGTGGAGGTCGACGTCCATCAGCATCGAAGCGATCTGGTCGGGGGCGCCGTTTACCTTTGTAAACTGGGTCAGCAGGGCCTCCTGCTCAGCCGGCAGGGTATGGGCTTTGGCCCGGGCGATGTTCTCGACGATGTGGCGGTAGACCGCGAGGTCCTCCTGTTTCATCCACTCAGAAAGCGCTTTTTCATCTACTGCCAGGATTTCCGGGCGAAGGAAGGAGACAGCTCCGGAATACTCCGCCATCAGCTGCTGGACCAGGCCCTGCATCCGCTGGTAGGTGGGGTCGCCGTTGTCGGTGGAGGCGTGGAAGAAGGCGTATTCCGCCGCCAGAGACAGCCGTTCCTCGACGGCGTAGATCTTGTCCAGGGCATTTTTCAGGTTCTGAGCCGAGGTAAGCGTCCCTTTGAGGGCCGCAAGGCCGGGGATCTCCGCCTTTAAGGCGTTCACTTCCGACTCCCAGGCTTCATCCGACGGGTAAAGGTCGGTAAAATCCCAGGTATACCGGGGGTCCATATCTTTTCTTGCTTTGAGCTGTTCCATAAAGCATTTCCTTTCTTTCCATTTAAATCTCTTGAAACTGCGGGGGACGGTTACTGCACCTGTTCCTCCTCCAACGGCCGGAGAATCATCGCGTCCTGGATGCCCGGGATCGCTTTTATCTCTTTTTCCAATCCCGGGGGCGGGAAGGAGTCGATCTCTAGGTACATCTGGGCCAGGTGGGTTTCCCGGCTGCGGTCCACCTGCATATTGCCGATGTTGATCCGCGCCTCATAGAGAAGCCCCGCGATGGCGGCGATGACGCCGGGATGGTCGTGGTGGCGGCAGACGATAATCGGCCGTTCGCCGGTGAACCGGACCCGCAGAGCGTCAATCTCGCTGATCTCCACCTGGCCGCCTCCCACCGAAGCGCCGGTCACCGTGTGGCGGGAACCGTCCTTGCAGAGGATGTCAAACCGGACGGTGTTGGGATGGGCGTCCTCTCCCAGGTCGGTGGGCACAAAACGGTAGCGAAGCCCCGCTTTTTTCGCCAGCTCGAAGGAGCCCCGCAGCCGCTCGTCCCAGGGCGGCAGGTCCAAAAGCCCCGCGATCAGCGCCTTGTCGGTGCCGTGACCGCGATAGGTGGCCGCGAACGAACCGTGCAGATAGAGGGTAGCTTCCTGAATCTCCTGTCCGGCCAGCTTGCGCACCAGCCTTCCCAACCGGGCCGCTCCGGCCGTATGGGAGCTGGAAGGGCCGATCATCACCGGGCCGATGATATCAAATAACCCCATTATACCCCTCCTTTTGGGTAATGGTAAGCGTTACCACTTTAGTGTATCACAAAAACCCTCCTTTCGCAAGGTTGCCCGGGGAATTGGCGGATTATTTTGGGCAAAAATCTTTTTCAGAAAACCAATTATCCTTTCGACTGGGAATTTGTAACAAATTTGTAACTGCCTGATGGGGGAACTGGATTCCCGTTTAAACCCCTCAGGACAGGTTTTTTCCCCGCTGGAAAAAGACGGCTTTTTTGCGGGAATTTGGTTACAAAAGTGTAGACAAGCGGTAAAAAATAGGTTATAATAGGAGTAATCTTAGCATGGGGGAGTTTGGATTTGGTCTCATTTTCCGGCCCCTTTCTCTGGGAAACCTTGCAGACCTGCCCGCGGCCGATCTGGCTTTATGGAATGGGCAACGGGGCGGAAAAGCTCCTGCAGCAGTGCCGGGAAAGAGGGATAAAGGTGACGGGCGTCTTTGCCAGCGATGGGTTTGTCCGGGGACAGACCTTTATGGGTTACACCGTTAAAACCCTGTCGCAGGCGGAGGAGATCAGCCCGGATTTGACCGTTTTGCTGGCCTTTGGAAGTTCCCTTCCGGAGGTGATGGAACGGATTGACGCCATCTCCCGCCGCCATCCGCTTTACGCTCCCGACCTGCCGCTTTTTGGCGGGGAGGTTTGGGACCGGGGATATTATGAAGCCCATCGGTCAGAGCTGGAGGCGGCGTATCAGCTCCTGGGGGACGATCAGTCGAGGCTTGTCTTTGATAACCTCGTCCGTTACCGGCTAAGTGGGGATTTATCTTACCTCGCCGCCTGCGAGACGCCGCGGGAGGAGATCTACCGGCTGTTGGATATCGGGGATGAGGATTACTTCGACCTCGGGGCCTATGACGGGGATACGGTGCGGGAAGTGTTGGCTTTTACCGGAAACCGGCTGCGGTCGGTGACGGCGGTGGAGCCGGACCCCAAAAATGCGGCCAAGCTCCTTCGCCGGATGCCGCAGTTTTCTTCTGACCCCTCCTTTACCCTGGTCCAGGCGGCCGTCTGGCGGGAAAGCGGGAGGATGCGGTTTGACGCCGCCGCCGGGCGCTCGGCTAGCCTAGCGGAGGACGGAAAATCGGAGGTCGGATGCCTCACCATTGATGAGATCGTGGGAAAAGGGAAGTGCACCTTCCTTAAAATGGATGTGGAGGGCGCCGAAGAGGCGGCTCTGTTGGGAGCGAAAAATCTCCTTAAGGCCCAGCGCCCGAAGCTCCTCTTTTCCGCTTACCATAGAAGCGGGGACCTGTTTGCCCTGCCAGAGTTGCTGCACCGGATAGAGCCGTCCTACCGGCTTTACCTGCGGCATCAGCCTTATTATCCCGCGTGGGAGGTCAACTTCTGCGCCAGGGCAGACTAAGGCTTCACCTTTATATTCCCCGGGCGGACTGCGCCAAGGGTTTATATAAAAAAATTATGAAGGAGATATGATACATGGATTGGACAACCGCATTCGGAACCATTCTCACCGGCTTGGTCGTCGTCTTTGTGGCGCTCCTGCTCCTCATCCTGTTGCTGACGATCTTCAGAAACGTCCTCGGCGGCATGTCTGGGAAGAAGGAAGAAAAACCGGCCGCAAAGCCTATCAGCCGTCCTGCCCCTCCGGCACCGGCAAAACCGGCCCCGGTGGTTACTTCGGATATTGACGGCGAAGTGGCGGCGGCGATTACCGCGGCACTGGCCGTTATCCTTGCGGAAGAGGGTGCCGGCAAGGCCTACGCCGTCCGCAGCATCAAACGGGTCCGCACCGGCCGCAGCGCTTGGGGCGCAGCCGGACTTGCGGAAAATGTCAGACCTTTCTGATACGCTCCACCGACCATCCCATAAAGAAAGGACCTGAGAAAAAATGTTAGACGTGTTTTTCGAAAGCGTACAGGGGATCATCATGGCGTCTGGCTTTGCCAACGTCTGCTGGCAGCAGATCGTCATGATCCTGATCGCCTGTGTACTGGCCTATCTCGCCATTGCAAAGGGCTATGAACCTCTGCTGCTGCTGCCGATTGCCTTCGGTATGCTGCTGACCAACATCCCCGGCACCGGCCTCTTCCACATGGATTTCTACAACGGAAATGTCATCGACTACGGCCAGGTTCTCCAAGAGGGCGGACTGCTGGACATCCTCTACCTGGGTGTTAAGCTGGGCCTCTATCCTCCGCTGATCTTCCTCGGCATCGGTTCGATGACCGACTTTGGCCCGCTGATCGCCAACCCGAACTCCTTCCTGCTGGGCGCTGCCGCACAGCTGGGTATCTTTATCGCCTTCCTGGGCGCGCTGCTCCTGGGCTTTACCCCGGAAGAAGCTTCCTCCATCGGCATCATCGGTGGTGCTGACGGCCCGACCGCCATTCTGGTCACCAAGACTCTGGCGCCTCACATGCTGGGCTCCATCGCCGTTGCGGCTTACTCCTACATGGCGCTGGTTCCGGTTATCCAGCCTCCGATTATGAAGCTGCTGACCACCAAGAAGGAACGGCTGGTCCGGATGGATTCCCTCCGCCCCGTCTCCCGCACCGAAAAGATTGTATTCCCGATTGTGGTTACGCTGGTTGTTAGCTTCATGGTTCCCGACGCGGCTCCGCTGGTCGGCATGCTGATGCTGGGCAACCTGATGAAAGAGTCCGGCGTGGTCGACCGTCTGGTCAAGACCGCCCAGAACGAGATGATGAACATCATCACCATCTGCCTCGGCGTCACCGTCGGTGCAACCGCTTCCTACGACTACTTCCTGACCCCCAAGACCCTCGGCATCCTGGTTATGGGCCTGTGCGCCTTCGCCATCGGCACCGCCGGCGGTGTTCTGTTCGGCAAGCTGATGTATATCTTCAGCGGCGGCAAGGTCAACCCCCTGATCGGTTCTGCAGGCGTTTCTGCTGTCCCGATGGCTGCCCGTGTCTCCCAGAACGTCGGTTCTAAGGAAGACCCCACCAACTTCCTGCTGATGCACGCCATGGGCCCGAACGTCGCTGGCGTTATCGGTTCGGCTGTTGCGGCGGGCGTTCTGCTCTCCATCTACGCATAATCCCGTCTTTTGCCCCCTGTCTTTTGGCAGGGGGGCAGACGGTTGAAAAAGTCTTTGGGTAAGAAATGGTCGCTGCGCGACGGGTAACCTATAACGAAAGCAACTGTGAAAAGATTGCTTTCATTATGAGTTTATTCTTGGCAAAGGGCCCTGCCCTCTGCACTCCCGCCACCCCTTTGAAAAGGGTTGGACCCTAAACTCATAATCTACCCCCGTTTGCTGATAACAGCAGTGTCAGCGCCGATTCTATTATCTTTCCCAGACGACTTTCTCAGCATAGTTGCCCCCTGTCTTTTGGCAGGGGGTTTTGTTTTATCTGAAAAAGGAGGAAGGCCGATGCTAAGGCAAATCGAAAAACTGTTTGATGAGGGAGGGTACCCCGTCTTTTCCCTTTTGGTGGAAAGGGAGGGGGAAACCCTGCTCCGCTGCTTAAACGGCCCCGATATCCGGCGGCCGGTTTACTCGGCGACTAAGTCCTTCACCAGTACCGCCGTGGGGATGCTCCAGGACGAGGGAAAGTGGTCGGTGGAGGAGAGTCTCGCCCGCTACCTTCCAGCGGAATATCTCGCGGGAATGGAGCCCTCCCGGCGGGCGGCCTTCGAGCGGCTCTCCATCCGGCGGTTTCTGACCATGTCGGTGGAGGGGTATCCCTTCCGTCCGGAGGGGGAGGACTGGCTGAGAATGGTCTTGCAGTGTCCCGCCCGGCTGGAGGGGGAACCGGCTTTTTCCTACTCCAACATCCCGGCCTATCTGGTGGGGGTGGCGGCGGAAAGGGCCGCCGGGGAGCCGCTGGGGGAGTATCTAAAAAGGCGGCTGCTTGCCCCCCTCGGCATCGAGAACCCCACCTTCCGCACCGACCCCCAGGGGCGGTTTTACGGGGCCACCGGGATGGAACTGACCGTCGGGGAGCTGTCCCGGCTGGGACGGCTCTACCGGCAGGGCGGACGTTGGGAAGGGGAGCGGCTGGTATCCGAAAGCTGGACCCGAGCGGCGGTCTCCCGGCAGATTGACACCGGAAAAGGCGGGTACGGGTACTTTTTCTGGAACGATGAAACCGGTTTTTCCATCAGCGGAAAATGGGGGCAAAAGTGTCTTGTGTATCCTGCCAGGGGGATGAGTGTCAGTTGGCTGGGAAATATGCAGGAAAATCCCGGCGAATTTGAGCGAAAGGTGCGGAAAATCTGCCAAAACGGTCGGTAAAAAAACTTTTCACTGGAGTAGCTGATAATTCAATTGTCCACATTTTGGGCGAAATTACGGTTGACAGTGGCACTTTTTTTGTGTATTATTAAAGTATCAGCGGAGGCTTGTCCGGAAGGTCCCGGCGGCCCCGCCTGGCGCAAAAGAAAGGAATGTGATCCCCATGGTAAACGAAAAATATACCGAATGGTTACAGAACGCGACTGAAGACCCCGACCTCATCGCGGAACTGAAGGAAATCGAGGGGAAACCCGACGAGATCAACGACCGCTTCTACCGGGAGCTGGCGTTCGGCACCGCAGGTCTGCGGGGCGTAATCGGCGCCGGTACCAACCGGATGAATATTTACATCGTCCGTAAGGCTACCCAGGGCATCGCCAACTACATCAAAAAGCACTATGAAAACGGCTCGATGGCCATCAGTTACGATTCCCGCATTAAGTCCGACGTCTTCGCCAAAGAGACGGCCAGAGTCTGCGCTGCCAACGGCATCAAGGCCTACATCTATCCGCAGCTGATGCCGGTCCCCTGCCTTTCCTACGCCGTCCGGTATTACCACACCTCAATGGGCGTCATGGTTACCGCTTCCCATAACCCCGCCAAATATAACGGCTACAAGGCTTACGGCCCCGACGGCTGCCAGATCACCGATGAGACCGCCGACGAGGTGCTCCAGAACATCGACGCTTTGAACGAGTTCACCGATATTAAACTGATGGACTTTGAAGAGGGCGTCAAGGCCGGTTTGATTGAGTACATCGGCCAGGAGTGCGTCGAGAGCTTCTATCAGGATGTCTTAAAGTGCTCCTTAAACTCCGACGTGGTTGCCCGTTCCGGCTTTAAGATCGTCTATTCACCCCTCAACGGCTCCGGCAACAAACCGGTCCGGGAGATTCTCAAGCGGATCGGCATCAAGGAAAGCGACCTGACGGTGGTTCCCGAACAGGAATACCCCGACGGAAACTTCCCCACCTGCCCCTATCCGAACCCCGAAATCCGGCAGGCGCTGGAACTGGGCCTCAAGCTCTGCGAAGAGACCGGCTCTGACCTGATGCTGGCCACCGACCCCGACTGCGACCGTGTCGGCATCGCCGTTAAGACCGGTGACAACTATAAGCTGCTGACCGGCAACGAGGTGGGGGCGCTGATGCTCTACTACATCGCTTCCCAGCGCAAGGCCCTCGGCAAGATGCCCAAGGACCCCATCTGCATCAAGACCATCGTTACCACCGACCTCACCAACCGGATTGCGGAAGAATTCGGCGTGCAGATCGTCGAGATCCTCACCGGCTTTAAGTACATTGGCGAACAGATTGGCATCCTCGAATCCAAGGGCGAGGCCGACCGGTATATTCTCGGGTTTGAGGAATCCTACGGCTATCTGCCCGGGCCCCATGTCCGGGATAAGGACGCGGTTTCCGGCTCGATGATGATCTGCGAGATGGCGGCTTACTACGCCACCCAGGGCAAGAGCCTGGTGGACGTCTTAAACGAACTGTACGCGAAATACGGCTACTACCTCTGCACCCAGCAGTCCTTCGCCTTTGAGGGCGAGAGCGGCATGAACCAGATGGCCGAAATCATGGCCCATCTGCAGGAACATCCGCTGACCGAGCTGGAAGGGGAGAAGGTCGTTCTCTACAAGGACTACAAGGCCCAGGTTGTCATCGACAACCGCACCGGCGTCAGATCCGAAACCGGCCTGCCCAAATCCAGCGTCCTCTCCTACACGCTGGCAAACGGCAACAAGTTCATCATCCGTCCTTCCGGCACCGAACCCAAGATCAAACTCTACTTCTTTGTTCTGGGTAAAAATGAGCAAGAAGCACGGGCTGCGGAGAAAGTTCTGGCCGAAAATTGCACAAAGCTGCTGAAAGCATGAGAAAATGTGGCCAAAATGCCAAACCTATTGCGGGAATCTTGACTTTTTGGCGTAATTTCAGTACAATATATACTGAAACAGAGTTCGAAAACAGGAGGCTCGTGAACAATGGAAGTTAAAACCATCGGCATTTTGACCAGCGGCGGCGACTCGCAGGGCATGAACGCGGCTATCCGCGCGATCGTCCGCAATGCCGTCCGTAAAGGGATTAAGGTAAAAGGCATTTTCGACGGGTACCAGGGACTCATCGATGGCAACTTCATCGACCTGGATATTGGCGACGTTTCCGGTATCATCCAGAAGGGCGGCACCATGCTGGGCACTGCCCGCTGCCTGGAGTTCAAGGAACAGGCTGGCATCCAGAAGGCCGCGGATAACTGCCGCAAGTTCGGCATCGACGGCCTGGTCGTCATCGGCGGCGACGGCTCCTTCCGCGGGGCTGGCGACCTCTCCAGAGCAGGTATTCCCTGCGTTGGTCTGCCTGGCACCATCGACAACGATATTGCCTGCACCGAGTACACCATCGGCTTCGACACCGCGATGAACGTCGCGATGGAGGCCATCGACAAGATCCGCGACACCATTACCTCCCACCATCGCTGCGCGATTGTCGAGGTCATGGGCGCAAGAGCCGGC
>CALXHB010000060.1 GCA_944387995.1 uncultured Clostridia bacterium | reverse complement strand
GGTCACGGACCGACGCGGGATGACGGGGCATCGGCTGGTAAACGGTGCGGATGGATTCCAGTGCATCGTACAGAGGCTGGAGCAGCAGCTCAGCCAGGTAGGTTTCCCCTTCGATGCCGAACTTCTCAGCGGTTAACGGGTGCAGCTGGCCCATAACGCCGATCTTCTTGCCGTTTAAGAGGATCTCCGCCTGACGGCCGGGGTGCAGATAGGGTTCAGAGCCTTTGCGGTACTGGACGTTCAGTTTGCACCGCTCCATCAGCATCTCCACTACGCCCTTGAGGCTGAAAAAGTCCTCGTCCGGGCCGTAAAGGCCCAGCGACAGCGCCGGAATCTCCTCCGGCTGTTCGGTCAGGGGGAGGGACTTGGGGATAAACAGCTTGCTCACTTCGTAGAAGCGGCCAGCGGGGTTTTTACGGGAGAGATTGGTCGCCAAGACCGACGCCATACTGGAAACCAGCTGGGTCCGCATGACCGAATACTCTTCGCCCAGGGGATTCAGGATCTCGACCTGCTGGCGGCGGGGATCGTCGGCCGGAAGAGAAAGCTGGTCGCAGGCGTGGGAACTGATGAAGGAGTAGGTGACAATCTCCCGCATCGACTCACCGTTCAGCAGCTCTTTGATGATGTCGGCCGCTTTGCGTTCGGGGAGTTTGGTTCCCCGGGAAATCGCTCCGTTCATCGGGGTGGAGATGATATGCTCATAGCCGTAAATCCGCATAACCTCTTCGGCCAGGTCGGCCCGGGATTCGACGTCGTCCCGGTAAGAAGGCACGTCCACCGAAATCTCATCGCCGTCCGCCCCCAGCGTGCAGCGGAGGTTCAGGCTATTGAGAATCGAAACCACCGTCTCAGTGGGAATTTCAACCCCCAGCAGGGCCAGAATCGCCGAAACGGTCGTATGAATGGTCCGCAGGGCGGGCAGGCCGTCGTTGACGTCGATCACTCCATCGACAATGTCGCCGCAGTCCAGTTCCTGCACCAGCTGCAGCGCCCGGTCCATGGCGTAAGCGCAACCATAAACGTCGGTTCCCTTTTCAAACCGGGCGCTGGACTCGGTCCGCATGCCCAGAGAACGAGCGGTCCGGCGGATGTTGTCTCGTTTGAACTTGGCGGTTTCAAACAGCAGCTCTTTGGTATCCGGTTCGATCTCCGAATGGAGGCTCCCCATGACGCCGGCGAGGCAGGAAGGCTCCTCGGCATCGGCGATGACCAGCATCTCGGAGGTGAGGGTGTGTTCCTTGCCGTCGAGGGTCTTCATCGTCTCCCCTTCATGGGCCCGGCGGACGATGATCTGGTTGCCGCGGACATACCGCAGGTCATAGGCGTGCATCGGCTGACCGGTTTCCAGCATGACAAAGTTGGTGATGTCGACGATGTTGTTGATGCTGCGAACACCAGCCGAACGCAGGCACTCCTTCATCCACTCGGGAGAGGGGCCAATCCGCAGGTTTTTCACCACCCGGCCGATATACCGCGGGCAGAGGTCAAAGTCCTGGACCTCAATCGAAATCGAGTCGTGGACATCGCCGCCGGAGGTGGTGTAATGGGGCTGGGGGCCATGGAATTCCTTCCCCAAAACCACCGCGACCTCCCGGGCAATACCGAGAACCGAGTTGCAGTCGGGTCGGTTGGAAAGGATCGAGAAGTCGATGATGACGTCGTTTAACCCCAGCAGTTCCCGCATATCGGTGCCAGGAGTGGGTTCACCCTGGAGCAGGAGGATGCCGAGAACTTCCGCGCCAGGATAATCCGCTTCGGTCAGGCAAAGTTCCTCGCCTGAACACATCATTCCGTTGGAGGGAAGGCCTCTGAGCTTTCCTCTTTTAATATGGACCCCGTTGGGCAGATGGGAATCGTGCAGCGCGCAGGGAACGTAAGCCCCTTCGGTGACGTTCTGAGCGCCGGTGATAATCTGAACGGGTTCCGACTCCCCTACGTCCACCTGGCAAACCCAAAGTTTATCTGCGTCGGGATGGTGTTCCATCTTCACCACTTTGCCGGTGACAACCCGGTCCATCGTCTTGGAGAGATCCTGCATCTCCTCGACTTCGAACCCGCTCATCGTCATCTTATCGCAGAGGACCTCGGCGGGCACGTCGATGTCCACATAGCGTTTTAACCAATTGAGT
Source organism: uncultured Clostridia bacterium (assembly GCA_944387995.1). Lineage (GTDB taxonomy): Bacteria > Bacillota > Clostridia > Oscillospirales > Ruminococcaceae > Faecivivens. Next base: position 10,452 of record CALXHB010000060.1, on the reverse strand, counting down.
GATACTTTCATCTTCGCTTTCTCCCTTCCTTAGCGTCCCTGGAACTGGCTCAAGAACCGTCCGTCGTTCTCGAACAGAAGGCGGATGTCGCTGACCCGATAACGGGTGGTGGTCAGCCGGTCGATGCCGATGCCAAAGGCAAACCCGGAGTAAACGTCGGGGTCAATGCCGCAGCCCCGGAGGACGTTGGGATGAACCATCCCGGCCCCGAGAATTTCAATCCAGCCGGTGCCCTTGCAGATGCGGCAACCCTTGCCGCCACATTCGGAACAGGAGACGTCGACTTCGACCGAAGGCTCGGTGAAGGGGAAGAAAGAAGGACGGAAGCGGACTTTGGTTTCCGGACCGTAGATTTCGTGGGCGAACTGCTCCAGGCAGCCCTTCAGGTCGCACATGGTGATTCCCTTATCGACCACCAGGCCTTCCATCTGGTGGAAGACGGGAGAATGGGTCGCGTCCACCTCGTCGGCGCGGTAAACCCGCCCGGGGCAGACAATCCGGATGGGAGGGGTGCGCTGTTCCATAACTCTAGCCTGAGCAGCGGAGGTCTGAGTGCGGAGAAGGAGGTTCTCGCCCAGGTAGAAGGTATCCTGCATATCTCTGGCGGGATGGTCCTTCGGGACGTTGAGCGCCTCAAAGCAGTAATAATCGGTCTCCACTTCCGGGCCGTCCACGATGTCGAAGCCCATCGACTGGAAGATGTCGATCAGATCGTTTTGGACAATCGACAGCGGATGAAGCCCACCCAGCGGACGGCGTTTGCCGGGCAGGGTGACGTCCAGCGACTCTTTCTCCAGGCGAGCCGCCAGCTCTTTTTCCTTGAGCTTTTCCTGGCTGGCGGCTACGGCAGCCTCCAGCGCCTGACGCACTTCATTGGCGAGCTGCCCCACCGCCGGACGCTCTTCCGGGGAGAGTTTCCCCATCTGTTTCAAAATCGCGGTGAGCTCCCCTTTTTTGCCGAGATAGCGGACGCGGATGCTGTCCAGCTCCTTGGCATCAAGAAAGTTCTCCAGCTCCCGCAGGCCGTCTTCTTTGATCTGACGCAGCTGTTCCCAAATGGACATGGTTTTCACAATCCTTTCTGGCGGCGCACCGCCATGGTTTTTGGGGGAACGGGCAAATAAAAAAGCCCCCGTCCCCGACGCATTGCAGGGACGAAGGCATATAGCTTTCCGTGGTACCACCCAGCTTCAGGCCCCAAAACAGGACCTGCACTTTTGACCGTATAACGGCGGCGCCGTCACCCCCTACTTGTCCTTTCAAGGGTGCCGCTCGCAGGTGAATCTTCACGTTTCCCCAGAGGCAGGCGGAACTTACAGCCGGTGATCCCGCTTCTCTTTTGCATAAGGAACGCTACTTTTTCCTGGTCAGGGCGTTTCTAGAAATCAGTATACCACGTTTATCGGATTTGTCAAGGGGGCATCATCCAAAACAGGTGCTTTACCCCTCCGCTTTGGCCGCCAGCTCCTCTTTTTTCATCCGGCGGTAAACGGTGAAGTACATGGTCAAGAAGCAGGCCAGTCCTCCGACAAAGTTAGAAATCGGTTCGGCTAGGAAGACGCCGTCTACCCCAAGCCCCCAAAGGCCCGGCAGCAGCAGGGTCAGCGGAACTACAATGAACACCTTCCGCAGGAGGGAGAAAAACACCGCCTGGCGGGATTTGCCCAGCCCCACGAAAACCACCTGGCCGCTCACCTGGAAGGCCATCATGAAAAAGCCAAAGAAGAAGATTTTCAGCACCCGCACCCCTTCATCCAAAAGGGAAAGGTCACTGGAGAACATCCGAATGAAGACGCCGGGAATCAGCATAATGACAATCCAGGCGATTACAGTATAGGAAATGGTGAGCATCGCGGTAAAGCGGACCCCCTGCCGGACCCGACCATACTCCTTGGCCCCATAGTTGAAGCCTAAAACCGGCTGGGCCCCGTTGGTGGTACCATTTAAAGGAAGCATGAAGATCTCCCGGACCGAGTTTAAAACGGTCATGATGGCGATGTAGCTGTCCCCACCGTAGATGCCCAGCATCCGGTTGCAGGCAATCTGGGTCAGGCCGTTGGTAACCGACATCGTGAACCCAGAAAGTCCCAGACCGGTAATCCGGCCGATCAACTGCCAGTCGGGCTTCATTGCGCTGAGTTTTAAGGTAAAAAGCGCCTTCTTGCCGGTTAAAAACTTCAGCACCCAAACCGCCGAAACAAACTGGGAGATGACGGTGGCGATGGCCGCCCCCTGCACTCCCAGGTTAAAGATGAAGATAAAAACCGGGTCAAGGATGATGTTGATGACAGCCCCCACCAAAACGGTCATCATTCCCGTACGCCCAAACCCCTGGGCGTTGATGAAGTTGTTCATCCCGATGCCGATCATCACAAAAATGGTCCCCAGCAGGTAGATGGAAAAGTAGGCAGAGGCGTAGGGATAGGTTTCATCGCTGGCCCCAAACATATAAAGAACCGGTTTTTGGAAGATCATGCAGAGAACCATCAAAATGACGCCGGTGGAAACCAGCATGAAAAAGGAGTTGCCCATGATCTTTTGGGCCTTCTGCTCATTCCCCTCCCCCCGGGCAATCGAACAGAGGGGCGCCCCGCCGGAACCAAAAAGGTTGGTGAAAGCGGTGATGATGGTGATTATCGGGAAGGTCAGCCCCAGGCCGGTCAGGGCGAGGCTGGATGCCCCGGGCAGGTGGCCGATGTAAATTCGGTCCACAATGTTGTAGCAGAGCTGCACCAGCTGAGCTATCGTCAACGGGACTGCGAGAGAAACGATATTCTTCCAGACGGCTCCTTTGGAAAAATCGTTTTTCCCATTCGATCCCTGCATCATAAAAAAGACCCCTTTGTCCAATAATAGTTGCACCTGCAACTTTTCCACATTATACCACAAATGCCGAAGAATGTCAACGCAGTGTAAATCCCCTCTATTTCCATTCAATGGGCATCTGGGGAAACTGAATAAATATGAAAAAACTTCTTTTAAAATGTAGACAAGATGGAAATAATTCCGTAACAGTTTGCCCCCAGTTTATCACTTTCTGAATCCTGGGTGAAAAATGGGTGAAAAGAGGGTATTTGCTTGCATTAAATGCCGGTATGTGCTATAATAATGAACGGTTTCCATAACTGATTTGGGTATTCTGCCGGTTTTACCGAAGGTTAGACAAAAACCTTTGGCAAAAAAGCACGCTCAAATTGGTAAACCGTTACATTTGCGGTACTCCGCATTTGAATACTCTTATAGAAATGGAGTTTTTGGACATGATCGAGGTAAAAAACCTCACCAAGTATTACGGAGACAAGCACGCCGTCGACGGCGTCTCGTTCTCGGTAAAACAGGGTGAGATCCTGGGATTTCTCGGGCCCAACGGCGCCGGCAAATCCACAACGATGAATATCCTGACCGGTTACATCTCCTCCACCTCCGGCACGGTTGAGATTGACGGTTACGATATTCTCGAAAACCCTATTGAGGCCAAGCAGAAAATCGGCTACCTGCCTGAACTGCCTCCCCTCTACCTGGACATGACGGTTCAGGGATATCTGAGCTTTGTCTATGACCTCAAAAAGTGCAAGATTCCCAAGCGCCAGCATATTGACGACGTCTGCCGCCGGGTACGAATCGACCACGTACAGCACCGGATCATCAAAAACCTGTCCAAAGGTTACCGGCAGCGTGTCGGCTTGGCCCAGGCTCTGATCGGCAACCCCGAGGTGCTGATTCTGGACGAACCGACCGTCGGCCTGGACCCCAAGCAGATCATCGAAATCCGGGACCTGATTAAGGTGCTGGGCGAACGGCACACCGTCATCCTTTCTTCCCATATCCTGTCGGAAGTGCAGGCGGTCTGCGACCGTCTGGTTATCATCAACGGCGGTAAAATCGTCGCGGATGACACCGCTGAGAACCTGACCCGCCGGCTTTCGAAGGATTTCCGGTACATCATCCGGGTAGAAGGTCCGATGGAAGAGGTCCGCAAGGTGCTGGAGGGTATTCCCGGCATGAAAGAGGTCCTCTACAATGGCGAAAAGGAACCCGGCGTTCACGAGTTCAGCCTCGAATCTGACCCCGCCCTGGATATCCGCCGGGAAATCTTCCGCCGGATCGTCGGCCGCAGCTGGGTGATTCTCTCCTTCCATTCGACCGAGATGACGCTGGAGGATATCTTCCTGATGCTGACCAGCGGCGACTCTGCTTCCGCCATTAAGACTCTTGAAGCAAGCGAGGAGGACGACACCACCACCGAGCAAAAGCCCGCAGAGGCTACCCACGGTGAAGTGGAAGAGATTCAGGTGGTCAACCCCGAAACCGGCACTGCCGAAGATGTCTCCAAGCCCCTCGAAATGCCGAAAATTGATGGAGAAGCCAAGCCCAAAATGAATGAAGATGGAGGTGAAGAATAATGCTCGCCATTTTCAAACGGGAGTTTAACTCCTATTTCACCAACCCCATGGGGTACGTCTTTCTGGCGGTATTCTATTTCTTCTCCGGGATGTATTTCTCGATGATTTTGAAGTACAACACGACCGATATTTCCTACGTGTTCTCTTACCTGTTTGAAGTGCTGATGTTCATCATCCCGCTGCTCTGCATGCGGCTGATGTCGGAAGAAAAACGGGCTAAGACCGACCAGCTGTTGATGACCAGCCCGGTTTCGATCACCGGCCTGGTGCTGGGTAAATTCCTGGCGGCGCTGGCTATCTACGCCCTGGCCCTGGCGGTCACTGTCGTCTACGCGATTATTCTGACCTTCTTCGCAACCCCCGAATGGGCGGTTATTGTGGGTAACATCTTCGGCTCGCTGATCATGGGTGCTGCGATGATTGCCATCTGCCTGTTGATTTCCGCCTGCACCGAAAGCCAGATCATCGCGGCTATCGGCGGCCTGGCAGCCATGCTGCTTCTGTGGATGATCGAAAACGCCGCTTCCCTGCTGCCCTCTTCCCTCTCTTGGCTGGGCAACATCCTTTCGCAACTCTCCTTTGCCAGCCGGTACGACAACTTCTGCAACGGGATTCTCAATGTGAGCGACGTTCTTTTCTATATCAGCGCGATCGTTGTCTTCCTCTTCTTCAACGTCCGGATCATCGAGAAGAGACGCTGGAGCTAACCCGGCAACCCAATCTAGGAAAGGAAAATCCGCAAGATGAATAAAGAAAAGAAAGTCCCGGAGCGGAAAGAAAAGAAGAAAACGACCGTAAAGTCCTTAAACCGCTCCCGTCGTCTCCGCCACGGCACCATGGCGACCGTCTTATCGGTCTGTTTTGTAGCGGCGGTGGTTCTGGTCAACGTAATCGCCTCGATTTTGGTCGAACGGTTCCCCATCAACCTTGACCTGACCAGCAACAAGATCTTTGAACTGTCCCAGGATTCGATCGACTACATCGAAAACCTCGATCAGGATATTGACGTGTATGTCCTGGCCACCGAAGAGGATTTCTCCGGTTCCAACCAGTACTACAACCAGGCGAATACCGTTATCAACAAGTACGCCCAGTACTCGGATCACATCCACGTTTCCTATGTGGATATCTACACCGACGTCGATTTTGCCGCCAACTATCCCGATGAAACCCTCTCCTATGGCCAGATCCTGCTCCAGTGCGGGGACCGGCACCAGGTTCTGACTGCTTACGACCTCTTTGACGTCGATGAGCAGTACGGCACCATTCAGTCCTCCACCACCGAACAGGCCATGACCAGCGCAATCATGAACCTGACCGACTCCAACCCCATCAGCGTCGTCTTCCTGACCGGCTTTGGGGACAATAACCGCACCGACTCCTCCAACCTTGAGTCGATCCTCACCAACAACGGTTATCTGGTCTCGGAAATCAACTTCCTTTCGGAAGAGATCCCCGAAGATACCGATGCCGTTGTCCTCTGCTCCCCCACCTCTGACCTCACTGCCGATCTGGCTGATACTCTAGCCCAGTGGCTGGAAAACGAAGGCAAGTTCGGCCGGACGATGCTCTACTTTGCCGATGGTTCCCAGCCTTCTCTGCCGGTGCTGGAAAGCGTCCTCAACGAATGGGGCATTGGCATCGAACCCGGTTACCTCATCGAAACCGATCCGACACATGTCTACTCCAGCTACACCTATCTGCTGGCTCAGTATGAGGACAACGACTATGTCGATTCCGCCAGCCAGCCGATGCTGCTGCCCAACACCAAGGCGCTGTCGGTACTGTGGGAGAACGACTCCAACCGTTACACCCATGTGCTGCTGACCAGCTATGACTCCTCTGTTCTCGTCCCCGAAGACGCTGCTGAGGATTGGGAACCGGACGAGAAGGATGCTCAGAGCTATCCCCTCGCGGTCCTGGGCCAGCGGCTCGCCTATGAGGGCACCACTGCTTTGAACTCTTACCTTGCTGTCTTCGGCTCGATGGATATGACCAACTCGGCTTTCACCTCGATGTCCGCTATTAACAATGGCGAATATGTGGTCGAACTGCTGAACACCCTCACCGGTAAGGACGAAGGCATCACCATCGTCGGCAAAGAGATCGGCACCGAAACCCTCGGTATCAACGAGAGCCAGGCTAACGTCATCGGCGGATTCTTCCAGTTTGGTCTGCCGATCATCGTCGTGGTCATCGGCGTTGTCGTCTGGATCCGCAGGAGGAATATGTAAAATATGGCCAACGCAAAAAAGAAAAGCAAAAAGGTTCGCAACCTCATCATTGGCGTGGTGGTCCTGCTGCTGCTGGTAGCAGCGCTACTGGTGCTGCTGTTCACCACCAAGGCCCCTGAAGAGGAAAGCTCGGATTCCGCCTATGAAAGCGATCTGGTAGATCTGGTGGAATCGGAGGCCGACAGCATCTGTGAACTGACGGTCGAAAACCCGGAGGGTGGTTTTGATATTGTCCGCACTTCGGCAGCCACCGATGATGAAGACGCCGTCTATTCGATTGAGGCGCTGGACGGTTTTAAAGTAAACGACAGCGAGCTCAGTTCGATTATCGACCAGTTTGCCAACGTCAGCGCCATGCGGCTGATTGAGGAAAACGCACCGGATATCACCAAATATGGTCTGGATGACCCCACCTATGTGGTCACCACCTATTATGACGACGGCACCACCCATGAGTTCCGGGTGGGCAACACCCTGACCACCGGTTCCGGCGCTTATATGATGCTGGACGACGATCCCAACGTCTATTCGATGGGCGACACCAAAATGTCTCGGCTGGATTACACTGCTCTGAGCTTTATGGATTTAGACGTCATTGACCCTTGGGAAAGCTACACCGATGACGACGGCAACGAAGTCACCGCTCCTTCCATTGAATATCTTCAGGTGGAGGGTGGCACGATGGAAGGGGTCTTCCGGATCGAACCCATCGATACTGATGCAGAAGAGTCTAACCTTGCCACCTCTTATGGTTCCACCTTCCGGATTGTCAGCCCCGTTGAGGCCGACTTCCGGGTCAAAACCAACGCTGACGGCGGAGATGACAACGCCGTTTATACCACCGGCCTCCAGTCGCTGCAAGCGCTGTCGGTGGAGATGCTCAATCCTACCGATGAGGATATGGCTACCTACGGGCTGGACGAGCCCTACTGCACCATCTCCTTCAGCCGAGAAGGGATCGAACATACCTGGCTGGTGGGGAATGAGGTTACCGCTGACGATGGAACGGCTGCTCATTATTTCTACAGTTCCGACCAGCCGGTGATCTATGTGGTTGCTGACTCCAACCTTCCCTGGATCTCGATGGATATTGACAACCTCTATTCCACCCTGACCCTCCTCCCCTACATCGACGACGTCGAACGGATCGATCTGATGGTCTACGACCAGACCTACACCTTCGAGATTGATCCCCCCGACCCCGATGACGAGGACTCGGACATTGTCCCCCATCTCGACGGCGAAGACGTTGACCTGGACTACTACCGGACGATGTACCAGTACTTCCTCGCGGCTCCGGCCGAAGGAATCTACGACGGAGATCCGGACGCCGGCACCTTGATTGCCTCCTTCACCTACCACTACCGCGACGGCGGCAGTGATACCGTAGAACTGTACGACCTTGGCAACCGGACCTGCATCCTGTCGATCAACGGCAACTACCAGTGGACCACCCGCATCTCGTATGTGACCTATCTCCAGACCAACATCGAGAAGCTGAAAAACGGCGAAGAACCTTCGCTGGACTACTAACAAGAAAAAGCCTTTTTCCCCGGGTTTACGGCCTGGGCAAAAAGGCTTTTTTTCTTTTCTCTTTAAGAGGGTCAGGACAAAAACTGTTTCATCTGATCGATGTTCTGCTGTTCGGTGGCCAGCAGTTTTCCTGCCAGCTTCCGGACGGCCCGGTCTTCTCCATTGTACTCACTCAGCCGTTTGGTGATGCGGGTAAGGCCCATGGCATTGCCCTGAATCATCATCTCGGCAATATGGCTGGGGGTGTTCTCCTTCATCAGGTTGCTGACTGTGCCCATTGTCACCGACAGCTTCTGCATGGCTGAGGGGCTGGAGGGCTCACTGCCCCGCTCCCGCAGCATCTCAATCGCCTGGCTGCGGATGCGGTCGTATTCCGAAAGCTGGCTTTGCAGCGCCTCCCGAATCGGACCCCCGTGGGCATCCTCCAGGACTTTCAGAATCCCGTCGACTCCCATGTCTGCGTTTTGATAGATACAGGATAAAAGCTCTTTATCATCCATTGCCGTTTACCTTCCTTTCGCTTGGTAACGGCAGTATGGACCGGGTAAGGACCGTTTATGCAGTTAGGAGAGAGCAAATACCCCGTAGCAGATATACCCAGCATATAGTAACCATAAAATATAGGGCACCAACAGGCCGACCGCCAGGTTAGAAGCCCGTTTGCAAAGAAAGGTAAGGAATACAACCATTAAAAGCAAAAGAATCAGTTCCACCAGCGCCCAGCCAAACCAGGTCAGCCGGAAAAAGATAAACGGCCAGATACCGCTTAAGGCCAGCTGAATATAATAGACCTGCCGCCGCAGGGAACTGTCTCCGCTGCTGGTCCGGCAGAGGTAATCGGATACCCCCATCATCAGGTAAAGGATGGTCCAGACAATGGGAAAAACAATCCCCGGCGGCGAAAAGGGCGGTTTTTCCAAAACAGCATACAGTTCCCGCATCGAGCTGCCGCCTGCCAACAGTGAACCTAAAAAGCCCACTCCCAGTGGAATCACCAGACAGCGCAGCAAAAGTTTCACCCGTACCATATTCAACACCTCCGGCATCATCTATCGGAAGTAGTATATGTAAAAACGGTTGATTTTATGAAAAATACTTTTGAGGAAATGGAGGGTTGAGAAAAAAGGTCTGTTTTGCCGCAAAAACTTCCCTTCTGACTGAAAATGCTGTCAAAAGCCATGGAGGAACGCCGGAAACTGTCGAACATTGTCGGCTTGCACAAATACAAATGTTAATTTTTGTAGATTATGTTGCAATTTGGGCGGATGTGTGCTATACTGTAGATACAACAACACAGGGAGGTGCCAATATGGCTATGTACGAAAAAATGTATGCAATTCTTTGCGGAGCCGTGTCTGACGCAGTTGATCTGATGGAGAGTGACGACAATCAGGGGGCAATTGAGCTGTTAAAAGCAAAATTGGAGGAGCTGGAGGAACTCTACATCAACGAATAAAAAGGATTTCGCATACATCGCGGCTTAGAGCCGCAACACCCCAGCCTTTTTTGGGAAATAGAGGCATTGGGATACGGGAAATATTTGGGTGAGCACCAAAAACGGAAGAGAGCCACGCTGTATGCGATTCAGCATGGCTCTCTTTTCTGTTGAAATTCAACTTTTTGATGGTGTTCACCAACCAAAAGCCCCTGTATCATCACCGCTCTTTCTCCTGTGGGTGGGTCAGGCGGTCGATCAGGTCAATATACAACTGCTGATACTGGTGGAGAAGCTGGTCCCGCAGCTGCTGTGCCTGGGGAAGGTCGGGGGCGTAAAGAGAGAGGGACATAAACTCCAGTTCCCCGTCATGGAAAGAAAAGTTCACCCGGTACCCCTCTTCCCCACCGGTTATGGCGACGGTGGTTTCCCGCTCCAGTCGGTTCTTTTTCCGCAGGCTTCCGGCGGTCTCCATCACCCGCTCCCGCAGGGTCACCGGCAGCTCGGAAGAGAGCTTCCGGGCAGTTTCCTCCCCCAGAGGGGTGAGGATATACTTGCCGCCGTGTTCCCGCAGATGGCCCAGCCGCTTTAACTCCGCAAAGGTGGAGGTCAAAAGAAAATAGTTGACCGTCTGGGCGCTAGCCAGAACTTCAATCAGCTGTTCTTCGGTAATCGGACGGCCCACCGCCTGCATCAAAAAACAGATCAAAATCTTTACGATATAAGGGTCTCTTACCCCGCCGGGGGATACGCCGGCAATCCGACTGTCATCAAATGATCCCATCCCCATCGCCTTCCTTCCCGGAGCCGTTTTGGGCTGCAAACAGATTGGTTTCATTGTACCATG
>CALXHB010000059.1 GCA_944387995.1 uncultured Clostridia bacterium | reverse complement strand
GTTTAAGATGGCGGAGTAGGAGAGACTCGAACTCTCGCGCCGTTTTTTACACGACCTACGCCCTTAGCAGGGGCGCCTCGTCACCAACTTGAGTACTACTCCATGGTACGTTCCTGTCAAGAACTATTTAATTAAAGAAGTGGCGGAGAGAGTGGGATTCGAACCCACGGTCGCTTGCACAATCACCAGTTTTCAAGACTGGCTCCTTAAACCACTCGGACATCTCTCCATCAGGGGTTATCCACTGGATGGGACCGGCGTTTGCCGCACCGAACAGTATATATAATACCACGGTGTTTTCCATTTGTCAAGGGTTTTCACAAAAAAATTTGGAAATTTCGGTTTTCAAAGGAGATCCCATTCCCCCCACATGAACCAACGCCGTCTCACCACAAGGTGAAACGGCGTTGGCGCTATTGGATGGAAAGAAGATAGCGTTATTTTAATCCCCGGGCTGCTGCCATCGCCACAACCTCATCGACGAGATCGGCGGCATCCTCGGCCAGGACAAATCCCTTTTCCACATGGCGGGCGGTGGCTTTCTCCACCAGCTCGCGGTAATGGTCAAGGCTCCCGTAAAGTTCCTGGAGCATCCCGGGAGAGAAGGGGTCGGCATGGCCATACAGCCAGTTTTCCCGCAGGCTCCCGTCGGGCGTCGGCTCGTGGCACCAGTTGTAGTACCGGGCCGTCGGGTAATCCAACGCAGCGGTCCGAATACCGCCCACTGCGTTTCCGAAGCCGTCGGTCAGGTTCTCCCCTACCCAATCGTTTACGGCGGGGTCAAAATGGCGTTCGACTTCAATATAGGGCATATGCTGGGCGGGAATCCCATCCCGGACCCAACGGTAGAGGTTTGCAAAGGTGGTGTGAAAGAGATAGGTATAAGGGTAATTGTTCACTTCCCCCTCGATACCGCGGTAAGGCTGACGGCCTTCCGGCGGCAGGTCGGGGTCATCCCGATACCAGTCGTCCAGATTGTTCTTCTCGTCGTGGGAGGAGCCGGGAATCTGGTAGCTGCGGAAAAGGTCCCCCGGGGTGTCCGAGTCCCCTGCCCAATGGGCCATCGGGTTTTCACTTTCGGTATTGAGGGCGATAAAGGGCACGCTCGCCCCAAAGACCCCCCGGCCGCCGATGTTAAAGATCTGTTTATGCTTATACCCGGCATAGGAGTTGATCGGGGCCAGCTGGGCGCCGCCGCCGGCGTTTAGATAGCCGTCAAAGATCGACCGCATCGCCGGATTCCCCGCCACAAAGCTGCGGATATACCGGTTGATAAAGCCGGTGCACTGGGACCAGCCGGTCATGTAAAGGTAGCTCTTCTGCGACTGGGTAAAGGCGTGCAGCGGGTTTAAATCATCCTCCCGCCGGAGCAGCTTGCTGCAGTCGGTCATAATATCCCACAAAAGCCCGTTCTCCCACTGGGGGTTAAAGGCGAACATTCCCTCTTCCGGCGGCTTGCGGTCGGGCAGCGGATTCGGCCAGTTGATCTCCCGATACCGCTCCTGATCGAAGCTATAAAGGGAATCGAAAACGTCCGGCTTGCTGACAATCCCCACAAAGATGTCCCCATGGCGGACGAAATACCGCCAAGAGTTGACCCAAATGCGGTCAATGTCGATATGGGCGGTGGGATTTAACAGCTCGATGACGATGTTGCCGGAAAAGCGGCTGACGTCCGCCGGTCGGCGGATCAGCATCCGGTTGACATACGGAACGTCGGCGGCAATGACCGAAGGGCGCTCATCCTCATCGGCGTCGTAAAGATTTGCCTTGCCGTAGACAAAATACTCTTCTTCAACGTAGCCGTTTTTCTTAAAATCACACTTGACCGCCGCCCGGGCAAAGGGATGGGAAGTCTCGGTTTCCGGCACCAGCCGCACCTTTTCGACCATGCAGTCTCGCTCCTTTACTAAAATTTTATATAAATATTTTAGCATCTTTTTAATTTCCTGTCAAGCAGCTTGCACAATCTTTGTAAGGACCGATAAAAAATAACGGCCATTTTCGACACTTTCACTTAATAAGTAAAGCCGCCTGGAATCCAGACGGCTTCTGCATGTCTAAAGATAAGTTTTCCGACAGGCTCCCTCAGTGACTTTCCAGCCACCCGATTACCTGCCCCAAATCCGACAGGACGACTTCTGCCGCCGAGAGCATCTCTTCGTCCGGCTTGACCAGGTCGGGAATGAGGATGGGGTGCATCTCGGCGTTTCTCACGCTCAGAATCCCGTTGCGGGAGTCCTCCAGCCCGATGCAATTTTCCGGCGCCACCCCAAGAGTCCGTGCGGCGGTCAGATAGATATCGGGGTCCGGCTTGCTCCTTTTGACCATATCCCCGCAGATGAGAGCGTTGAAATACTCCCGCAGGCCGGCCTTTTGCAGGTTCCATTCGGCGTCTGCCCGGTCGGAAGAGGTGGCCATGGCGATCTTAATCCCGCCCGCCTTCAGGTACTGGAGCAGCTCTCGCAGGCCCTTTTTGCAGGGCATCCCGTGCTCCTCATAATACCGGCGCTGAATGGGTTTGGCGGCGTCCAGCACCGCGTCCAGGGTCAGTTTGTCCCCGAAGAACCGGTGGAAAATTTCCCGGCAGGAAGCCTTGTTGCGGCCCAGGCACTGTTCGTTTACCTGGGTCAGGTCCCCAAACCCCCAGGCCTTCCCCACCTCGTTCCAGGCGTCTCGGCCGACCCGTTCGGTATCGAACATCAGCCCGTCCATATCAAAAACCGCTGCTTGTATCATAGGTGTCTCCTTTACAACAATTGAGGGCCGTCCGGTTTGGGGCGGCCCTTTGAGGTTTAATCATTATCCGCTGGTGGAACTGGTTTCAGAGGTTTCCGGCGGAGTTGCTTGAATCTCCACCGAATACTCTCCCACCGCCCAGGCCAACACCCGGCCCTGAACGTAGATTTTCACCGAAACGGTGTACTGACCGCGGCTAATCGAATACTGGGAAAGGTCGATGGTACCGACCAGGTCCTCGGTGGTCAGATCCGACACAATCGACGAATCTCCCACAATCCGGATATCTTCCAGCTGCTCGGTCAGCACCTCCACGTTATAACCGCTGGGCAGGTTTTCGATGACGAAGTTATCCTTGTCCAGATCCATCGTCCGGGAGGTCAGCCCGTAGGACGGGAAGGTGACGGTCACCGAATCGACGTTCTCCACGTTTTTCAGCCCGGCATTCAGAGTGATATCCAAGGTAATTTCGGTGCCGATGTCGATATCCCTGAAGTCAACCGGTCCCACGGTGATGGCGTCGATGTTGTCAATGGTCTCACTGGGAGAAGCCACCAGAATGGAATCCCGGGAGAGGGTGTAACCCAGTTGTTCAATCGGGAAGCCTCGGGGGACGTTGACGAACTCCACCTGCAGGTCGAGGGTGCGGGTCTTGTAGATCGGAATGGTGACCGTAACAGTGTCGTGGTCATACTCCAGATTTTCGCTCTGGACCAGGTTGCCGGAAGCGTCGTAAAATTCGATGGAACCGGTGGTGGTCAGCGTCTCGGACAGTTCCCGTTCGGTGGAAAGGGTGACCGCACAGCGGCTGATCTGATCGACCTCCGACTGAGGACCGGAAACGGTCACATAATCGATGTCCGCGTAAGGCGTTTCCATCAGATACCCATCAGCGGCGGTCAGGCCGGGAACCGATACCTCCACCGGGAAGGTACGGGTAACAATCTGATCAAAGGTGACCTCCATCTCGTTGGGGGACCAGTCGAGAATCTGATATTCGTCGCTGACCTCGTTGCGGATAACTTGAATCGACAGGGTATAGGTCCCCGCCCGGGTCACCGAGGAAAGGGATACCCGGGCAGTGAAATCATCCGCCGTGAGGGTATTGACCACGTAGCGGCTGCCAGAAACGGTCACATCCACCGTCGACTGGGTTTCTCCGATGATCTCCAATCCCAAATCCTGGGCCATCGAGTTTTCATAACTGATCGACACCGGGACGTTGGTGATGGTCTTATTGACGTTGGGGGTGTTTTGCAGGTAGATTGCAAACCACAATATCAGCGCCAGAATCACCGACAGCACCGCCACAAACCGGTTGTCCCCGAACAGGGCTTTCATATTCACCCAATGGGCAGTCTTTTCCTCCCCCGTCCGACTCTGATCCGCCGGCTGGGTGCGAGGCTTTTTTTCTTTCTTCGGCACGCTCAATCACTCCCTTCCCGACTTCCCGGTAAGTTTACGGAAGAGGGACGGTTTGCGCTCGGCCATTTCTTCCGACTTCTGGGGCAGCAGATAGTAATCCAGCGTCTGACGGAGCTTGTCCACCGACAGGTTGCGGATCAGCCGTCCGTTGACCGCCAGGGAGATTCCTCCAGTCTCTTCGCTGACGACAACGGTCAGCGAATCGGAAACCTCGCTGATGCCGATGGCGGCCCGGTGGCGGCTGCCGAGGTTTTTGTCGATGTCCTGCTCCTGTTTGGGTTTGGGAAGGAAACATCCGGCAGCGTAAACCTTGCCGTCCCGCATAATCATCGCCCCGTCGTGGAGCGGCGAGTTTTTAAAGAAGATGTTGCCCATCAGTTCCACGCTGGGGATGGCGTCCAAGATTACGCCGGTCCGAATCTGATCCCCCAGTTTGACCTCCCGTTCGATGACGATGAGGGCGCCGGTGGCGGTGATCGACAACCGCTGAGCCGATTCGCAGATCACCTCAATCGGTTCTCCCCACAGGGTCGCCCGGCGGAAAGCCTCTTCATTATGAGAAAAAGGCAGTACCGACAGTTTCGACCGTCCAACCCGTTCCAGGACGCTTCGGACTTCCGGCTGGAAGACGATAAAGACAACGATGATACCGATTTCGATCACTTTATTGAGTAACCACAAGGTGGTCGACAGCTGCAAAATATACGCCGCTGCATACAGGGCCGCCACAAGCAAAAGCCCCTTAACCAGTTGTCCAGCGCGGGTCTCCCGGGCAATCTGGATGACTTTATAGATGATGTAGGCGATGACCGCGATGTCAATCGTGTCCAAAATCACGTTGTAATCGCCGATCGCCTGTAGCAGCCCTTCCCAGGTCTGGACCGCCATATTGACAACCTCCTGCCAGAACCGCTCAAGCACGTTCATTTGCGTCACCTCGTATTTTTACGTCACCGGAGCTATCCCCCGGCAGATTAAGCATAACAGGAAAAACCAGATAATCCATAACGAAAGTAAGAAGGTTTTTTTAACCCTGGATTTTCCCCCATTCCCTTTTTATATTTTAACAAGATTTCGGCGCAATTTCAACCGCTTTTTGGATTTTTTTGAAGGTGAATACCGCCTTGGCAGGATTTATTTTTTCCTATACCTTGAGCCCTTTGAGGACTGTAATCAACTGCCCCACCTCCCAGGGATTATTCCCCATCCCGCAGGAGAACCGAACTGTCCCCGTCTCCCGGGTACCTAAAAGATCGTGAATCTTCCCGGCACAGTGATACCCACCCCGGAGCATAAACCCCCGTTCGCTTAAAGCTTCAGCGGTGGAAGAGGCGTCCTGTTCGCCGAGGATGAAGCTGACCACCGGAACGTTTTCCCCCGGCACGAATCCCCGTCCGGCAATTCGCATGCCCTTAATCTTCCGCGCCTCGGCGTCAAACAGCCGGGCCAGAGTAGATTCCCGCTGATAGATGCGGTTAAGCCCCCGCCGTTTGACCTCCCGGATTCCCGCCCCCAGGGCAAAAATCCCAGGAAAGTTCATCGTGCCCGCCTCGTACCGTTCGGGCGGGTCCTCCGGCATCGAGGAATCCAGCGAGTAAACGCCAGTCCCGCCCTGTGTCAAGGGAGGAAGCTTTACACCCTGCCGCATTGCCAGAATCCCGGTTCCCATCGGTCCCAAAATCCCCTTATGCCCCGCCGCGCAGAGGATATCCGCCCCGGTTCCCTCCAGCGTCACCGGCAGCACCCCCGCTGTCTGGGCTGCGTCCAGAATGAACAGCGCCCCATACCGGTGGGCCAACCGGGCGATCTCCACCACCGGCAGGATATATCCCGTCACGTTGGAGGCGTGGGTGCAGACCACCGCTTTTGTGTCGGCAGTCCACCGCTGCCGCAGCCCCTGGAGGGTTCTGCCGGGGTCCCCTTCATAGACGGGAAAGTAGTCGGTATTACACCTTCCCGCCTGCGCAAGGGCTTCTGCCGGCCGGAGAGAGGCGTTATGGTCGTACATCGACACCAGTATCCGTCCGCCCCCGGCCATAACCCCCTGGATTGCCTGGTTGAGGGCGTAGGTGCAGCCGGAGGTGAAGATGAGGTTTTCAGTCTCGGTCCCAAAAAAGCGAGCGGCTTCCTCCCGGACGGCGAAGAGTTTCCCCGCCGCCTTCATTGCCATCTTATGGCCGCCGTGGCCGGGATTTCCGCCGTAAATCGTCAGCGCCTCTTCCATCGCCAGCAGGACGGGCGGGGGCTTAGGGTAAGAGGTCGCCGCCTGATCAAAATAAACGGTCATCCTACTCTCCTCCC
>CALXHB010000058.1 GCA_944387995.1 uncultured Clostridia bacterium | reverse complement strand
TGAGACGTTTGTGTTGGTCCTGATCGTCCCGATATTTCTGTTCATTCTAGCTGCGGCCGCCGCCATCGGGGTATTCGTCTACCGGGACGCGAAAGCCCGGGGGCTCCCGGCGGTTCCCTGGACCATCTGCGCGGTCATCCTCCCGGCGTTTGTGGGGGTAGCGCTTTATCTGGTGGCCCGGACGGGGCGGTCGGCCCTCCGCTGCCCCCGGTGCGGCAAACGGGTGGAAAAATCCTTCATCGTCTGCCCCTACTGCGGGGAGCCGCTCAAACTCAGCTGTCCCGGATGCGGGGCGCCGGTGGAGCCGGAATGGAAGATCTGTCCCCGGTGCGCGGCCCCTCTCCCCCAGCGGGAGCCGCCGGTGAAAGAGAAGGAAAAGGGGCTGGGGTGGCTGCTGGCCCTCTGCGTAGTGGTGCCGCTGGTGCTGGTGGCGGGGCTGCTCGCGATGATGATCTTCCCTCTGAACACCGGCGGGTACAGCGTTTCCCGGGTTTACAACACCCCGGACGGCCTGCGAGAGGAATTTCCGGAGGCAGCCGGAGGGGTTGTAGGCGGCTGGCTGGACCAGGTGGAGCAGGATGACCAGGAGATCGCGGTTTTGTGGCAGAAACAGGACCATTTTGGAGAGCGCACCGAGGAGCCGGTGGAGATCCTGGGGTGTTACGTCTACCTGCGGGGGTACGGCACCGACCAGCTGGACACCCGGTCGAAAGGCGGGATTTTTGGGGACGTAGATTTGGAGGTGCTGGTGGACGGAGAGCGGATGGAGGGAGAGACAGTCTGTTATTTCCAGCTGACGGCCGATCAGATTGCGACGCCGCCGGCGGTATACGTAAACGGCCGGAAGGCGGACATCCCGACGGTGGAACTGCCGGAGGAGGTCGAACTGCCGCTGCTGTTTGACTTCTACCTCACGGACGCCAGTTAACGCACTCCGTTCCGTCCCCCGTCCCGAGCGTCCAGGTCACTAACGAGACTGCGAGCTTGTCGAGCAGTCCACCGGCGTTGGGGCGGGCCGCTCACGCCGCGTCGAATATCGGGATTGTTAAGGGCCCTTTGGGTCCTTAACCGGAATCCAAGGGCTGGCCCTTGGCCGTCCAGGCGGAGCTTGGCCCCTCAAAGCGGAGCTTTGTCGGTGCCTTAAGGGCACCGAAATAAACAAAATATAATCATAAAAAGGACTCTGCCCGGCCTAGCCGGACAGAGCCCCAAACTAAATATTCATTGAGGATATGCGGGGTGGCCCGCATATCCTTTTTTCGTATTAGATATTATTCCGCTGCCCTTATGGCAGCGTCCAAGGGTTCCCCTTGGATGGGACCAAGTTTCACTTGGATGGGCCAGGCTCCGCGCCTGGACGTAGGCATGCGGCTGAAAGCCGCGATGCCAGAAAAACCGCTTGCCAGCCGGTGGGGCTGGCTGGCATTTCCCACCAAGGCGGGAAACCGCGCTTTTTCGCAGGTTGTACCTTTTCCGTACTTTGTTCTGTGTACAAAGGCCCCTGGACACATTATCCGACGCGGCGTGAGTTCCACGCTCCCCACAATTCTGACCGTTTGACAAGCAAACGGTCTTCGGTACAGACCTGGCCGCGGGAAACGACACGCTTCACAAAATCACAGGTTGGTCTTCAGCCAGTTGACGTCGTTCTGCAGGCAGGTCAGACGATCCAGTCCGCCGTACTCTGCTTCCCGTTCGACCACAAACAGGTCGATGCCAATCTCGTGGCAGGTCGCAAAAACCTTCTTCCAGTCGATGATCCCCTGACCGGTGCCGCAGTTCCAGCTAGCCCGCTCCGCAAACATCTTGCGCATCTCTTCGGTGATGATCGGCTTGCCGTTTTCGTCCAGCTTGAAGGGGCTGGGGTCTTTGGGAGAACGGGGTTTGTCCGGGCCGATGACCTTGGAGTTTTCCTTGACATGGATGGCCACAAACCGGTCGGCGTATTTGCGCAGGAACGCGCTGGCGTCGGCGCCAGCAGCGGTTGCCCAACCGCAGTCCAGCTCGAACACAACGTTTTCGGGGTCGGTGTTCTCGATGAGGATTTCTAAGAAATATTTGTCCCCAATCTTGTTGAACTCCTGGGTGTGGTTATGGTAGCCGACCTTGATGCCGTATTTGGCAGCCTCTTTACCGGCCTCGTTGAGCTGTCTCGCGCAGTCGAGAATCTCCTCCTCGTTGGAGAAAGCGTGCATCGCGACAATCGCGTACTGGCAGCCGATTCCCTTTAAATAAGGCAGGGTCGGAACAATCTCGTTCATCGACAGATGAACCGAACGGCAGCCCAGATGGTTTTTCGCCAGCTCCGCTTTCAGATCGTCCGCGCTCAGCCCGCCGTAATTGTTGCCGGCGAATTCAACGCCGTCATAGCCCATATCGGCAACTACCTTCAGGCATTCCGGCATCGGATGTTCCTGACCATACTGACCAAGGGAATAAAGCTGTAAGTAAATGGTTTCCATATTATATTCTCTCCTTACGCACAAATTGCCCCAAAAGGGCCAAACGGTTTTCCGTCGTTATTCCCATCATACCATAATTTGCAAACTGGCGCAATAGTTTTTGTAGAAAATACCATATCTACAACCCATCAAAAATTGTATAACTAAAATTCATTCTTCTCCATTGCTTTTTTGTACCCAATGCGCTATTATTAAAAGATAAGAACTGGCGCTGTTAGAGGCCCCGACCGGCGTCTGACTCCCCATCGAAAGGAAGATTGCAATGGATAATTCCCGTATTGACCGCGTGCTTGAAAAGATGAAAGGGGAAGGGCTGACCCAGCTGCTGGTGACCGACCCGCTCTCGATCGGCTACCTGACCGGCGAATGGATTTACCCCGGCGAGCGGATGCTGGCGCTGCTTCTGCGGACGGACCACGCCCACCGTTTCTTTGTCAACTCCCTCTTCCCCGCCCCCACCTGCGGGATTCCCGTCACCCGTTTTTCCGACACCGACGACGGCCCCGCCGCAATCGTCCCATACCTGGATAAGGACAAGCCCCTGGGCATCGACAAGACCTGGCCCGCCCGCTTCCTCATCCGGCTGTGGGAACTGGGCGCCGCCAAGGAATACCGCAACGGTTCCGGCTGCGTCGACTGGGTCCGGGCGGTGAAGGACGCCGAGGAACAGGAGAAGATGCGCCGCTCCTCCAAGGTAAACGACGACTGCATGGCCGAGTTTGTCCAGTCCATCCATCTGGGCGCCACCGAAAAGGAACTGGAGGACAAGTTTGTCCAGATTTACATGAAGCACGGCTGCTCCGGGGTCAGCTTTACCCCCATCGTCGGTTTTGGCAAAAACGCCGCCGACCCCCACCACGGCAACGACGGCACCAAGCTGGAAAAGGGGATGTGCGTCCTGCTGGACGTCGGCGGGGTTTACGACGGCTACTGCTCGGACATGACCCGCACCTTCTTCA
>CALXHB010000057.1 GCA_944387995.1 uncultured Clostridia bacterium | reverse complement strand
CGATGACAAAGATGATCGACGGCTTGGTCGAGAGGGTGAAGGGGCGGTCCTCCCGCAGCATCCCGGCGATAATCTCTTTTAGAAGACCCTTCACTGCGGAAGTATCGGTGACGCCGGTCTCCTTGATCTTTTTGCGGAGTTCGGCAACGATGGCCTCGGAGGTTTCCACCCCGACGTCGGACATAATCAGCGTCTCTTCCAGCTCTTCCAAAAAGTCGTCGTCAATTTTGGTAAAGGAGTTTAAAACCCGCTCCACCTTCTGCATCATTGAATCTTTGGTCTTTTTAATCCCTTCCCGGATTTTATTGAGCAGCCCCATGGCCGCACCTCCTTTTCATAAGCGGAATATATCCTTCCTCCGGCTCCCGGAGGTTAATGTCCCTCTTCCAAAAGTCCTGCCGGCGCTTTTTCTTTTTCCAACTGGGAAACCTTTAGCTGCAACAGCTTGGAAACCCCGCTCTCCTGCATCGTCACCCCGTAAAGGGTGTCGGCTTCCTCCATTGTGCCCCGACGGTGGGTGATGAGGATAAACTGGGTTTTATCGCTGATTCCCCGCAGATAGGCGGCGTACCGGGAGACGTTAACGTCGTCCAGCGCCGCTTCAATCTCATCCAACACGCAGAAGGGGGACGGCCGGACCTTTAAGATGGCGAAATAAATGGCCACCGCCACCAGGGCCTGTTCGCCGCCCGACAGAGAGGCAAGGTTTTTGATGATCTTGCCCGGAGGCTGGACGAGGATTTCAATGCCACATTCAAGGATATCCGACGGATCGTCCAACTGGAGGGAAGCCTTCCCCCCGCCGAACAGCTCCCGGAAGATCTCTCCGAAGTGGCGGTTAATCTCATGAAAGGCGCTGCCGAACAGTTCCTTCATTTCGGCGGTCAGCTGGTCGATAAGTTCTAGCAGCTCATCTCGGGCGTTCGCGGCGTCTTCTACCTGTTTTTTCAAAAACTGGTACCGTTTTGAAACCTCCTGGTACTCCTCGATGGCCGCCACATTGATGTTTCCAAGGGCCTTGATCTGGTTTTTGAGGATACCCAACTGACGGTTGCCGTCGGAAACCGAGGAAAGCGCGGTTTTCAGTCCCGAGGCCTCCCGGGGGGTCAGCTCATACTCCTCCCACATCTTCGCCACCAGCTGGTCATAATCCCGCTGGATTGCCTGTTTCTGTTCCTGGAGGCGGGCCGACTCTCCGGCCGCCCGCTCCTTCTGGACCGAAAGATCCCTCGACTGCTGCCGCAGGGTGAGGGTCTCCCCTTCCAGCTGGGTCCGCAGTTTTAATAAAGCTTCGTTTTTCTCCCCATACTCGGCGATCTGGCGGGTAAAGGTTTCAATCTGTTTTTTGCCGGTCTTGACCGCCTCATCCAGATCCTTGACCTTCTGGTCCAGTTCGGCCACCGCCTGGGTCATCTCCTGCCGTTTGGCCTGGGCGTCCCGGCGGGCGTCGAGAATCGACTGGAGGGCCGTTTGTGCCGCCTCCTGATCCTTTTCCAATACAACTTTTTCAATCGACAGCTGGCTTAAAGCCGAGGTGATGTCGCTGAGTTTCTCCGAGAGGGTGTCCTGGCTGCCCTGATGGGTTTTTAGCTGTTCGGTGAGGGCGTCCCGTTTTGCTTCGCTCTCTTTTAGGGACTGTTCATTGGCAAGCCGTTCCTCCCGGAGGACGGACAGCTTTTCTTCCCCTTCCCGCAGCTGGGCCGAAAGGGTTTCCTTTCGGGCGGCGGCGGCAGCCCGTTCCGCTTTGGAGCGGCTTAGCTCCCCTTCAAAGCGGACCATGTCTTCGCTCACCGCCATCAATTCTTCCCGGACCTCTTCCAGGCTGGCGTTCAGCTTTTCCAGCTCCTTCCGAGCGTCGGCTTCCTTCTGAGATGCCGCCTCTTTCCGAGCACGGAGGGCGTCCGCTTCCCGTTTAAGCCCCTCCGCCTCTCCCCGGCGGGAGAGGATGCCCTGACCCCGGGCGGCGCTGCCGCCGGTGAAGCTGCCGCCAGCGTTGATTTGCTGGCCGTCCAGGGTGACAATCCGGAATTTATACCGATATTTCTTGGCGATGTTGGCGGCAATGTCCAGATCGGAGGCAATGGCAATCCGCCCCAACAGGAACCGAATCGCCCCCTTATACCGTTCTTCTACCCCGACCAGTTCCGACGCAAGCCCCAAAAATCCCGGTTCCTTTTGCAGGCCCGGCTGGTCCAGCAGCGTCCCGCGCACCGCCGTCAGCGGCAGGAAGGTCGCCCGGCCGGCCCGGTCCCGCTGCAATCTGCGGATGCAGGCCTTGGCGGTCTCTTCGTTATCGACAACGATGTTCTGAAGGCCAGCTCCCAGGGCAGTTTCCACCGCCACCGCATAGTTTTCCGGCACCTCAATCAGTCCCGCCACCGTGCCGTGGATGCCGTCTACCATGCCCCGCTGTTTCCAGCCCATCACCGTCTTGACCGAGTGGTTAAACCCTTCCATATGGGTTTCCAGATCCCGCAGCAGGCTGGCCCGCTGGAGCTTGCCCTTTTCTTCCAGTTCCAGGTCCTGCACCTCCCGGTGGAGGGCCTCCACCGATTCCCGCCTCGATTGGAGCTTCATCTGGAAGCCGGAAAGGGTGTTCTGGAGGGATTCCCGCCTCGACTGGATTTCCGATAGAAGGCCTTCCACCTCCTGCTGGGCCGACTGTTCGGCGGTATATTT
>CALXHB010000056.1 GCA_944387995.1 uncultured Clostridia bacterium | reverse complement strand
GCGTCCAGATCGGAGAGGATAGAGCGGAGATAACCCACCGCCTCCTGAATATCCGGTCCGTCGATGAGGTCAGTTAGTTCAGAAAGAACCTCTTCCCCACCGAACAGCTTCGGCAGCTGGCCGAGGGCCTTTGCAGCCTCTCCATGGAGTTCGGAAGTGAGGTCAGACAGAGCGGGATAGTTCTTCTTTACAATCAGCTCCCGCACCGCTTCCTTTTCCCCGGGGGTAAAGGCAAGACGGGAGGCTAAGGCGTTGAAAATCCCGATGTGGCCGATTTCCAGCCGGTAGTTGGTCAGCCCGCAGCTTTCCAGGGCCTTGATGGCCAAAAACAGGGTCTCCAGGTCGGCCCGAGGGCCGGAAGCACCGATCAGCTCAATACCCGCCTGCGCCACCTCGCTCTGATGGCCGCTGTCCGCCGGGCTGACCCGGTAGGCAGACTGGTTATAGTAAAGCCGCAGCGGCAGAGGCTGTTCCCGCAGCCGAGTAGCCGACAGCCGGGCAATCGGCATGGTCAGGTCGGGTTTAACCGCCATCAGCCGTCCCTTTCGGTCGGTCAGCTTAAACATATTTTCCTGAGGGATGGCGTGACCTTCGGGAGTGAAGACGTCGTAAAACTCCAGGGCTGGGGTAATCACCTCGGAAAATCCCCAGGCCGTAAACAGTTCCCGGAAACCCGCTTCCACCCGGTGACGGGCGAGGCAGTCTTCAAACAGGAGGTCCCGGGTGCCCTCCGGCGTAATCAATCTGTTTTCATTCATGTTGTTTCTCCGGAATTGTAAAATAGATTATCCAAACATATCAAACAGCGTCAGCTGGCTGGTCTTGGGGATTCCCTTCAGCGCTCCAGCGTTATCCAGAATCTCAATGACCCCTTTGGAAACGCCCGAACGGTTTTGCAGCTCTTCGACCGAGATAAACTCTCCATCCTTCGCCGCCTGTTCCAGCGCCTTGGCCGCCGCTTCCCCAAGCCCTTTCAGGGCGGTAAAGGGAAGGCGGATTTTGCCGTCCTCAATCTGGTAGACCGTCGCTTTGGACTTATAAAGGTCCACCGGCAGGAATTGATACCCCCGGCAGAGCATCTCATTGATAATGAGGAGGGTATCGTGGACATCATCCTCTTTCGCGCTGCGGTCGTCCATCTCCCGCAGGGCGATCAGCCGTTTCCGGGTGGCCTCTTTGCCGGCCACCGCGACGTCTGCTTCCAGGTCGCCGCCGCGGACGGTGAAAAAGGCGGCGTAATATTCCAGCGGAGTGTAGACCTTATACCAGGCCAGACGGATGGCCGCGATGACATAGGCGGCCGCGTGGGCCTTCGGGAACATGTACTTGATCTTTAAGCAGGAGTTGATGTACCACTCGGGGACATCGTGATCCCGCATGTCCTGTTTCATCTCTTCGGTCAGCTCTTTGGGGGCTTTGCCTTTACGGGTGATCTCCATGATCTTGAAGGCCAGTTTCGGCTGCAACCCCTTATGGAGCAGGTAGGTCATGATCGAGTCACGGCAACCGATAACCTCCGAAATGGTGCAGGTTCCGTCCTTAATTAGCTCCTGGGCATTGCCCAGCCAGACGTCGGTGCCGTGGGAAAGGCCGGAAATCTGCAGCAGGTCGGAAAACTTGGTCGGGCGGCACTGCATCAGCATCCCCCGTACAAAGGGGGTGCCCATTTCCGGAAGGGAAAGGGTACCGGTATCCGAGAAAATCTCCTCTGGCGTTACGCCGAGGGCCTCGGTCGAGTAAAAGAGGGAGTAGACCTTCGGGTCGCTCATGGTGATCTGCATCACCTTGATGCCGGTCATATCCTCGATGTGTTTATAGAGGGTCGGAACTTCGTGTCCCAGTTCGTCCAGCTTTAAGATGGTGTCGTGGAGCGAATGGAAGTCGAAGTGGGTGGTGAGAATATCGCTGTCGGCTTTGTCCGCCGGGTGCTGAATCGGTGTAAAGTCGTAAACATCGTAATCGGACGGAATAACAACCATCCCACCGGGGTGCTGACCTGTAGTTCGCTTGACCCCTTCACAGCCCTTGGCCAGACGCAGTTCCTCCGCCCGATGAAGGGTTTTCCCCCGTTCGGACAGGTAGTTTAAGACGTAGCCAAAGGCGGTCTTTTCGGCGACTGTCGAGATGGTGCCCGCCTTAAAGACGTGGTCGGTACCGAACAGCTCCTCGGTATACCGGTGGACGTAGGACTGATATTCAGAGGAAAAGTTTAAGTCGATATCCGGCTCCTTATCCCCGTCGAAACCGAGGAAGGTTTCAAAGGGAATGTCGTGACCGTCCTGGTTCATTCGGGTGCCGCAGATGGGGCAGTCCTTGGCCGGAAGGTCAAAGCCGGAACCGACGCTGCCGTCGGTGATAAACTCGCTGTGTTTACAGTTGGGACAAATGTAATGGGGCACCAGGGGGTTAACCTCCGAAATACCGGCCATATGGGCCACGAAAGAGGAACCAACCGACCCACGGGAACCAACCAGGTAACCGTGCTGTTCAGAATAGTAAACTAGCTTCTGTGCAATCATGTACAAAACGGCGAACCCGTGCTTGATAATCGAAGAAAGCTCCCGTTCCAGCCGGGTCGCCACCAGTTCCGGCACCGGGTCGCCGTAGATTTCCTTGGCCCGGGCCCAGGTGATCCGCTGCAGGTCTTCCTCAGAACCGGCGATACTGGGGGGATAGGTGCCCTTGGGAATCGGGCGGATATCGTCCTCAATCATGTCGGCAATCCGGTTGGGGTTGGTGACCACCACTTCATAGGCCTTTTCCGGCCCTAGGTAGTCAAACTCCGCAAGCATCTCTTCGGTGGTGCGGAAATAAAGGGGCGCCTGATTATCGGCGTCTTTAAACTTCATGCCCGCCAGCAAAATCGAACGGAAGATCGCGTCCTCCGGCTTCATAAAGTGGACGTCACCGGTGGCAACGACCGGTTTACCCAGCCGTTCCCCGATGCGGACGATGGTTCGGTTGAAGTCCATCAGCTGGGCGCGGCTTTCCGCCTGTCCGGTTTCCAGCATAAACTCGTTGTTGCCAATGGGCTGAATCTCGAGGTAATCGTAAAAACTGGCGATTTCGCAAAGCTCGTCAAAGGGCTTTCCGTCCACCACCGCTCGGAACAGCTCCCCTGCCTCGCAGGCGGAGCCGATCAGCAGCCCTTCCCGGTACTTCATAATTTCGCTTTTCGGGGTCCGGGGACGGCGGTAGTAGTATTTGACGTGGGCATAAGAAACCAATTTATAAAGGTTTTTGAGGCCAACGCTATTTTTGACCAGCAAAATCTGGTGATAGGTTTTCAGCTGTTTAGGGTCCCCGCTGGTCAGATGGGTGTTTATCTCCCCTACCGTATGGACGTCCTGCTCGCTCTCCAGCTTTTCGACCATCTTTAAAAAGATCTGACCGAGAATAGCCGCATCGTCGCAGGCACGATGATGGTGAAAATCTTCCAGTTCCAGATATTTGGCAATGACGTCCAGTTTATATTTTCCCAGTTCTGGGTAAAGACTGCGGGCCATCGTCAGGGTATCGATGCTGGTATGGGAGATCGTCAGGTTGTGTCGACCGGCGGCCGCCCGGATAAAGGACATATCAAACGAAGCGTTGTGGGCAATCAGCGGCCGGTCTCCGGCAAAATCGAGAAACTGGCGCAGGGCTTCCTCCTCGGTGGGAGCGTCTTTGACCATATCGTCGGTGATGCTGGTGAGCTTGGTGATCTCGGCGGGAATGGGGCGTTCGGGGTTGACAAAGGTGTCAAAAGAGTCCTTTACTTCTCCGTCTGCCAGCAGAACCGCGCCGATTTCTGTCAACCGCTCGGTGGCGGAGGAAAGACCGGTGGTCTCCACGTCGAAAACGATGAATTCTCCCCGCAGCGGACGGTCATCCGAACCGTGGACTGCGTTCTCGCAGTCGTTTACAAAGTAATCCTCCACCCCATAGATCAGCTTGAGCTTGCTCCCTTTTTTCCGTGCCCCGTCCAAAGCTGAGACCGCGTCGGGGTAGGCCTGTACAACACCATGGTCGGTGATGGCGACGGCGGGATGTCCCCAGCGGGCAGCGGTGTTGACGATATCCGACACCTCCGCCACCGAGTCCATCGAGGACATCTTGGAGTGGCAATGAAGTTCGACCCGCTTCTCAGGAGCCTCGTCCATTTTGGGAATCTTTTCCACAATCATAATATCGTAAGGTTTGATGGAGATCTCCCGGTCATATTTATCGTCCACCACATCGCCGCGGATGAGAACCGTAGCTCCCACTTTTAAAAGGTCGTAGCGCTCTTTGTTCTTTGCCTCGTCGATGATCTTGAACATATTCGAGGAGGTGTAATCGGTAAAGGAATAGGTCAGGATGACTTTACTCCCGTCCCGGGTGTCACGGGACTCCGCCGCGAAGATATCGCCCCAAACTACAACGGTGCCGCTGGAGATGTTGACATCCCGCAGATCAGTCGGCTCCTGGGTGATTTTGCGTCCCTTTAACAGGGTGGCGTTTTCCTTGAGATGGAGGTTCACAAAGTTGATGGTAACAGCAGTCGGCTCCTTGAGGACGGAATCCCGTCGGCCAAATCCTCTTCCACCCCCGTTACTCATTCCTCCGGCAGGTGCGGCAGGCCGGGCAGGACGCTTGGTCTCCGGCGGTGCATAAACGGCGGGCGGAGGAGGCGGCGGATAATCGGCGGTGGACAGAACGTCCTCCCCTTCAAAGGAAACGTGCAGCGGCAGACTGAAATGGTCGAAAATGATCTTTTCAATGTCCCGGCCCACGTGGGCGGTTTCCAGAATCGAGCGTCCGCCGTTTTTCAGGGAAATATGGAGCACATCTCCCTCCACGTTCGCCTCTGCCCCCTCGAAAAAAC
>CALXHB010000055.1 GCA_944387995.1 uncultured Clostridia bacterium | reverse complement strand
TATTTTTTGAGGATATGCGGGGCGATCCGCATATCCTTTTTTCGTATTGGATATTGTTTCGCTGCCCTTATGGCAGCGCCCAAGGGTTCCCCTTGGATGGGACCAAGTTTCACTTGGATGGACCAGGTTGCGCGCCTGGATGCGCCAGGACCCAAAGGGCCCTGGACCCATTATCCGACGCGGCTCGTCTTCCCCGCCCCAAAGCCGGCGGACCGTTCGACAAGCTCACGGTCTTCGAGACAGACCTGGACGCTCGATACGTCCGGTAGATAAACCGAAACGTCCTAGCTTATTTGCCCAATGTGTCCGCGGCCAAGTCTTTACCGAAGACTGCGAGCTTGACGAGCAGTCCTGACCTTTACCCCGCGGGAGCTATGGCCGCGTCGAATAGAAAAATAGCTATATTCCCCAAACTTTTCCCAAAAAGTTTTACCTGCCGGTTTTGCTTTTTATCCAAAAATGCTTGTATCTCGTGGTGAATTGTGCTATAATAACTTTTGTCGAATTTATCTTTCTTAGATAATTTGCACGACGGGGTTTCCCGTCCAGCAGAAGCGGGCCGCCAGGAACCGGTTTCCCCCGGGCTCCACCTTCTGTATAAATGGGTTCTGGATGAACCCCCTCCCGCGGCAGGACGCCGCTTAACGCAAAAATTGACGAAATTGGAGCAGCGCGACTTTTTCGGCAATCCCAAAATAGAAAGGGTTGATTTTACTATGAAACAGTATGACGCGGGCAACATCCGCAATATCGCCGTTGTCGGCCATGGCGGCAGCGGCAAGACGACGCTGGTGGAAGCGCTGGCTTACCGCACCGGAGCAACCGATCGCTTCGGCAAGGTCGCCGACGGCACCACCCTCTCCGACTTCGACCCCGAGGAGATCAAGCGCACTTCGTCGCTGAACCTTTCTATTGTCCCGATTGAATATTCCGGCACAAAGATCAACCTCCTCGACGCCCCCGGGCTTTTCGACTTTGCCCTGGGCGAGACCGAGGCCATCCGGGCGGCGGACACCGTGCTGCTGGTCATGTCCGGCAAGTCCGGCCTCACCGTCGGCGCCGAAAAGGCCTTCCGGGAGGCGGAAAAGCTCCACAAGCCCCGCGCCATCTTCATCGGCAAGATGGACTCCGCCCACGCCGACTTTTATAAGGTGCTCGAGGACTTAATCCGCAAGTTCGGCGCCCAGATCTGCCCGGTCGTCGTCCCCTACGTCGAGGACCACCAGGTCAAATGCTACATCGACCTCATCGGCATGAAAGCCTATACCTATGAAAACGGCTCCCGTCAGGAAGTCAAAATGCCCGACATGGGCCACCGGCTGGAAGGCCTGGTCAGCGCCATTTCGGAAGCAGTCGCCGAGACCGACGACGAACTGATGGAAAAATACTTCTCCGGCGAAGAGTTCACCATGCTGGAACTGGTCCAGGGCCTCCACAAGGGCATCTTCGACGGCACCATCACCCCCGTCTTCAGCGGTTCCGCCCAGGAACAGCAGGGCCTGACCCTTCTGCTCGGCGCGATGGTTTCGATGTTCCCCTCCGCCACTGAGGTCGCCCGGGAAGAGGGCGAAGCGGACGAGGGCATCATCGAGGTGAAGTGCGACGCCGAAAAACCGGTCTGCGCTTACGTGCTGGCCACCGTCGCCGACCCCTTTGTCGGCAAGCTCTCTTACGTGAAGGTGCTCTCGGGCGTCATCACCTCGACCACCGAGCTGCTCAACACCCGCACCGGCGCCACCGAACGGCCCGGCAAGCTCCTCTACATCCGCGGCAAGAAGCAGGAAGAGACCGACAAGGTTGCGGCAGGCGACATCTGCGCCCTCTCCAAGCTCTCGGCCAACACCGGGGACACCCTCTGCGACCCCGCCCGCAAGATCACCCTCCAGCGGCCGGAGTTCCCGAAACCCTGCTATTCGATGGCCGTCAAAGCCAAGGGAAAAGGCGACGAATCGAAGATCTCCACCGCCATCGGCCGCATCCTCGAGGAAGACCCCACCCTCTCCTTCTACACCGACTCCGAGACCAAGGAACAGATCCTCTCCGGCCTTGGCGACCAGCATCTGGATGTCACCGTCGCGAAGCTGAAATCCAAGTTCGGCGTCGAAGTGGTGCTGGAATCCCCGACCATTGCCTACCGGGAGACCATCCGCAAGCCGGTTAAAATCCAGGGCAAACACAAGAAACAGTCGGGCGGCCACGGCCAGTACGGCGACGTTATCATCGAGTTTGAGCCTTGCGATTCCGACGGGCTGGTCTTTGAAGAGAAGGTCGTCGGCGGCGCGGTTCCGAAGAACTTCTTCCCGGCGGTCGAAAAGGGCCTCCAGGAGTGTGTCCAGAAGGGCGTCCTCGCCGGTTATCCGGTGGTCGGCCTGAAAGCCACCCTCCTCGACGGCAGCTATCACCCGGTCGACTCCAACGAAATGTCCTTCAAGATGGCGGCGGCTCTGGCCTACAAAAACGGCCTGCCCCAGGCTTCTCCGGTCATCCTCGAGCCGATTGGGAGCCTGTCGGTCATCGTCCCCGAAGGGGTCACCGGCGACATCATGGGCGACCTCAACAAGCGCCGCGGCCGGGTTCTCGGCATGAACGCAATGCCCTACGGCATGACCGAAGTGGTCGCCGAGGTGCCGATGAGCGAGATGCAGACCTACGCCACCACCGTCCGTCAGATGACCCAGGGCGCTGGCTCCTTCACGCTGGAGTTTGTCCGGTATGAACAGCTCCCCGCTCAGCTGGAAGCGTCGGTCATCGCAAACAGCAAGAATAAGGCAGAATAAAATAGCATTTATCCTGTAAAAAAGGCAGGCCCTCGGGAATTTCCGGGGGCCTGTTTGGCTATTGAGGAGGTTTTGTATGCCCTGCTGTGTCGATTTTGGCATTATTCCTAAAATTGATCCAAACAAAAATTATCAGCCATCACAGGAGGACTTTTCCTATCAAGAAGCATTGCAGTATTACCGCTGCATTTCGGTCGACGACGATATTGTAAACGAATGGATTGTCCCCAGCATGAAGATGCCGACCTATCTGTTTTCGCTGGACCGCCCGTCTCACGGAATTGACCATTACGCGGTGACGCTGGTTCCCCCTTCTTCCCTGCCGGAGCTGTTGGAAATCGTAAAGCCGTGGAGGGAGGCAGAGAAAGGTGTCCCGCGGCTGATCGACCTGATTCAAGAGGCTATCAAAACGGGAAAATATATGATTGTATACGGTGTATAAAAGAATTTACCCTGTCCGGCAAAGCCAGGCAGGGCTTTTTGTTATGAGAAACACCGAAGCCTTCCAGCTTATTTGCCGAATTTACCCCGCGGCCAAGTCTCTCTCGAAGACTGCGAGCTTGTCGAGCAGTCCTGACCCTTGCCCCGCGGGCCGCTCACGCCGCGTCGGATAATGGGTCCAGGGCCCTTTGGGTCCTGGCGAGTCCAGGCGAGTAGCCTGGTCCATCCAAGTGAAACTTGGTCCCATCCAAGGGGAACCCTTGGACGCTGCCATAAGGGCAGCGGAATAATATTCAATGCTTAAAAAAAGGATATGCGGGCCACCCCGCATATCCTCAATAAATATTTAGTTTGGGGCTCTGTCCGGCTAGGCCGGACGGAGCCTTTTTATGATTATATTTTGTTTGTTTCGGTGCCCTTAAGGCACCGACAAAGCTCCGCTTTGAGGGGCCAGGCTGCGCGCCTGGATGCGCCAGAGGACCAGCCTCTGGACTCCGCCAGGGACCAAAGGCCCCTGGACCCCGTATCCGACGCGGCCGCAGTTTCCGCGGGGCAAGGGTCAGGACTGCTCGTCAGGCTCGCAGTCTTCGATAGAGACTTGGCCGCGGGGCAGATTGGGCAAATAAGCTGGAACGTTTCGGTTTATCCGCCGAACTGATCGAGCGTCCAGGTCTGTCTCGAAGACCGTGAGCTTGTCGAACGGTCCGCCGGCTTTGGGGCGGGGAACCACGCCGCGTCGGACAGGAAAATAAGAAAAAACACCTGCTCAAAAAAGAACAGGTGCTTTCCCTATACGCATTAACCCCGCGTATGCAGGTTTTCCAAACCGAATGTGATACTGGCCTTAGTCGAGGTCTTCGCCGTTGGAAGCGATAACCTTCTTGTACCAGTAGAAGGAGTCCTTGCGGCTTCTGGAGAGGTCGCCGGTGCCGTCGTCGTATTTGTCGACGAAGACAAAGCCGTAGCGTTTCCGCATCTCGCCGGTGGAGGCGGAGACGAGGTCGATGCAGCCCCACATGGTGTAGCCCATCAGGTCGACGCCGTCGATCTCCACCGCGTCCTTCATCGCCTTGATGTGGTCGCGGAGGTAGTCGATGCGGTAGGTGTCGTGGACCGAGCCGTCCGCTTCCTTGGTATCCAATGCGCCGAGGCCGTTTTCGACGACGAACAGCGGCTTCTGGTAGCGGTCATAAATCTGGTTCAGCGCAATCCGCAGGCCCAGGGGGTCAATCTGCCAGCCCCAGTCGGAGGCTTTCAGGTAGGGGTTCTTGCGGCCGAAGGTCATGTTGCCGGCGGTCATCTCGCCCTCTTTGGCAGAGCCGATGACCATCGTCATATAGTAAGAGAAGGAGATAAAGTCCACAACGCCTTTTTTCAGCTCTTCCAGCTCGCCGTCCTGGATATCCAGGGTGATGCCCTTGCGTTCATACTCTTTGAGCTTGAAGCTGGGGTAGTAGCCGCGGGCCTGAACGTCCATATAGAAGAAGGCGCCGTTGTCCATCGCCTGAACGTTCATCAGGTTGTCCACCGGGTTGCAGGTCTCGGGGTAGCTCTCCATGAAGGCGATCATGCAGCCGACCTGGTAGTTGGGGTCGATCTCGTGGGCCATCTGGACGGCCTTGGCGGAGGCGACAAACTGGTAATAGGTGGCGTTGGCGAGGATCTGGGGGTCCTTGGAGGGGACGCCCGCTTCCATCCAGCCGCCGTGGCCGATGCAGTTGATCTCGTTGAAGGTGAGCCAGTATTTGACCTTGCCTTTATACCGCTCAAAGATTGCCTTGCAGTAACGGAGGTAGCAGTCGATGGTCCGACGGTCCGCCCAGGAGCCCCAGGTGTTGGTCAGGCCCAGAGGGGTCTCGTAGTGGGAGATGGTGACCAGGGGTTCAATGCCGTACTTTTTGCACTCGTCGAACACCTTGTCATAGAAAGCGAGGCCCTCTTCGTTGGGCTCCTCCTCCATGCCGGTGGGGAAGATTCTCGACCAGGAGATGGACAGACGGAAGCACTTAAAGCCCATCTCGCCCATCAGCGCGATATCCTCTTTATAGTGATGATAAAAGTCGGTGGCCTCGTGGTTGGGGTAGAAGTAGCCGTCCAGCTGGGTGAACTGGGAGCCTTCCGGCACGCCGTCCACGCCGAACATCGTCGTCGTCTTGGGGGTGCCGTCCTTGAGGACGTAGGTCAATACACGGGGGGAATCCTTGGTGCCGCCGGTCAAAACGTCGTCAATCGACGGGCCGCGGCCGCCCTCGTTCCAACCGCCTTCGTACTGGTTGGCGGCGGTGGCGTCGCCCCAAAGGAAATCTTTACGGAATGCCATGGGTCATTACCTCTTTCTTTCGTTTTATTTGCACCCGGGATACCCGGGGAAACGGACTAAAATGGATGTTCCAAGGCCCTTATGGCCCCGGGCAAGGGTTGCGTCCAATCAAGCTGTGCCCCTGTAACAGCCGCCGGTCAACCGGGGAGGTTGATGGCGTCGTCGGGGAAATCGGTGATCGACGGGCACTCTTCCGGACAGTCGAAGTAGGTCTCCCGGTCGAAGTGGATGCGGCCATAACTGCCGGGGACCACCGGGTCCCACTGGGGGATAAGGCTGTTGTTGGGGTCGCCCCGCTCGATAAACGCGATGTAGCTGGCCCGCATCTCGTGCATAATCCGGTCGAGGGCCTCCTTGTCGGCCTTGGTACGGCTGCCGCCGATAGCCGGGGCCTTGGAACCGTGGTGGAGTGTCGCGGCGTCCTGGGAATGGTGGGCCGGCGGGAAATCGAAGGAGTAGGTGTAGACCTTCGCCCCTCTCCCCGCGAGAATCTGCCCCAGCCGGTCCCCGTGGGTCCGGTACATACAGTCGGAAAAGACCTTGACCCAGGCGTCCTCCCTCTCCTCGTCCAGCATCAGCTTCCCTTTGGTCATCGAGCGGTAGGCTTTATTGGCGTACTCGTCGTTGTCCCCGAACAGCTGGGAGGCGATCATCGGCGCGTTGCGCAGGAGGTTGTCGTTAAACTTTAAGAACATCAGTTCATGAAGATTGTTGCCGATCATCGTGTTGCCAAGCCACCCCTCGTCCGAGCGGATGACCTTCTGCCAGTCGGCGGGAATCACCTCCCCGTCGGCCACCGGCCCAAACAGGCAGGTGGAACCGGGCCCAGCGGTAAAGACCGACTGGACCTTCATCAGAAAGCTGGAAGGGGCGGTGAGGATCTCCCACTTGTCCTTCAGCTGCATCATCGTCAAAAACCGTCCCGCCAGCCGGGAAGCGGTCTCGGGGGTCCGGACGGCCATCACCCCGCCGGAGGAGAGAATCGCCTGGGAAAAGAGGTGCTTGCTCCGGTTGGAGAGCATCAGCGCCCCCACCGACTTGCCCCCGGCCGACACCCCGTAGAGGGTGATCCGGTTGGGGTCGCCGCCAAAGGCCTCGATGTTGTCCCGCACCCACTCCAGGGCGCAGATCTGGTCGAGAAATCCCATATTCCCGTCGCAGAACCCGGCTCCCAGCGTGTCCCGCAGGTACAAAAACCCCAACGCTCCCAGCCGGTAGTTGATCGAAACGGCGACAATCTTCGCCTTCTCCTCGGTGACGAAGGAGAAGACCGGGCTGTCGTTGCCGGAACCGGTCTGGAAAGCGCCGCCGTGGATATCCACCACCACCGGCATCAGCCCCTCCGGCTTTTCCGCCGGGACGACGACGTTTAGAAACAGGCAGTTCTCCCCGAAGGGTCCGGGCACAGGGTGACCGGCCATATCGCGGGTTGCCTGGAGGGATTTTGCGCCGAAGTGGCGGCAGCAGCGGTCCTTATAGGGTTCCCGTTTGGGCGGGC
This sequence comes from uncultured Clostridia bacterium, assembly GCA_944387995.1. Taxonomy (GTDB): domain Bacteria; phylum Bacillota; class Clostridia; order Oscillospirales; family Ruminococcaceae; genus Faecivivens. The sequence goes on along the minus strand of CALXHB010000055.1, from coordinate 285 downwards.
GGAACCGGTCGGCGTGGGCATAGGGAATCCCCCGAAACCAGACGGAATCATCTTCAAAATAGCCGGTAAACACACCGGACGGAGCGGAAACGACCATATATACACTCCCCCAGACAAAAAAGCGCGGACAAAAACCGGCCCAATGGGAAAAACTATGATAAAAAAGCCTTGATACTGCCTTTATATATTATGATAAACGAACAATCGCTTTTTGTCAATATTGTTTTCCTTTTTTCATATTTTGATGGACAGACGGGGGTTTTTCCCCCTTCACACCCCGTAAAT
>CALXHB010000054.1 GCA_944387995.1 uncultured Clostridia bacterium | reverse complement strand
CGCCCCCACCGGGTATCCGCCGATCACTCCCAGGCAGAGGGCCGAAGCAGCAGCCGAAGGAAGGCCATAAACCCTCGCCAGCCCCTTAAAAGGGGTAAACAGCCATCCCCCTCCCCCGCCCGAGGCGAGAAAGTCAGAGAGCACCATGAAGGCGAACAGGGAAGGAATCACCGTCTCCAGACAAAGAGAAATCCCGGTCTGCACGCCGCTGGCGGCGAGGTCCGAACGGAGCACCAGAGCGGCAGCGGCCGTCAGGGCTAAAACTCCCGCGAACAATTTATAAATCTTGCTTGTCACAGCCCATCCTCCCCTAGCTGTCAAAATCGACCCGCTTAATATCCCCGCGGAGCAGGATCCGCGTGCCGTCAAAGCTAAGGACCTCCAGCCGGTCTCCCCACAGGGTCACCGGCCGTTTACCCAGTTTTAAGCGGATATACCCGTCGCCGATATCCATAATCCCCCGGCAGCTTTCGGTATACACCACCCCATTGTCCCACATCTGGAAAGGTGCCAGCGTCCCCACGTGAAATTCATCCGCCGTCCGGTTTCTCCTGCCCATTCCCGCACCTCCCTTCCCGGCATTATATTCGCGGCCGCCTGCGCATATACATGGTGCAGCAAGTCGAGTGAAAGGCGGGATGAGATTGATGAGCTGGAAACCGGGCTTTTATCTCTGCCAGGCGGAGGGCGACACCGCTGCCTTCCTAAATGCCTGCGCCGAGCTGCACATCCCGGTCGAGCGGATGTCGGCAGGGAACGGAAGCGGCCGGTGCTATATTCCGGCCTATTTATGGGATGAGGCCAGCGAAGTTGCCGCCCGCAAAGGGGTGGTCCTCACAAAACTAAAACGGGATAAAACGACCTCTACCCTCTCCCGCTACCGGCGGCGGGTGGGACTGATCGTCTGGCCGGTAACGGCGGTGGGGGTGCTGCTCTTCTCCCAGTGCTTTGCCTGGAAGATCGAGGTGACCGGACTGGAATCCCTCTCCCCGGAACTCATTCAGTCGGTGGCCGCCGAAGCAGGGCTGACCCTCGGGCGGTTTCTTCCCACCCTGGACACTGGAGAGGTGGCCGACCACATCCGGGAAGAAATCCCCGGCGTCGCCATCTGCGCCGTCAACAAGGTGGGCGCCCGGGTGGAGATCAATATCCACGAGATACACTCCTCCCCCACCATCCTCCCCACCGACCCCTGCGACATCATCGCAGCGGAAACCGGCCGGATTCTTTATATGGAAGTCTATGCGGGACAGGAACGGGTCAAGGTGGGCGAAACGGTCGGCAAGGGTCAGCAGATTGTCACCGGGGTCACCGAATCGGACGACGGCAAAACCCGCTTTGTCCACGCCAGCGCCGCGGTAATCGCCGAAGCAAAGTTTTCCCACACCTTTACCCTGACCCTCTCCCAGTCCGAGCGGGTTTACACCGGCGAGCAGGAAAAACGATACGCGGTGGAGTTATTTGGGCGGCGGATTCCCCTCTATCTGCCGGAAGGAGCGGAAAAGACCCTCTCCAAAGCCGGGAAGATGCTGAGTCAGGTGAAAGCCTTTCTCTTTAAGGGCCCAGGAGACAGCTTGACCCTGCCGGAAGAGACTACCTCCCTCTGGGAGGAGACGGTCACGGCTGAACCCCTTACGATTTTCGGGGTTCAGCTGCCCATCGGGGCGGTCACCATCCTGCGGGAAGGCTACACGGTGGAGGAAAAAAACTTTACCGAAACCGAAGCGGTCACCACCCTGCGGGAGGCCGCCAGGGACTGGGAAAGCGAAAACCTGGCGGACGCGGTCATCCGAGAAAGAGATGAATCCTTCCGGGTGGAGGAAAGAGGCGGCAAACGGGTGGGTGTTTTAAAGGTCGATTACCTCGCCGAAATGGATATCGCCACCCCCCGCAAGCTGGAAATTGTCCCCTCAGCTGCCCCGTCGGAGGATGGTCAAACTGGTACGGGATAAGAAAAAAGTTCACGAAAATTTTGTGTAAATAATATAGGTACAAAACGCAATTTTTATGGTATAATACTAGTAATTAAGGGAAAATGTCAATTCTGTCCCTTAGGATGAAGATTATGGGGCGGGCATCCAGCCGGCCCCGTTTGTGGGAGATGACCAGTCTGACTGAACAAACACTGCCTTTTCAAAACAACGATGAACTGTCCGCTTTTTGCGGGCTGTTCGATGAGAATTTAAACGTCCTGATGAAATACTGTCCGGTGACCCTGTCTATCCGGGACGGGGAATTAAAAATCACCGGCGAAGAAAAAGAGGTTGCGGTCTGCGCAGCGGCGGCGGAAAATATCCTTTCCCAGATCCGCCAGGGCGCTGTCCCGGACGAGGTTGCCATCCGCTACGCGGTGGACGCGGCCGCCGGCGGCGAGGCCCAGGAAGCCAAAAACCTCTCCTCCGACTGCATCTGCATCACCCAAAAGGGCAAGCCGGTGGCACCGAAAACCGTCGGCCAGAAGCGGTATATCAAAGCGATTGAGCAGAACACCATCACCTTCGGTGTGGGACCTGCCGGTACCGGCAAGACCTATCTCGCGGTGGCGATGGCGGTTAAGGCCTTCAAATCGGGGGCCGTCAGCCGGATTATTTTGACCCGACCGGCGGTGGAAGCGGGAGAAAAGCTGGGGTTTTTGCCTGGCGACCTGCAAAATAAGGTAGACCCCTACCTGCGGCCGTTATATGACGCTCTGTTTGATTTCCTCGGGGCGGAAAATTTCCAGAAGCTGCATGAACGGGGGTCGATTGAAGTCGCTCCGCTGGCGTATATGCGCGGGCGGACGCTGGATGAATCCTTCATCATCCTGGATGAAGCGCAGAACACCACAAGAGAACAGATGAAGATGTTTTTGACCCGAATGGGGTTCGGTTCCCGCATTGTCGTGACCGGAGATGTCACCCAGATCGACCTGCCAGACGGTAAGGTTTCGGGACTTGTAGAAGCGGTGCGGGTCTTAAAATCGGTGGATGATATTGCCATCGTCCGCTTCTCGGAAAAGGACGTCGTCCGGCACAAATTGGTACAGGATATTATTAAGGCTTACGACCGATATTATGAGGAGGGCAAAGCGAAACGCCATGAATAAAGTAAAAGTCATCATTTCCAACCGCCAGAATGTCGTGAAAATCCCCACCGGTATCCGGTTATTGGTCCGCAGAACCTGCAACGCGGCCCTGCGTCTGGAGAACTTCAATGAAGATGCCGAGATCTCGGTTTCCTTTGTGGACAACGATGAGATCAGACGTCTCAACAAGCAGCACCGCAACATCGACGCAGTCACCGACGTCCTCTCCTTCCCCCTCGGGGAAAACGGGGTCTATGACCACGACGAGGCCACCGGCGCCGCTATGCTGGGGGATATTGTCATCTCGATGCCCAAGGCTTTCGAACAGGCTGAGCTTTACGGCCACTCGCTCCAGCGGGAGGTCGGGTATCTGACTGCCCATTCGATGTTCCACCTGCTGGGATACGATCATGTAAACGGCGGGGTTGAAGCCGTCCATATGCGGGAAAAGGAAGAGACTGTCATGACGATGCTGGGTCTCCCGCGGGGGGCAAGCTACGTCATGGACGATGAAAAATTCTAAGGGGCATCCCTTCTTAAAAAGCTTCCTGTACGCTGGGCGCGGCATTGCCCTTTGCATCCGGCAGCGGAATATGCGGTTTCACATCAGCTGTGCTGTATGGGTAACCGCTTTTTCGCTTGTCTACCGGCTGACCGCGATGGAGTATGGGCTGCTTTTTTTTGCTATTGGACTGGTGCTGGCGCTGGAGGCGGTCAATACTGCTTTAGAGCATCTCACCGACCTGGTTTCGCCGGGCTACCATCCCCTCGCCGGAATGGCCAAGGACGCGGCGGCTGGAGCGGTGCTGATCGGTGCCTTAACAGCTGTGGCCGTGGGGTTTGCCCTCTTTTTCCACCTGCCAAAACTGACCGACGTCCTGCTGCTGATTGTCACCAGCTGGCGGCTGGCGGTCTTCGGGGCGCTCACCGCAGCAGGCGCCCTCTTTACCTTCGCTTATCCACAAAACCGGCGGAAAGAGCCGCCGTCGAAAGGAACGTCATAAATGAATGAAGCAACCAAATCCGGATTTGCCGCCATCGTCGGCAAACCGAACGTCGGCAAATCTTCCCTGATGAACGCTTTGCTCGGCGAGAAAATAGCCATCGTCTCTTCCCGTCCCCAGACCACCCGAACCCGGATTCTGGGGGTGCTGACCGATGAAAACGTGCAGCTCTGCTTTCTCGACACCCCCGGCTTCCACAAGCCGAAGACCAAGCTGTCGGGGCATATGAACAAAGTCGTCATCAACAGCATCGGCGAAGTGGACCTGATTCTCTTCCTGGTGGAGCCGGAAGGAGAACTAAACGAACAGGAAATGGCCCTCATCGAGGACTTTAAGGTGAAAAAACTGCCGGTCATCCTGGTCATCAACAAAATTGACCTGGTCAGCCACGAACAGGTGCTGATGCGGATTGGAGAGTTACAGGCCCTCTACCCCTTTACCGCGGTGGTGCCGGTCAGTGTCTCCAACCGGGACGGGGTGGACCTCGTACTGGACGAGCTGAAAAAAGCCTGCCCCGAAGGGCCCTTCTACTTCCCGGACGACACCCTTACCGACCAGCCAGAACGGACCATCGCCGGAGAGATCATCCGGGAAAAAATCCTGCGGAATATGCGGGACGAAGTGCCCCACGGCACTGCGGTGACCATCGAAAAGATGCGGGAACGGGAGTCTAACCCCGACATTCTCGACATTGAAGCGGTCATCTACTGCGAACGGGAAAGCCACAAGGGGATGATTATCGGCAAGGGCGGCAGTATGCTGAAAAAAATTGCCAGCGAAGCCCGAGCCGATCTGGAGAACTTCCTCGATACCCGTGTCAATCTCAAGTGCTGGGTCAAGGTGAAGAATGACTGGCGCAACGACGAATCGGCCATCAAGGCTGTGGGCCTGAAATACGATCCGGAAGACTGAGAACAATCTGTCGAAATCGGGATTTAAATCCTGTATAATATCGCCTCCTTCCGCGCAAGCTAACACTGTACCGGCAGCCACAGGCTGCCCCGCGGACAGGAGGTATCTTCCATGAAAGAAACAAATTCGCCATTCCCGCCAAAAGACCCGGAACGTCCGGCGGCACCGGCCGCACCGGCTGGCATTCCGTTTGAAATTCCGGTGCCGCCCCCGGCTCCCGATTCGCTGCCGGATATCCGGTCACTCTACTCGGTGGGCCGGAAAGGGTATGCCGGCGGGATGTATCCCAATTCGGAAGGAGGCGTCCGCCATCATTCTCAAAACCCATGGGATCGTGCTGGGGCAGACGCCGTATGGTTCCCAGGACAAAACACTGACCCTGCTCACTTCTGATTACGGGATGATTCAGGTGATCGCCAAAAAGCCCAATGGAAAAAAGTCCCGGCTGGCGGCCGCCTGTGAAGTTCTCGCATACAGCGAATTCTGCCTGATGGAGGGCAGAATCCGCTACATACTGCAAACGGCCGATCTGGAAGAAAATTTCTTCGGCCTGCGGGAGGACCTTGCCTCCCTGTCGCTGGCGGGGTATCTCTGCGAACTGACCCGATCGCTCCTCCCCCAGAAGGAAACCGGGGCGGAGACGCTGCGGCTGCTGCTGAACACCCTCTACCTCTTAGAAAAAAAGCGCCGCTCCCCCACCTTTTTAAAGGCAGTTTACGAACTGCGGCTGATGTGCCTCTCGGGCTTTCAGCCGGATATCGAGGGCTGCGCCGGGTGCGGAACCGAAGAGGGGGATATGTGGCTGCTGCCGGGAGAAGGCATCGCTCTCTGCGGAGAGTGTCTCCCCCACTTTATCGAAAGCGCCGTCCGAACTCCCTACCGGGTGCCTTTCCCCGAAGCGGCGCGGCGGGCGTTTATCTATGTGATCGGAGCGGAGGAAAAAAAGATCTTCTCCTTTAAGCTGGACCCGAAGGCGGAAAAGGCGTTCGGGGAGGCGGCGGAGGCCTTTACCCTCTTTCAGACCGGGAGCCGGTTTCCAACGCTGGATTTTTACAAAAGCGTAGCGGATGAAACGCCCCCAAAGCCCATAACATGAACCACTTTCCAATGAGGAATCAATCCATATGATAGAACCAAAATATATGAAAACCCTTGAGCTGGACAAGATCCTCCAGATGCTGGCGGATTTGACCTGCTGCGATACCGCGCGGGAAAAGGCCTTACAGATCCAGCCCCTCACCGAACGGGAGGAGGTCCAGCGTGAAATCGACCGGACCAACGACCTCTTTCAGCTGACCGCCCGGTTCGGGACCCCCACCTTTATGACCCTGCGCAACCCCATCGGGCGGCTGAAAATTGCCCAGTCGGGAGGAAGCCTCTCCTGCGGGGACCTGCTGTCCATTGCCGCGGTGCTGCGGCAGGCCCGCATCCTCGCCCAGTGGCGGGACCAGTGGGACGGGGAGGAAAACGCCGTTTCGGAACAGTTTTCCCGCATCTACCTCAACAACTCCCTCGAACGGGACATCTCTGCGGCCATCATCAGCGAAGAGGAGTTAGACGACAACGCTTCGGCGGAACTGGCGGCCATCCGGCGGAAAATCCGGGGGACCGAGCTGAAAATCCGCGACCGGATGGACAAGATGATTCGCTCCTCCACCTACCAGAAATACCTCCAGGACGCGATCATCACCATGCGGGACGGGCGGTTTGTCGTCCCGGTCAAGGCAGAGTACCGGGGCGAAGTGCCTGGCATGGTCCACGACACTTCCAGCTCCGGCTCTACCTACTTTGTGGAACCGGCGTCGGTGGTGGAGGCCAACAACGAAATCCGGGTGCTCCACGCCAAGGAAAAAGAGGAAATCGAACGGATTCTGGCGGAATTCTCCGCCCGCTGCGGCGAGGATGCCGACAACATCATCTGGTGCTTTGAAAACATCATCGACCTAAACATCCTGTTTGCCAAGGCAAACCTCGGGTACAAGATGTCGGCGATGGCCCCCACCATCACCGATGACGGGCACATTATCCTGAAAAAGGCCCGCCATCCCCTCATCGACCCCAAAAAGGTCGTCCCGATTGACTTTGCCCTCGGAGACAGCTACACCACCCTGGTCATCACCGGCCCCAACACCGGCGGTAAGACGGTCACCCTGAAAACGGCGGGACTGTTGACCCTGATGGCGATGTGTGGGCTGCTGATTCCGGCGGCGGACGGGTCGAGCATCTCGGTCTTTGAGGACATCCTGGTGGACATCGGCGACGAACAGAGCATTGAACAGAGCCTCTCCACCTTCTCGGCCCATATGGTCAATCTAGTCAGTATCTTAAACGTCGCCACCTACACCTCCCTGGTCATCATCGACGAGCTGGGGTCGGGCACCGACCCGGTGGAAGGGGCGGCGCTGGCGGTGGCGATTCTCGAAAAGCTGCGGATGCGGGGGGCCAAAGTGGCGGTCACCTCCCACTACGCCGAGCTGAAGATGTACGCTCTCCAGACCGACAAGGTAGAAAACGCCTGCTGTGAGTTCAATGTCGAGACCCTGACCCCCACCTACCGGCTGTTGATCGGCGTGCCTGGGAAATCCAACGCTTTCGCGATTTCCCGCCGGCTGGGGCTGGATGAGGACATCATCGAAAACGCCCGGGGACTGGTCGAAGGGGACAACCGGCGGTTTGAAGAGATTGTCGACGCCCTGGAAGAATCCCGGCAGCGGTACGAAGAGCTGACGGCGGCCATCGCCCAGGAAAAAGCCGACATTGACCGGGAAAAGGCGGAAATCGACGCCTACAAAGACAAGTTGGAAAAAGAACGGGACAAACAGGAAGAAAAAGCGAGACTGGAAGCCCAGGCCATTGTCCGGGACGTCCAGCGGCAGGCGGACGGGGTGCTGGAAGAGCTCGCCCGGATTCGGAAGCTGAAAGACTCGGGGGAAATCGGGCGGCTGATCGCTGAAGCGAGGGGTGCTGTCCGGGGCGGCATCGGGCGGATGCACGACGCGGCCAACCCGGTCCACGAACGGACCAACGAAGGCTATACCCTCCCCCGGGCGCTGAAGGCGGGCGATATCGTTCAGATCTACGATATCGACAAGGAGGCAGTCGTCCTTAAACCGGCCGATAAAAACGGAATGGTTCTGGTGCAGGCCGGCATCCTCAAATCCCGGGTACCCCTTGGGAACCTTCGGCTGCTGAACAAAGACAAAGAAAAGGTCAAAATTGACGGCAAGTCCCCCCTCCGTTCGGGCAGTGTCCGAACCGCCGGCGTATCGAGGGGCGGACGTTCCCTCGGCCATGGGGTCAGAGGCGGGCTGCCGGAAATCGACCTGCGGGGGATGAACGCCGAAGAGGCTATCCTGGAAGTGGACCAGTTTATCGACTCCTGCGTCCTATCCGGCATCCACCAGGTGACCATCATTCACGGCAAAGGCACCGGGGTGCTGCGGGAAGCGATTCAGCAGCATCTGAAAAAGCATAAGAGCGTCAAGAGCTTCCGGCTCGGGGCTTACGGCGAAGGAGAAACCGGTGTCACCATCGCGGAACTCAAATAATTTTCCCTGTCTTTACCAAAAGTTTTGTTGCGTATTCCAGGAAATTATGATATAATGAACCTGTGATAAACGAAAAATACCGGACTTCCCCGTCCGGCTGACAAATACAGGCGGCTTTCAGCCAGACACCCGTTGGCAGGCCGCGAGGGAGGAGAACCTATATGAGACGTGTGCAGATCCAGCTTCCGGATATGAAGCATGCACAGCAGTTGGCAGATTTCTTAACACATATTCCGGGAGATTTTTTCCTGGTCTCCGGCTCCGCGGTTGCCAACGCCAAAAGTCTGATCGGCATCCTGGGGCTCAAGATGGGAGAACCGGTGGAACTGCGGATCATTGGCTGCTCAAAAGAGAATGAAGAAAAGGTCATGGAGCGGCTTCGCGACGGGTATATGCTCTAAAACGAAAAAGCCTGTATGCCGCAGGAATGCGGTGTACAGGCTTTTGTGTTACCCATGTTTACCCCCGGACGCTGGCCCAGTGGCGGCGCTCAAGGATTTCGTCGGCATAGGTTTTCAGGATAATCTCTTTCAGCAGCTGGTCCAATAGTCCCCCTTCCCGGTAGTCGGCGGGGGCGATATACCTTACCCGGTCCTCGGATAACAGCTTTTTCACCTGCTCCATACCGGCGGAAGGATCGTACACCCCGATGGAGTGGCCCCCGTAGGAGTTGACCACCTTCATGCAGGGAATATCGGTGGCGCTGTCCCCCAGATAGACCATGTTGCGGAACGGGACGCGAATCTGATCATCGGGAAAATAATCGTTGACCCGGGGATCGTTGATATCCAGCACCCCTTTTTTTATCCGGAAGAGAAACTGGGTCTTGTTGGTATAGTTGACCGCCTGGGCGGGCCAGCGGGCCACCCCGTCGGGGCCAAAGTAGAAGGAACTGGCGAAGATGGCGTCAAAGGCCCCCTGTTTGGCCAGAGAGGTCCCCTCGATCATCTCCTTCAGTCCGGAGGAAAGGATGTAATGCTCCACCTTGACCCCATGGGCCAGGCCGAAAGCGCGCATCCGTTCAAACCAGCTTTCAACCCCCGGATAGATGGCCACCCGGCTGCCGTAATCTTCCAGCAGCTCCCGGGTCAGCACCAGGCTTCCTCTGGCCTTTTCGGCCATCAGATACATGTAGGCAAGGTTGGAATCCATCCCATTTTCTTTCGCGAGCTGATCGGATTCCGCCCAAAAATCATCTATTTCACAGCCGATGTCCTGGATATACCCCTGGGCCTGCATATTGTCCGGGGAAAGGGTCTTGTCGAAGTCGTAACAGATGGCCAGAACGGGAAGTTGGGTCGGTTGCGTCAAAAAATCACCCTCCTTTAGGTCTTTCGTCCGCAAAAAGCGGATGAAACTGATGTTTATCTATATGATACCACCGTAAAATGAACAGAAAAACGGTTTGCCGTAAAAGAGTGGTAAAAATTTCCCTCGGGCGGCCGAAGAATGGAAAGGATGTTGACCATGCGCTGCTACATCGGTTTTGATTTGGGCGGAAGCAGTATGAAAACTGGTATTGTCACCGAAGACGCCCAGGTGATTACCCACGAAAAATACCCGATTCCCGACAGCTTCGAAAAGCTGATGCAGCTGCTGGCGGAACGGATTCAGGCCGCCCAGAAAAGCCACGGAATCCTGGGGGCGGCCATCTCCTCCGCCGGATGCATAGACCCCAAGGACGGAACGGTCAACGGCTGGATGGCACCGTCGCTGCTCTACCTTAAGGGCCGGAACTTTTACGAGCTGCGCAGATACACCGACCTGCCCG
>CALXHB010000053.1 GCA_944387995.1 uncultured Clostridia bacterium | reverse complement strand
GCTGCTCCGTCAGCGGCCGGAACAGGGGCTTCTAGCGGGGTTGTGGGAATTTCCGAACCTGGACGGACAGTGTACCGAGGAAGAAATCCGGAATTTTCTTCAGGGACAGGGCCTTCTGCCAGGGAAGATGGTTCCCCTCTCCTCCGCGGTCCATCTTTTTACCCATATTGAATGGCGGATGACGGGGGTTTTGGTCCTCTGTACCGGTAAGCTGCCTGACAGTTGGGCCGAAGCAGATATAGAGACCTTGCAAAACCGCTATTCCCTGCCCAGCGCCTTTAAAGTCTACCGGAAGGCGGCGGAGCAGTGGCTCTCGGGAGAATGGCTTTTGCCCGGGAAATAATTGCCCAGAAAAACGACGACAGCTAGAGTCCCGTCACTGAACATATAAACAGGAGGTTATCCGTATGATTCAACCAGGCACACCTGCCCCTGATTTTCAGCTCCTCGATCAGAACGGGGAGACCGTTTCCCTCTCTTCCTTCCGTGGGAAGAAGGTCGTTCTTTATTTTTATCCCCGGGACAACACCGCCGGATGCAGCCGGGAGGCTGCGGCCTACCGGGACGCGATGCCGGAGTTTGAAGCGCTGGGGGTAACCGTCCTCGGCCTCAGCAAAGACTCCTCCGCCTCCCACAAGCGGTTTGCCGACAAGTATGAGCTCCCCTTTACCCTGTTGGCGGATACTGAAATCTCGGTTCTTCCCGCTTATGGGGCATGGCAGGAGAAGAAGATGTACGGTAAGGTCAGCATGGGGACAGTGCGCAGCACGGTGCTCATCGACGAAAATGGCGTGGTCGAAAAGGTCTGGCCCAAAGCCAAACCGGACACCAACGCAGCCGATGTGTTGGCCTACTTAAAAGGCGAAAAGGCGTAAACAGCAAAACCGCCTGACTGGATGTTGTTTTCCGGTCAAGCGGTTTTAGTGTGTCAATAGATTTCTTACATCCATAGCATTCGGCGCTGACTTAAAAGTCTCCAGCTCATGAAGCCCTATTAGGGGTTTAGGATCGACCCCTTTTTAAAGGGGTCGCGGGAATGGAAGGGGCAGAGCCCCTTCCCAGGCGCTGATTTATAGTGAAAGCCTGCTTCTCACAGTTGTTTACGCTGAAGGTTACTTGTCGCGCAGCGACCATTCAATGCTCAAAAACTTTTTCGACAGTCGAAAACTGCCTGACTGGAAAATAACATCCGGTCAGGCAGTTTTCATTTAGTCAGTATCAGTCGGCAAAAGAGATACCGAGGGCTTTGGCATATTTAACCTCTTCCCCGTCTACCGGTACGTATTTGAGCTTACCAGCGACTTCCGACAGGGGTACAGGTTCCAGCTTGTCCCCTTTGAGGGCGACCATAAAGCCGTACTTTTCGTCCAGAATCAGCTGGCCGGCAGCGGCGCCCAGTTCGGTGGCAAACCGGCGGTCATAGGCACAGGGGTTGCCGCCCCGCTGGGTATGACCGGGGACGACGCAGCGGATTTCTCCCTCGACCTTGCCTTCAAGGCTCTTGGCCAGACGGTCAGAGGCGGTGCCGGTTTCGGCAAAGTGGGCGTTGCGCTCCTTCTTGGACATCTTCGCTTCGTCCTTGGTCATAGCCCCTTCCGCCACCACAATGATGGAGTACTTGCGGCTGGATTTGGCGTTTTTCTTAATGACCGAGGCCACCTTGTTGACGCTGTACGGGATTTCCGGCAGAAGGATGGCGTCGGCGCCGCCCGCGATGCCCGCTTCCAGGGCCAGCCAGCCCACCTTATGGCCCATAATTTCCACCAGGAAGGTCCGGGAATGGGAGGCGGCGGTGGTCCGGGTGCGGTCGATGGCCTCGGTGGCGATTTCCACTGCGGTGTGGCAGCCGAAGGTCATATCGGTTCCCCAGATGTCGTTGTCAATGGTTTTGGGGAGAGTGACGACGTTTAAGCCCTGTTCCGACAGGAGGTTCGCGGTCTTGGTGCTGCCGTTGCCCCCCAGCACGACGAGGCAGTCCAGTTTGAGCTTGGAGTAGGTCTTTTTCATCTCTTTGACCTTGTCCAGCCCGGTTTCCGGGTCGATTACCTGGATGTATTTAAACGGTTCCCGGGATGTGCCGAGAATGGTGCCGCCCATATTCTGGATACCGGCGAAATCGGCCCGGGTCATCTTGCGGTATTTGCCGTAGATTAAGCCTTTATACCCGTCTTCAAAACCGTAAAACTCAACGTTTTTTTCGCCCAGAGCGGTGCAGATGGTCTCAGTGACCCCACGCATGGCAGGGTTTAACCCCTGGCAGTCACCACCGCTGGTTAAAAAACCGATTCTCTTCATATCCGTGTGTCCTTTCTGGTTGCGCGGCTGCCAGGTTTTCTGGAGGATGGCCGCTGGGGTGGAGGGTGGATGGAATATTAAATCTCTTCTGCAGGCTGGTGGACTTTGAACTCAGTTGTTTCAAGGGTAGGTTCCACCGCTGCCAGGGCTTTTTCAGCAGCTTCTCTGGCCATATCCGAAAAAGCACGATGGGAGTTTAACAGTTTACGGCTGCCGCGGCGGTCGACCAGCTGATAGCTGGAGTCCGGCTGCATGACCCGGGTGTTGACGTTGTCGTGCCACATGACGTCCAGAATCTCCTCTGCCCGGTCCATCAGTTCCGCCTCGATGGGGAAGACCAACTCGACTCGGTGGTCCAGGTTGCGCTGCATCCAGTCGGCGCTGCCCATCCAGATGCGGGGCTTGCCGCCGCACTCAAACCGGAAAATCCGGCTGTGTTCCAGCAGCTGGCCGACAATCGAGTGGACGGTGATGTTTTCCGACAGGCCCGGCACGCCGGGAATCAAGCAGCAGATACCCCGGACAATCAGTTTGACCGGGACGCCGGCCTGGGAGGCCTTGTAAAGCAGCTCGATAATGTCGGGGTCGACCAGGGAGTTGACCTTGGCGGTGATGCCGGAGGGCAGACCCTGGGCGGCGCAGGCAATTTCCCCTTCGATCATTTCCTTAAAGAAGGGCCGCATATCAATTGGAGCGGTGACAAAGCGGTTGTAACGGGGCGGGCGGGAGTAGCCGGTTAAGACGTTAAAGAGGCTGCTCGCGTCGCTGCCAAAGGGCTCTTTGCAGGTCATCACACCGATATCGGTATAGATGCGGGCGGTGGAGTCGTTGTAGTTGCCGGTGCCCATGTGGACATAGCGGCGGATGCCATCTTCCTCCCGTCTGACGACCAGCAGGATTTTGCAGTGGGTCTTGAGGCCCGACAGGCCGTAGACGACATGGCAGCCGGCTTTTTCCAGCTTCTGGGCCCAGTGGATGTTGTTTTCCTCGTCAAAACGGGCTTTCAGTTCCACCAGTACGGTGACCTGTTTGCCGTTTTCCGCCGCCCGTTCCAGGGCAGCTACAATGGGCGAGTTGCCGGATACCCGGTAGAGGGTTTGTTTGATGGCCAGGACGTCGGGGTCTTCTGCCGCCGCCCGGACGAAGTTCACCACCACGTCGAAGGATTCGTAAGGGTGATGGACCATGCAGTCGTGGGCACGGATGGCCGAGAAGATGTCATCGTACCCCACAAAGTCGGCGGGGGTAGGAACCGGGACGATTGGTTCGTAGCACATGTTGGAGCAGCCGGGAATAGAAGCAAACTTGGAGAAAAGGGTCAGGTCCAGCGGGCCGTTGACCTTGATGACCTTCCCCGCCTCAATCGGCAGCATCTCTTCCAAGAAGGCCAGCGAATCAGGATCGCAGGTGGTCTGTACCTCCAGACGGACCGGACGGCCGGATTTCCGCTTCTTGATGGAAGCCTTGATTTCAGCCAGGAAGTCCTCCGATTCCTCGTCAATCGAGAGGTCGGAGTCCCGGGTCAGACGGAAGAGGGAGCAGCTGACAATTTCGTGCAGTTCAAACAGCGAAGCCATATGGCTGATGATGATGTCCTCCAGCAGGACAAAGGAACGCTGTTTGCTGCCGTCCTCGCCCTTGGTCTCCGGCAGCTCCAGAAAACGGGGCAAGATGGAGGGCACCTGAACCACCGCAAAGGCTTCGCGGTCTTCCGTATTTTTCCCTTTCTTGCCCTTTTTGTCCTTTACCACTTCGTTTTCCTGTTTTTCCCGCAGATGGACTACGATATTCAAGCTTTTGTTGGCCAGTCGGGGGAAGGGGCGGCTGCGGTCGACCGCCATCGGGGTCAGGACCGGGAAGAGGACCTTTTCAAAATAGGCGTCGATGTGGACCCACTGTTCTGGGGTCAGTTCGCTCACTTCCACAAATCGAATACCCGCTTTTTCCAGCTGGGGCAGAATGGAGCGGGACAGGCAGGAGTACTGCTTTTCGACGAAATCCCGGATTTTGTGGTCCAGCATCGGCAGCAGTTCCTGGGGAGTAAGCCCGGAGGGATAAAGTTTGTTGCGGCCGGATTCGGCCACATCCATGACGCCGGCCACCCGGACCATCATAAATTCGTCCAGGTTGCTGGCGGTGATTGCCAGAAAGCGCATCCGCTCCATCAACGGGTTTTCTTTTTCATAAGCCTCTTCCAGAACACGGGCGTTAAAATCCAGCCAGCTCAGTTCCCGGTCAATGATATTGGTTTTGGTATCCATAATGCTGATTCTCCCATTTAAAAGTTACGGTTATGCATAGTCTCGCAGATTCCTTTTATTTTAACAACGCCGTTTTTACATGCAGCACCGGCTGGACGCCGAAAACCTCGTAAAAGAGGGCGGCCGCTTCGTCAAAGGCCCGTTTTTCCAGGTATAGGTTGCCGTCATAGACCGTGGTGACCGTCAGACGGTTGCCTTCAAACCGGATGCTGATATCTGAGAGTTTCTGCTTTTTGCAGAGGTCCAGAGCGTCCGCCAGCAAAAAGTAAGCTCGCAGCTGCTGAATCCGCAGGGACTTGGAGGTGGTGTGCCGCTGAATCTCGGCGATCATCTGCCGCTCGGGAAGGGCAATACCGGGAATATTAAAAGTAACAATCAGCGAGGCGCTGCACCGGGCGTGGTATTCGATGTCGCTGAAATAGCCAACGTTGTGGAGCAGGCAGGCCAGTTTTAAATAGATTAGGTCATCGGAACCGGGGTGGAGCCGCCGGGTTTTCACATAGAGCTTTTCCGCAAAGTCGCAGACCTTTTCGGCGTGGGCCATCGCACAGCCGTACCGTTTGGCCAGGGTCCGGGCGCAGCCCAGAGCGCTTTCTACCATATACTCGTCGTATTCTTTCCGCTCGGGCTTTAACAGCATCTGTTCCATCAGCGAACCCATCAGCGAGCCATAGACCCCGATGACCACCGAAACGGCCGTCAGTTCGGCCAATTTCTGGTAGATCAGGATGGAGGCATAAACCGCCCGTTCCTGTTTAATGGAAAGGCCATAGACCTTTCCGGTGGTTTCGGGCATCATTTCCATCAGCTGCTCCCCCAGCTGAATCAGCTTTTCGGCTGGGATGATGCAGCGGTGGTCTTCAATCTTAACCCCGCACATCTGGGCAATGGCTTCCAGCTCGGGGTCAGCAAAAACCAGCGTCTTGACCGATTTGCAGAATCCATTGGGTTCCAAACCGTCCAGGGCATTTTCCAGATATTCGCCCATGACCGGGGCCACCGCCTCGGTGCCGGCGGCAATTTCCTCCCGCATCTGTAAGACGTCAAATTGGGTCAGGGGGAGGTTCTGTCTTAAGCGCTGCCGCTTGCCGCTCTGAAGGGCCAGGCCCAGCGATTCGTTGCCGATGACGGTGTAAAGATATTTGTCCCCTTTGTCCCGATCAAAGGAGGCCATCGTTTTCTGCATCTGCCAGTAGAGGAGGGCTTTTTCCTCCTCGTCGCTGATAATCTCCAGCCCCATGCCGGTGCGGCCCATCAACTGGGAAACGATGAAATTAAAGTTTTCAGCTCTCCGCAGAAAGTCGGTCGAGAAGAGTCTGTACTGTTCGACCCCGAAAGATTCCATCTCCTGTTTAAATCCCGTGAGGATTTTGCACAGTTCCTGGATGGAGGTCTGGCTCACCCGTTCGGTGGAGGCAATCTCCTTTTCCAGGTCGAAAAAGCATTCCAGCTGATCGAGGATGACGACGGCTCCATCGTGGTTTTGAGCGATCTGCATCGTAACCATATCCGAACCGATTTCGATGCCGGCGCACACTTTGCCGCCTTTTCTTTTGGACATATCTGATAACCGTTCCTTTCTTCTGCCGGCGCGTGGCCGTGGGGAGCTGGATAGAGGCTCCTTGCTTTTCTTATAATAAGATTATATATTTTGAAAGCGCGCCTGTCAATTGATTTTTGCGGAATTTGTGAGAATCTTTTTTAAAAACATTATGTTTTTGTACATCCTACCGGTTTCCCACGGATATACGGGACAATGGTTAATCATCTCTTTAGCGGATTTACCCCCCTTCTGCTCGGGGCAGATAGTGCAGAAATTCCCGGGCGGCTTCCCAGGATCCAGGCAGATGGGACCCGTCCCGACAGGTGGCGGCGACGATGGAGGAGCGGAAAGAGGCATTTTCAATCTCCATTCGCACAATATCTTCTCCTTCTGCCGAACAGGCAGCCGACCCGGGGACCACCCCGACTCCCACCCCGGACAGAGCGAGGGAGGTGACCGTCCGGGCGTCGTCGCAAACACAGAAAAAGGAGGGCGTAAGGCCCTCTTTCTGCATGAGGTCGCTTAAGGGCGGCACCCACCGCCGATAGACGATCAGGGAGAGCGTCGCAAGCTGTTCCACCGAAAGTTTCTGCCTGCCGGCCATTTCAGGGCTAAAAAAGTGTTTTGCCCCCAGCGCCATCATCTTCTCCTGTCGCACCGTTTGGTATTCTAATCCGTCGGCAGGAAAGGGGGTGCGGATGATAGCCAGGTCGATCTGTCGGGCCCGCAGCTTTTCCACCAGTTGGTAGGTGTTCTGTTCGCTTATTTCCAGCCGGATGTCTGGGTGGTCTTGGGAAAAGGCACCCACCCACTGGGGAAGGTCGGTGGCGCAGATACTGGACACAGCGCCCAGCCGGAGCACCCGCTGGCCGTTTTGGCTGAAGGCCCGCAGCTCCGATTCCACCGATCGGGCGGAGTCCAGCAGCACTCGGGCACGATCGTACAACAGTTTTCCCGCAGGGGTCAGCGTCAGTTTGTGCCCATCCCGTTCAAACAACCGGCAGCCCAGTTCCTTTTCCAGCTGCCGCATCTGGGTGCTGAGGGGCGGCTGAGACATAAAAAGGGCACGGGCGGCAGCGGAGATGCTTCCCTGTTCGACGACGGCTGAAAAATAGCGCAGTTGTTTTAAATCCATCCCGGTTCCCCTTTCCGTCGGCTGAAAAAAATTAAAGTCTGGATGCAAAAGCAACCCGCTTTATAGCATACCCATTAGTATTTTACCGTTTGAGCGCGGCAAAATCAACCCTACGAAGGGGCAAAAGGGGTCGTAATTTGTGTAATATTTATGTAAAGTTGAAAAAATAGTCGGATTTTGGATGGGATAAGTTTAGATTTTGTTTAAACCGATTATATAAGAGAGAGGGGACGGAAAACGGACCTTCCCAGCTGGGTGGTGGATTTTTAGTTGAAACCTTCTTTTCCCCTGTGATATAATGTAGAAAATATCGCCCCTGTCCGGCGGGAAACGGGTGGGGAGAAGGAAAGGATGAAGGAATAAGGTGGCAGAGAAAAGAAGGAAAAAAGGCGTATGGAGCCTGTATTTCAAAGGGGAAAAATCCACCAAGGCCGACCGGATTCTCTATCTGGTGACGGTGGTAGTCAGTGTCGTAATCATTTGGCTGGGATTTCAGTTTGCGATGGCCGACGGCACCGTGTTGGGGCAGAACCTGGGAGGCATCAACGCAGAACAGTATCGGGCACGGATTACGGAGGTAGTTTCTTCCACCGACATCCATGCTCAGTATTCCGATGGGATTGCCGAGCGGCGGACGGTCTGTTACGCAACCCTGCTGACCGGACCGGATAAAGGAAAAAGAATCCTCGTCACCCAGGTGCAGGACACCACCACCCTGACCCTAGACGATCCCTGTGGGGTTGGGGATGAGATGTACGTCTATCTGGGGCAGAACGAGTACGGAGAAGATCAGTGGTTTACCTCCGGCCATGTGCGGACCGATTGGTTGCTGCTGCTGGCGGTGGTGTTTGTGGTGCTGGTGGTGGCCTTCGGCGGGGTCAAGGGAGTGCGGACTCTTTTATCCCTTGGGTTCACCTGCCTTGCGATCTTTGCAGTGATGATCCCGATGATTGTGGCGGGGTACAACATCTACTGGGTGGCGATCGGGGTCTGCCTCTATGCCATTTTTGTCACCCTGGCGCTGGTCAGCGGCTGGCGGGTCAAGAGCCTGGCGGCGGGGATTGGCTGCGCCGGCGGGGTGCTGGTGGCGGGGCTGATTACCATTGTCAGCGAATACCGGCTTCATATGACCGGTATTGTGGACGATGACTCGATGCTGCTGCTTTTTATCAACGAAGAACACCCCATCGACCTTAAAGGCATCGTCTTTGCTGCGATTATTGTCGGTGCGGTGGGGGCGACAATGGACGTGGGAATGGACATCGCCTCGTCGCTGACCGAAATCTACCACAAAAATCCCGATATCCGGATGCCGGAACTGATGCGGTCGGGCTTTACCATCGGCCGGGATATTATGGGGACTATGTCTAACACACTGGTGCTGGCCTACATCGGCAGCGGCCTTCATGTTACCCTTCTGTTTATGACCTATTATGACAGTCTGGAAACGGTTTTAAACGTGGAGATGATCACCAATGAGGTGTTGCAGGCGTTGGCGGGAAGCATCGGCATCGTCTTCACCATCCCGACGACGACGCTGGCCACCGTCTTTCTGTACGCGCTCGCCCGCAAGCGGCAGCGCAGAAAGGCGGCCAGAGCGAGCACTGCGGCGGTTCCCCCAGCGCCGGTTTCCGTCGAAGAAGAGCCCCAACCGGTTTTGGACTCGTCGCCCAAAAGCGAAACGGCGCCTGCCGTGGAAACTCCGGCAGAACGGGTATATCACAGTCCCGATGAGGTGCCGTTTTTGCGGGAAGCGGCCAAAAGGGATGCGGAAAAGCATAATAAAGCTTGAGAGAAAAGGACGGCAGTTAATTTGCCGCCCTTTTTTTGCAGGACTTGCAAAAATAGTCTGTTATTTTAAGGAATACAAAAAGTATGGAAAAAGTGAATTTTATCGGAATTTGCTTTTCAATATTTGCAAAAATGCAAAAAGCTGGTATAATTTATATCAATCAGATAGAGGCGAAAAAACTGGTTGTAACCTGGAACGATTCTGTCCAGGTTTTTCCAGATAATTTTTTTAAACTCAATGCAACAGAAGCGCCCAAAAGGGACACTATATAAACGAGAAGGATAAACTGTGGGTATAATCTTCCCACCGTTATACCGGGTCCGTTTCCCATGGACGCCATCTGAGACCTGAAAGCGAGGTGAGGATGTGCCGGCCAACCGCGACCTGGTCGTGGCGGCGCGCGCAGGCGACAAAGAAGCCTTTGGAGCCCTGTACGCCGCGATTTATACCGACCTTTACAAGTTCGCCTATTATCTGCTGAAAAATGAAGAGGACGCTAAAGACGCCGTCAGTGACGCGGTTATGGATGCCTATGCCGGTATATCCAAGCTGCGTTCGGAGGACGCCTTTAAATCTTGGATGTTCCAGATTCTTTCGGCCAAGTGCAAGCGCAAGCTGAAAGAGTACGCCACCCAGGGACACCATTCCCCGCTGGAAGACGCGGAGGATCTGACGGTGGAGGGCAAAGAACAAACGCTTGAGCTGAAAAGCGCTTTTGAATCTTTGTCGGACGACGAGCGTACGATTATTTCGATGAACGTTTTCGGCGGATATGACAGCGGAGAAATCAGCAAGATACTTAAAATGAATCGAAACACTGTCCGCTCTAAACAGTCCAGAGCTTTGTCCAAGCTTAAATCTCTGTTGGGCGGTAAATAATCCCATGGAAAGGAGGATAGCCCTGTGAAAAAAGATTTAGACCAAAAGTTTACATCTGGTGCCAGTTTGCCCGAACTGAGCGCTGAAGATCAGGCGTTTATCCGCCTTTTGCGGGAGCAGGCAGAAGACACCCCTGTGCCGATGGCCCTCCAGCCGGAGATGATTCTGGCCCGATTGCCGGATAAGCCGGCCAAACGGAGGTTTAGCTGGCTGCGGATTCCGTCGATTCGGACGGTATCCCGGGCGGCGGTGGTGCTGGGGGCGTTTGTAGCCGTTTTGGCTGCGATCAACCGTCCCCTTCGGCAGTACCTGGAAAACGGGTTAACAGTAGACCCGTCCACTGGCGTCAGCAACAGTGTTTCGCAGGAGGATACTCCTTCTGAAAATACCGGCGGACTCACCATTGCCCCGGAAGAAAACGGGGAGTCAAATTTGGCTCCGTCTGTTGATTCCGAGGAGGGTTCTGAGCCTTCGTCCAGTGTGGAAAGCCGCCCTTCTACCGGTAACGGTTCTATTTCCGGCGGCAGTGCGGTCGGAAATGTAGGATCGAGCGGCGGTTCTTCCGCCACGGATTCTGACAGTGGGACTGAGGAAGATGGCCAGACGGGAAGCGGTCAGGTTGACGTTTCCCAGACGGAGGAATCCACTTCGGGCACCGGTTCCGGCAACCTGCCCAGCGGCGAGTTGCGGGAAGAAACGACGGTTGTCATCAATCCCAGCATCTCCTCTACGCTTCCCAGTAACACCGGTGAGGATTATGCCGATGTCTATTCAGCGCTTCAGCAGGCATCTACGCCCCAGAACGCGGTGAATCAGTATTCGTCGTCGGTTCTTTCGGCGGGGCTGTCTTCCGATGGCCTCCAGCAGCAGAACAGCCGGACGATTATGGCTTCCGACGGGACCTACTTTTATGTCGGATCGCAAAACTCAATGACCGTATCCATTCTGCAAGGCAGTGCCGACAGTGGACTGTTGGCGGGACGGATTCAGGTTGAATTTGTCAAGCCGGAAATCAGCGGCATGTCCGCAGTTTCCACGGCGGTCACCGATTGCTTCTACTCTAACGGCATACTCTTTGTCGTTGGCACCGTTTCTTACAGTGGCAGCGGAGGGGAATGTACCCTTTCGGCCGTCAGCGCCTACAACGTTCAGAACCCCGGGGTGCCCCAGCTGGTTGCCCAGTCCGCCCAGGACGGGACGATGGTGGGAGCAGCAATCTCGGGAAGCTACCTCTATATTTTCAGCCGTTATTATCCTGATACCTCGGCTCAGCAGAACAACCCCGCAGCCTACATCCCGATTTTGTATACAGATGGGGAGGCCCGGCTGCCGGAAGCCAACCGTATTGCAATCAGCCAAGCTGGTACAGATAGCTATATTGTAGCGACCTGCTATTCGTCCAAGGACCCCGGCAGCCTGGTAAACTGCCAGGTAATTCAGGGCCCCGGTAAGAGCTTCTACCTTGGAAGCAAGGGACTGTACCTGTTCCAGCAGAACAGCCGGGATATGACCACGTTAATTTCCGGTATCACCTTCGGCAGCGGCGGATTTACCGTTACGGAGGAAACAACAGTCAAAGGTATCCTCAATACCCTAGCCCCGCCGAATGAATACGACGGGATGCTGCGGGTGTTGACCACCAGCTACGGAACCTCCAACGATTCCAACCTTTATATCCTGGATCAGAATCTACGGGTGCTGGGTAAAGCCGAAGGATTCCTGCGGGACAATGTCCTGCGGACGGTCCGGTTCGACGGCAACACCTTCTATTACACCTTGTACGGTTTTGACGGCCAGGTTTATCAGCTGGATCTTTCCGATCCGTCGGCTCTCGGCCGGGCTTCCTCCGCTCCTGAAGAGGAAGAAGCTATTATGACGGTGAACGCCGGCGGCAATTACCTTGTCCGTCTGTCCGGTCAGGCGGGCCGCACTGAATTGAAACTGTCCCTGGCTCTGTCGGGTCTCGACCGGGGGAATGTGGTGGTTTCGGTGCCCCAGGGATATGATGAGGATCATCTTTCCCTCACCTATCTGGGTGACAATTATATCTGTCTCATTTACGGCGAGGATTATATCGACCATGTCCTGGTTTACCAGGTAGGGAGCAGCGGCCTCACCCAGGTTGTCAGTACCGAATGCCAGTCGGTGGAAGATTGCCGGGGCCAGCTCCAGGACGGTAAGTTCTTCCTGATTACGGCGGCGCGGACAGTAACCTTTGACCTCACCACCGGGGAACAGCTGTCGGAAATCCAGCTGGAACAATAAGTGAAAAAAGCGTGCGTTTTATCTGAAACGCACGCTTTTATTTTTTATTCTTGAGGGTAAAATAGGGCTGGAATGAACGGGGACGAAATGTCCGCTGAAAACCATCAAAAAATGAAATCCCGTGGGGAATCCCTTGCAATCTGCCGCTTTTTCGCGTATAATATTCTTACTGAAAACTGCGCTGTATCCAGACTTCCGCCCTACGGCGGCGGAGCCGACAAACGGAACGGCAGCAGGCTCCAAGGGCGCCGCAGGCTTAGAGGAGCTCAGGAAAGAAAGGAAAATTGCATATGCAAACAAGAGGGCGCGGGAAACTCCTCCCGCTGGCTCAGCTGGCGCTCTTTGCCGCCATCATCCTCGCTCTGGCATTTACCCCGGGATTGGGCTACATCCCGTTGGGCGTGACTCGGGCGACGATCATCCACATTCCGGTGATTATTGGATCGATCCTGCTGGGACCGAAGAAAGGCGCGTTTTTGGGGGCGGTTTTTGGGCTGACCAGCCTCATCAACAACACCATCTCCCCCACCGTCACCTCCTTTACCTTTTCTCCCTTTTATTCGGGCGGAAATATGTGGAGCCTGGTGATCTGCTTTGTCCCCCGGATTCTGGTGGGCATTGTTCCCTGGGCGGTGTATGCCGGGTTTAAATGGCTTTTTGCCCGCATGGGGAAGTCTTCTTCCGGTACATTGACTACCCTTTCGCTGGGGGTGGCCGGGCTGCTTGGGTCGCTGGTCAACACGGTTTTGGTCATGGGAATGACCTGGGCCTTTTTCGGCAAGGCCTACGCTGGAGCGAAAGAGGTGGCCTATGACGCCCTCTATCGACTGATTCTTGGGGTGGTTGCCATCAATGGCCTGCCGGAAGCGGCAGTGGCGGCGGTGGTGACAGCGCTGGTTTGCAGAGTGCTGCTGCGGGTGCTCAAACGCCCATAACCGCTGATTGATAAAGATGTTTGCTCCGCACTGGACGGCGGCCGAAGGCTTTTCCGATACCGATGCGGAGCTTCTGCTAGAGAACCGTAAAATTCAATTGAAAGGAAGTGACCGGCATGATTCTTGCGCTGGATGCCGGCAATACCAATATCTGCGTCGGCTGCATTGAAGAGGGTCAGGTCAAGATGACTGCCCGTATCGCCACCGACCGCCGCAAGACGGAAGACGAATATGCCGGTGTGCTGGAGGCGGTGCTGCAGATGAATGGGGTCGACCCAGACGCCCTGGAAGGGGCGATTATCTGCTCGGTGGTGCCTCCGGTCAACCGCTGCCTTTCTCTGGCAGTGGAGATGGTCACCGGCCGCACGCCGCTTATGGTCAAACCGGGGCTTAAAACGGGGCTTGCCCTGCGGGTAGATAACCCCGAAGGGCTGGGCAGCGACCGGATTGCCGACACCGTTGCGGCGTCCACCCTTTACGGCGGTACGGTGATTGTCATTGATATGGGGACGATGACCACCCTGTCGGTGGTCAATGGGAACAAAGAATTCCTGGGGGGTGTCATCTGCCCCGGTATCCGGCTTTCTCAGCAGGCCCTGGCCGATAACACTTCCCAGCTGCCGGCTATTGGCCTGGAGGCTCCTGACCGGGCCATTGGGCGCAGTACGGTGGAATGTATGAAAAGCGGCGTCATTTTTGGCACTGCGGCGATGGTGGACGGGCTCATCGCGGGTATCCGCCGGGAACTCATGGAAAAAGGTGAACAGGGGCCGGTACAGGTGGTCATGACAGGGGGAATTTCCCGTTTCATTGCCCCCTATTGTCGGGAATCGGTGGCCGTGGACCCCGATCTGCTGTTGAAGGGACTTTGGATTCTCTACCAGAAAAATGCCGGACATCATGGCCGGAAGGAGGCGGGAAAATGATTTTAACAGCGGATATTTCCAACGCTTACATCACCTTGGGCTGTATCGGCAGCCGGGGAGTTTATCTCACCTCCCGCTTTGCGACCGTTGCCCGCAAGACGGAGGATGAATACGCCATCGACTTTACCCGGATGCTGGAATTAAATGGTGTGCCGGTCTCTGAAATCGAAGGGTGCATTGTTTCGTCGGTTGTCCCTCCGGTCAACTTTGCGGTCACCCGGGCGTTGGAGATGGTGACCGGTCATAAACCTTTGGTGTTGGGACCCGGCGTCAAAACCGGCCTCAATATTCGGATTGATGATCCGGGACAGCTGGGAGCCAACCTGGTGGCCGGGGCTGTGGCGGCCCTGGACCGGTATCCGGCGCCGATGATCATCTTTGATATGGGGGCCGCGACCACTGCCTCGGTCATCAACCGGAAGGGCCAGTATATTGGCGGGTTTATCAGTCCGGGCGTCCGGGTGGCATTGGATGCGGGGGCCTCCGGAACAGCGCAACTTCCCCGGGTCAGCCTGGAACAGCCGCAGACTTTGATCGGCCGCAACACCGTTTCGGCCCTTCAGTCAGGGGCAATTTACGGGACCGCCGGTATACTGGATGGGATGATCAGCCGGATTGCCGAGGAGATGGGCGAGCCGGAAGAAGCGCTCACCGTAATCGCCACCGGCGGCAGCGTCGAGCAGACCATCACCGCCCTGTGCCATCATCCGGTGATTTTTGACCCTCAGCTGACGTTATATGGGTTGTGGCTGATCTGGAAGAAAAATCAGCGGAGAGCGGCGTTATAAATGGGGTTTTGTCCTCATCTTGTTAGAAGTAAAAAGACCGGCGTCTTTGGGAGCATTTCAGCCCTACAAAGACGCCGGTTTTTTAAAACCACTTTTTCTTTTTGAAATAGAGGATGAGCAGCAGCACGATGATAATCGACAGGACGATGACGGCAGGGTAACCGTATTTCCATCCCAGTTCCGGCATATTGAAGTTCATCCCATACCACCCCACCAGCAGGGTCAGCGGCAGAAAGATTACCGTCACAATGGTGAACAGCTTCATCAGTTCGTTTTGCTGAATATCAATCTGGGCCTGATAGGCTTCCCGCATCTGAGCCACATACTCCTGGAGGTTTAAGGTGACGTTCCGGAACCGCTCCACCCGGTTGGAGAGGATTTCAAACCGCTGGACGCTCATCTTGGTCAGGCGGCCGTTGTCGTTGGCCGACAGTTCGTCGAAAATCGAGCTGAGTTGCTCGTAATACCGTTTAAGGTCCAACAGCTCATGCCGGAAGTCGATGATTCGGTCGAGGTAGTGTTCGTCGGAATTGACCAGCATTTCATTTTCCGCGTCGGTGATTTCGGTTTCGGTGTTGTCCAGGTGGCGCATATCGTCTTTGAGCAGCCGGACAAAGAAACGGTAGAGGAGAAGCTGGTTGTCCAGCTCCCGTTTGTCGGTTTCAATCCGCAGGATTTCCCGGACATTCTGCCGGGCTCGGTTGTCCTCGCAGAAAAAGAAAAGATTTTCCTCATCCAGGTAGATGATGATCTGGGGGGCTTTGACCCCTTTGTGGTTGATGTCGTACCAGTCGAAGGCGATGATGTCAAACTCCGGAAAACTTTCGAAGGTTTCAATCTGCCCTTCTACAATATGGCTGATGACCAGTGCGTTCATATACGGGGAGGCTTCCCCAATCTGCCGGAAGGAATAAACCTGTACCATTCCTGCGTCCTCCTTAGTCTACTTTCCGCTTTCCTTTACCCTTTTTCTTTTTACGGGATTTTTGCCCTTTTTCTTTGGCTAAACCGGTTTTTTCCTCTTTCGGAGGCTGGGCAGGCGCCGACGGCGGAGGTGTTGTGCAGGTCTTATCCAATGTTTCTTTCAAGGTCAGCAGCTGGATGTATTCCACTGCCCGCTGCCGGTCGGAGGGGTCCAGCGCCGTCAGGGCCGAGAGGGCCTGTTCCGTTGTACAGTCCCGGGTGAGATAGCTTTCGACCGCTTCTTTCGTCGGAGCCCCGCTGGAAAAGCCTGTCCGGCCCAGCAGATAATCCGCCTCAACCCCGTACAGATCGGCCAGCGCCATAAAATGCCGCAGCGGCAGCTCAGTCTCCCCTTTTTCGTACCGGGAATAGTACTGCTGGGAGATGCCGAGGGCCTGGGCTACACTGGCCTGGGACAGGCCCCGTTCTTCCCGCAGGGAACGCAGCCGGGTGAGCATGTCTGGAAAACGGGATGGCATGAGGAAATCTCCTTTCGGGTGGGGCTAATCTGTCACATTCCCTCGATTAACCGCAGCATCGGCTGCGGCACCGGTTCAGAGAGGGTCATATCCGCCCGCTGCAGGGCGTCGGAGCCGGGAACGATTACTTTTCCGCAGTGGAGGGCCTGGGTGGGAATCCGGTCGGTGTGGCCGCCATAAAGGCTGTCTCCGGCCAGTGGGAAACCTAGATAGGCCATGTGGGCGCGAATCTGGTGGGTGCGGCCGGTCTCCAGCCGGCAGCACAGGAGGGTGTGGCCGTTGCCCCGCTTGAGAACCCGGTAATGGGTCACCGCCCGCTGGGCCTCGGGGGAGGAAAAATCCACCTTCCGGGAGATAATTGACCCCGGCACCCGGATTAACGGTGCATCAACCGTTCCCTCATCCTGGGGCAGGTAGCCTTCCGCCACCGCGTAATAGGTCTTTTCCAGGTGTCCCATCAGCATACCGGCCGACAGGGTGTTTTTGGCCGCCACCAGAATGCCGGTGGTATCCTTGTCCAGCCGGTAGAGGGGGCGAAAGGCGATGCCATCTCCCGTTTCGTCTCCATAATGGGCGGAAAACCAGTTCCCCAGGGTATCGCTGTAATAGAGGGCGCAGGGGTGGACCGCCATGCCGGCGGGCTTGACCATGGCGCAGATGTCCCGGTCTTCATAGAGCAGCCGGACGGGCAGGTTGGAGTTGGGGATGAGGTTAATCTTCTCCTCCTCCCCCAGGGTCAGGACGATCTCTTCCCCGGCAAACACCGGGTCCACCATCCGCCGGTGCCCGCCGGCCACCGTCATGCCCCCTTTTTTGAGGTCAATGACCATCCGGCGGGAGAACCGAAGCCTCCTTTGGAAATAATCCTGGAGCAGGACGCCGTCCCACTCTGGCTCCACCTGGTACCGGTAAACCGACGGCAGAAAGGCCATTATTCGGCTTTCTCCAGCGTCTTGACAATCTCCGCCACATAAACGTCGTGATAATCGTGGGCGGGGTAGTTTTTCTCGTCCACTCCGTCGGCCATCTTCGCGGGGTCAAAGGCCGAGCGGTAAAGGATGTTGCAGCAGAAGACCAGTTTGGACTCCTCAAACCAGGGGTATTCTTTCTCCCCGGCCAGATGGAGGCCTGCGTTCGCAATCTTATCCCCATCCCGGCCGGAGGTGCGGCCGCAGACGGTCAGGGCATCCCGCATCCCATCGTAGAAGCTGAGGGTGAAATGGTCGGTCTTTTCGAGAAATTCGTGGGTGTAGCGCTGAGGACGGATATAGATGGTGACGGTGTTTTTGCCCCAGAGGACCCCCATTGCCCCCCAGCTGACGGTCATGGTGTTGACCTTGCCGGTGTCGGGGTCTTCTACGGTTACCAGCGCCCAGTCTTTTCCCAGCATCGAGAAGGGGTTGTCGCGGAGGGTGGAGGGATCGGTTTCGATGAATTTGGACATAAGAAAAACCTCTCTTTCATAAATGGTCAGGATCATGTATGGAATGGCTTTCCCCATTTCCGGGGTAAAGGTTCCGGAAGACGGGGGCCAGATGATGTTTATTAAGATTATACTCGATTTGCCGCCCCATCATACCCGGTTTCATGCTGGGTGACGGCCAGCACCAGAATGTCCACGGAACTGGCCCCGGCGTCTTTCAGCGCTCCGATACATTCTCGGGCGGTGGCGCCGGTGGTGAGGATGTCGTCGACTAAGAGAATATGTTTGCCGGACACAGCTGCTTTTTCTGCGCGAAAGCTGCCGGATAGGTTGGTCTGTCTCTCTTCGGCGTTTAGGTCGTGCTGGGCACGGGTGTCTCGGGTTTTGAGAAGGGCGGTTTCGGAAAAGGGAATGCCGGTGAGCCGGGAAACCTCCCGGGCCAGCAGAGCCGACTGGTTATATCCCCTCGCCCGCACCTTTTTGGGCCGGCTGGGAACCGGGACTAGCAGCTGAATCTCTTCCGGTTTTACCCCATTTTCCCGCAGGGCGTGGACTAGGAGCGGGGCTAGAATGGCGGCGCTCCCGGCGTGGCCGGAAAACTTGAACCGGTGGATGGCTTCCCGCATACTCCCTTCGTAGCGGGCGGCGGCGTAGAGGTTTACGCCGGCCGGAAGCTGTTTCCACTCCCGATCACCGGATGAGGCGGGAAAGTAATCTTTTAGGCAGCAGGGGCAGAAGATCTCATCCCGGGCGATGCTTCGCCCGCAGGCGGGACAGCAGGGCGGAAAGAGTATCCACATTAGAAATTCCTTCGCCTTTTTGAGATTGAACTGGCTCATCCGTCTGCCTCATCGTTTGGGGTATTCTGCTTGCCCGCTTCCTGCTGCAAGAACCACCGCAGGCCGGTGTAGCGGAGCATCTTGCGGTTGTTATCTACCATTTGATAGACCCTCGATTCGCTGCCGACAATAATCAGCAGTTTTCGCGCCCGGGTGACGGCGGTATACAGCAGGTTGCGAAAATAAAGCTTGTCATACCCGCCGAAGATGGGCAGGACGACGGCGCTGTACTCACTGCCCTGGCTCTTGTGGACGGTGACCGCGTAGGCAAGCTCCAGCTCCCCTGCCATCTCCAGGGTGTAATCGCACCGGCGGTCGTCGAAGTCAATTTCCATCGTTCCGCCCACCAGGTCGATCTTCCGGATGATGCCGATGTCGCCGTTATAGATGCCCATCCCCTTTTCCCGGGAGTCGGGCTTTTCCCATTCAATGTCGTAGTTATTCCGGGTCTGGAGTACCTTGTCTCCCTCCCGGAAGGTGCAGAAGGTGCTTTTATATTCCCGCTTGCCCTTTTGGGGCGGGTTTAGGGCCGCTTGCAGGCTCTCGTTGATGGCGTTGACCCCCAGGTCCCCTTTCCGCTGGGGGGTCAGCACCTGGATGTCCTCCAGCGGCGAGTAGCCGTAAGAGGCGGGCAGCCGTTTGGCCACCAGTTCGGTGACGGTGGAGAGAACCCCGGAGGCTGTGTTCCGCCGGAGAAAGAAGAAGTCGTTGTCCCGGGTTTTGAGGTCGGGGTATTCGCCGGCCACAATCCGGTGGGCGTTGGTGACAATCCGGCTTTCGGCCGCCTGGCGGAAGACCTGTTTAAGCTCCACCGTCGGGATGCAGCCGGAGTCGATCAGGTCCCGAAGGACGTTCCCCGGCCCTACGCTGGGCAGCTGGTCCGAGTCCCCCACCAGAATCAGCTTACATCCCATCCGGCAGCCCCGCAGCAGCGACTCAAACAGAGCCGTGTCCACCATCGACATTTCGTCGATGACCACCACATCGGCTTTCAGGGGGTGCTGTTCATTGTGGACAAAGGTGGTGACTTCTGAGGAACCGAAGTCCACCTCCAACAGCCGGTGGATGGTTTTTGCCTCCCGGCCGGTCACCTCGCTGACCCGCTTGGCAGCCCGTCCGGTGGGGGCGGCAATGGCAATCGACAGCCCCTCGTCCTCCAACAGGTCGATAATGGCGTTTAAGGTGGTGGTTTTGCCGGTGCCGGGGCCGCCGGTCAGAATCAGCATGCTTTTTTGCAGGGCTTCCCGGATGGCTTCCCGCTGGAGGGATTCGTAATGGATGCCCTTTTCCGCTTCAATCTGGTCGATCATCTGGTCGATGTTCCGGCTGACAAAAAAGCGGTTTTGCAGCATCATCCCCAGCCGGAGGGCGATATATCGTTCGGCGTTGTACATCGCCGGGAGGAATAAAAACTCCCGGTTGCGCTGGACGGAAAACAGTTCTTCTTCCTTTATCCGCTGGTCCAGGTCCTCTTCAATGGCGTCCTCCTCCACTCCGGTCAGCCGCATGACCAGCTGGACCACCGTCTGGCGGGCCAGGCAGGTGTGGCCATTTTTGAGGTTGTGCCGCAGCACATGGGAGGCTGCTCCAAACAGCCGTTTGCTGGAGTCTTCTTCCAGCCCGAGGGAGAGGGCAATCTCGTCCGCCTTTTTAAACTCCACCCCAATTTCGTCGTCACAGAGCAGGTAGGGGTTGTCCTTGACGATGTCGACGGTTATTGGGCCCCATTTTTTCCAAGCCCGGACCCCTTCGGCCGGGGTCAGCCCATAGGTGGACAGAAAGTTCATCGCCGCCCGCATCCCGAACATCTGGCCCAGTTCGCTGATGATGGCGTCGGCCTTTTTGGGGGAGATCCCCTTGACTTCGGTCAGCCTCCCTGGGGTGTCTTCGAGAACGGTCATCGTGTCGTCTCCAAAGGTGTCCACAATCCGGGCGGCAAGGACGGCACCGATTCCTTTGACCGCGCCGGAAGAGAGAAATTTGCGGATGGCGGCGGCGGTGGCGGGCATCCGGCGTTCGTAGGCCATCGCTTTAAACTGCCGGCCGAATTTGGGGTGGGAGGTGTAGCTGCCGGTCAGCCGCAGTTCTTCCCCCTCGTTGACCCCGTAGAGTTCGCCGACCACCGGCAACAGTTCTTCCTCCGTCTCCACTTCGATGACCGCAAAGCCGGTTTCCGGGTTCATATAGACGATTTCGCTGACAGTCCCTTCAATGTTGACGACTGGTTCCCGGCTGATGGCCATATTTCTTCCCTCTTTCTGATAGCCCTATTGATCTTTTTTATTGTAACAAACCTCCCATCGCTTGTCAAACGTCCCTTTGGAATCCAGGCGGGAAAACGGCCTGTTTTTTGTGGAAATTTATACATTTACCCTAAACCGACCCCAAAGTCCTTGACAGAATGACCATTCTGTTATAAAATGATGATGGAGAAATTCTGAGAGTTTTACCTGTTTTGTGGAACAGTGATCGTATACATCGGAAATCCGGACAGCCGTCCGGGCGTTTGACATAGTGACCGCCCGTTTTCCACGGGCAAATTTGAACCGCTTTTCATAGGAGCGAATCATGGGCCGTGTCTACCGTGGGATTCCTGCTGACATATGGTATTCAGAGCTGGACGGAGCGTATTCACGGGGCTGCCGTGGGCGCATTATAAGAAAAAACCGTCGGGCCTTCACAGGGTTTCTCTGTGAAGGCTTTTTTGCTGCCGGTAATCTTCCGGCATATCAACGAAAAAAGCCTTCTTACCGGTTTATGCTCAACATAAAATCACGTAAAGGAGGTCAGTTTTCAAATGGATAACATGCAGATCGTACTGCTGTGTATCGGCATTGCGGTCGTTGCGGCTGCTGCCGCCGGCATTCCGCTTTTTTTCGCCGGCGCAAACCATCGGAAGAAGGTTGCGGAGGCGGAGATCGGTTCGGCGGAGGAGCAGGCAAAGAAGGTTTTAAACGACGCCTATAAGGCGGCGGAGAGCCGCAAGAAAGAGATGCTCGTGGAAGCCCGGGAGGAGATTCATCAGCTTCGCTCGGAGGCCGACCGGGACATCAAGGAGCGCCGGGGGGAAGTTTCCCGCCAGGAGCGCCGCATCCAACAGAAAGAAGAGTCGCTCGACCGGAAACTGGAAAACGCAGAAAAGAAGGAAGAGCAGATCCAAAATAAACTGGCAGCGGCCGAAGACCGGCTCGCCGAAGTCGAAACCATCAAACAGTCTCAGCTGGAACAGCTGGAGCGGATTTCCGGCCTGACGGTTTCCCAGGCTAAAGAACAGCTGCTGGACAGCTTAGAGGGTGAACTGAGCCATGAAAAGGCTTTGAAGATCGCCAGCTTTGAACAGCAGCTGAAAGACGAAGCGGAAGAAAAAGCCCGCAACGTCCTCTCCCTCGCCATTGCCCGCTGTGCGGCGGACCACGTGAGCGAGGCCACCGTATCGGTGGTCACCCTTCCCAGCGATGAGATGAAAGGGCGGATTATCGGCCGTGAGGGCCGCAACATTCGGGCGCTGGAGACGCTGACCGGGGTCGATTTGATTATCGACGACACCCCGGAAGCGATTACCCTTTCCTGCTTTGATCCGGTCCGGCGGGAAATCGCTCGGTTGGCCCTGGAAAAGCTGATTGCCGATGGCCGCATCCATCCTGCCCGCATTGAGGAGACGGTGGAAAAGGCGCGCAAAGAGGTAGAAGCCAAGATCAAGGCGGAAGGCGAACGGGCCATGATGGAGACCAACGTCCACGGTCTGCACCACGAACTGGTTAAGCTTTTAGGCCGGCTCCATTACCGTACATCCTACGGCCAAAACGTCCTGGACCACTCGATTGAAGTCTCCCATCTGGCCGGCATTATGGCGGCTGAGCTGGGGGTTGACGTCGCCCAGGCAAAACGGGCAGGTCTGCTGCACGATATCGGCAAGGCTTTAAACCACGAGATCGAAGGCTCCCATGTCCAGATCGGCGTCGACGTTTGCCGCAAGTATAAAGAGACCCCCGCCATCCTCCACGCCATCGAGGCCCACCACGGGGACGTCGAAACCAAGACGGTCGTTGCGGCGCTGGTTCAGGCGGCGGACGCGGTTTCCGCAGCCCGGCCTGGCGCGAGACGGGAAAACCTTGAAAACTATATCAAACGGCTGGAAAAGCTGGAAGAGATTGCCTCTTCCTTCACAGGCGTGGAAAAATGCTACGCCATCCAGGCCGGCCGTGAAATCCGGATCATTGTCAAACCCGATCAGGTTAAGGACGAGGAAATGCCGCTGCTGGCCCATGAAATCGTCAAGCGGGTGGAAAATGAGCTGGAATACCCCGGCACCATCAAGGTCCATCTGACCCGCGAGAGCCGCGCAATTGATTACGCGAAATAATATTGGACGATGAAAGCCCGCTGGAAATCCCGGCGGGCTTTTGGCTTATATAAAAATAAACCGGACATTTCTCAGGAAATAATGAAACCCTGAGAAGTGTCCGGTTTTTTGTATGTTCAGGAGGTTATAAAGAGAAACCGCTGTTTTCCACGGCAAAGGTTGAGCCGGAAAACAGCGGTTTTGATTTTGCTTAATAGTGGGAGGGGCCTGATGTGCCATTGTCATTCAGTTTCTGTCCCAGCGGGTGTTTGAGGCGGATCCGGTCGGCAATCATGGCGATAAATTCACTGTTGGTGGGTTTGCCGCGGCTGTTCTGAATGGTATAGCCAAAATAGGAGTTTAAAACCTCCACGTCGCCCCGATCCCAGGCCACTTCAATGGCGTGACGGATGGCGCGTTCAACCCGGGAAGGTGTAGTTTCAAAGGCTTCGGCGACGGCGGGGTAGAGTTGTTTGGTGACCGAGTTGATAATTTTCATATCGTGCAGCGTCAGGATAATCGCCCGGCGGAGATAATGGTAACCTTTAATATGGGCCGGAACGCCAATCTGATGCAGGATGTCAGTGACAATGATTTCCAGCTGCTGCTCCTGCTCTTCCAGCAGAGAAGCTGGCGGTTCATCCTCTTGTAAGATTGCTTCAATCCGGTCAACCAACACGGAAATTTCCACTGGGCGCAGTACACAGACACATCCGGGAGTTTCGGTGAGGATTTTTTCGGTAAACGCGTTTGAGAAAGAAGATGTAATAATGAATTTAGGACTATGATTGGCGGATTTCACCGAGTTCAGCACGCCGATGGCGTCAATGTGGCGCATCTGCGCGTCCATGACAACCAGGTCCGGAAATTCGGTCTGGATAGCGGAGAGAACTTCAAACCCATCCCGTTTGCGCAGGATAACGTCAAAACCGCGTTCTCGCAGCCTTTCCTGACAGCCGGCGCGAAAATCAGTCGCGTCGTCGCTTAAGAGAATCTTCTTTCGAGTCTTCATAGACTATTCCTCCAATATTTTATTTTAATTTGGGCCGTATGCCAATATAGTAGCAAATCAGCGCCAAAATAATACGCAGTTTATGTCGAAGGGTTTAAATCTTTTACTCGACAGGATCATACAGAATGATGAACTAGTATTTCCTACATATTAACACTTATGACAAAATTCGCCTGTCGAATAAAGTCGAATCTCTCAGAAAATTTTTGAAAATTTGAATAAAGTACGGAAATCCGAGGAAGATTTTGTTCTGCGGAGTTTTTTTCAAAAAATGAAAAGAAAATATTTTCATGGATTAGCCTTCAAAACTGTCTAAAATCCGCGCCCTTTGGAGAAAGGAAACGGTTTAGGCAGGCTCTTCGTTGTTTTTCCATCCCGACCATTTTGCTCCGCCGGATTCGACAGACTGTGCGGGAATTTCCAGATACAATAGAGCCAAAGACTTTGCAAATGAAAGGGGAAGATTTATGAACACAGAAGTATTTGGATCGGTACAGGCCGGTTGCTGCCGGTGTACGATTGATTGCCGGGACCAGCTTTTGAGTGTGCGGCTTTCGGGAGAAATTGACCAGGCGAGTGCCGCCACCATTCGGGAAAAGATCGATCAGGCGGCGGAAAGCTGCCTGCCCCAGACGCTGATGCTGGATCTTTCAGGGATTACCTTTATGGATTCCAGCGGCATCGGTCTGATTATGGGCCGGTATAAGATGATGCAGACAATGGATGGAGAATTGCTGGTGACCGGCGCGTCTCCTCGGGTGAAACGGCTGATGCAGATGGGGGGACTGGACAAGCTCCCGATTTTTGGCGGGGCCAACCGGGCAGACCGGGCTTGACCGAGAAAGGAAAGGAAATAGACATGAAAGCAATTAACACCATGAGTTTAACATTTGATAGTTTAGAAGTCAACGAAAGTTTTGCCCGCAGCGCCACTGCCGGCTTTTTCACCCAGCTGGACCCGACGGTGGAGGAACTTTGCGACATCCGCACTGCCGTCAGTGAAGCGGTGACCAACGCCATTGTCCATGGTTACCGCCGGGCACCGGGAAAGGTGCGGCTAACGGCGCGGATCTACCCCGGGAGAAAAATTGCGGTGGCAGTACGGGACAACGGATGTGGTATCGCGGACATTGAAAAGGCGATGGAACCTCTTTTCACCACCGACCCGGAGGGAGAACGTTCCGGTCTCGGTTTTTCGGTGATGCAGTCCTTTATGGACACCATCAAGGTGGTCTCTGCCCCGGGGAAAGGAACGACAGTGACCATGCATCGAACCCTTTCTCCGCTGCCGGATGACGCTGGGGAGAGTCCTCATATCTCCTCCCAGGGGGCAGAGGAATGAAGGGCAGCTCGGATGAACGCGATCGATTTATCCTGTCTAATATGGGTCTTGTCCACGCGCTGGCCCACCGGCTGAAAGGCCGGGGAATCGAGTATGAGGAGCTGGTCAGCGCCGGATGCATCGGGCTGTTAAAGGCCGCCGACGGCTTTGAACCGGAACGGGGGCTGAAGTTTTCCACCTACGCCGTCCCGGTCATCTTAGGGGAGATGAAACGGCTATTCCGGGATGGCGGTACTGTCAAAGTCAGCCGTTCTCTCAAGGAGCTTTCCTTAAAAGCGCTGCGGGAAAAGGAGCGGCTCAGCGTCGAACTGGGGCGGGAACCCCGGTTGGACGAACTGGCGGACAAGTTGGGAATCAGCCCGTCCCTCTGCGGCGAAGCCCTTTCAGTCAGCCTGCCGGCCCTTTCCCTCACGATGAGCGAGGACGACGAGGACGGCGGGCAGTTGGACCTGCCGGTTGATTCTCCCGAAGAGATGCTCACCGACCGGTTGACCCTGCGGCAGCTGATGGAGGAGCTGGACCCCAAAGACCGGGAACTTTTAATCCTCCGGTATTTTCGGGAAAAGACCCAGGTGGAAACGGCGGCTTTGCTGGGTATGACCCAGGTGCAGGTCTCCAGGCGGGAGAAAAAACTGCTCACCCAGATGCGGGAAAAGATGATTTAATAGAGGTTTCACGTCCTTTTTCCCTTTAACGCGTTTATGTACAGCCTGATTATAATATTTTATCGGTAAAATTACAACCTTAAACGGGTAATTTTCGCATATTATATAGGAAATCGAATAAAATTTGTTTGATTTGCCTGCAAGCAGACCGTATTTTTTCAGAGGAATTCTTTGAAACGAAAATATTTTAGAATTTTTCTAAAATCACTTGACAAACCCCGTCGAATCGTTTATAATAAAGCCATACCGGACGGGGTTCCGGATGAGAACAAGTGAATCCGCTGAAAAGCATTATTTCAAAAGAAAGGATGTAGGTTTACATGAAAAAGTTTGTTTGCAGCGTTTGCGGTTACGTTTACGAAGGCGAGACTGCTCCTGAAAAATGCCCTCAGTGCGGCGCTCCCGCTTCCAAGTTTGTTGAGCAGGGCGGCAGCATGAGCTGGGCTGCTGAGCATGTTGTCGGCGTTGCTCAGGGCGCTCCCCAGGACATCATCGACGACCTCCGCGCTAACTTCACCGGTGAATGCACCGAAGTTGGTATGTATCTGGCTATGGCTCGCGTTGCTCATCGTGAAGGCTATCCCGAGATCGGCCTGTACTGGGAAAAAGCCGCTCATGAAGAGGCTGAACATGCCGCAAAGTTTGCTGAGCTGCTGGGCGAAGTCGTGACCGACTCCACCAAGAAGAACCTCGAGATGCGGGTTGAGGCTGAGAACGGCGCTACCGCTGGCAAGACCGATCTGGCAAAACGGGCGAAAGCTCTGAACCTCGACGCAATCCATGACACCGTTCATGAGATGGCTCGTGATGAGGCCCGACACGGCAAAGCGTTTGCTGGCCTGCTGGAAAGATACTTCGGCAACAAGTAATTTCCTTAAAAGAGATTTCCATAAAAGTAAAAACGGATGGACCATAACGGTCCATCCGTTTTTTTGTGTCTATCAAGAATTTCCGTTTAAATCACCCGGCTGCGGATGACATCGGGAATCTCGTTTAGTTTTTCTGCCAGTTCCGGCGGAATCCGACCGCTGAGGTCGAAGATGGTGTAGGCATATTCCTTCCGGGAACCGGAGATCATGTTTTCAATGTTGCCGCCCACCGCCGAAATAACCGAAGTCAGTTTGTTGATCAGTCCCGAGACATTTAAATGGATGACACAGACCCGGGGCATACCCGGCGTCCGAGAAAGGGTGATGTTTGGAAGATTGACCGAATGGGTGGTGTTGCCGGTTTCCAGGTAGGTGGAAAGCTCTTCCGCCGCCATGACGGCGCAGTTGTCCTCCGACTCCGGCGTCGACGCTCCCAGATGAGGGAAAGCGACGATGGCGTCGCAGCCGAGCATCTCCTCCGCCGGGAAATCGGTCACATAGCAGGAGATCTTGTGGCTCTCTACCGCTGCCATCAGGTCTTCGGTTACCACCAGTTCCCCCCGGGCAAAGTTGATGAGCCTTACTCCCTGTTTCATCGTCGCGATGGAAGAGGCGTTGATCATTCCTTTGGTTTCGCCGTTGCAGGGGAGATGGAGGGTGATGTAGTCGCATTTTTCGTAGATCTCTCCCAGGCTGGCGGCCCGATGGATACCGGAGGACATCGACCAGGCGGCTTCCACCGACAGATAGGGGTCGTAACCGTAAACGGTCATTCCCAGAGCTGCCGCTGCGTTGGCCACCAACACCCCGATGGCCCCCAGACCGATGACGCCGAGCTTTTTCCCCTGGATTTCAGGGCCGGTGAAGGCGCCTTTCCCTTTCTCCACCTGTTTGGAAAGATCGCCGGTTCCCTTTAATCCCTGGACCCAGGCCATACCGGGAGCAACCCGCCGGGAGGCCATCAGCAGCCCGAGAATCACCATCTCCTTGACCGCGTTGGCGTTGGCGCCGGGGGTGTTGAAGACGACGATTCCTTTCTGGGCGCAGGCTTCCAGGGGAATATTGTTGACCCCTGCTCCCGCCCGGGCGATGGCGGCTACGGTGGCGGGCAGTTCCATGTCGTGCATCGACGCCGAACGGACCATGATGGCGTCGGGAGAAGCGATTTCGTCGCCCCAGGTGTATTTGGACCGGTCGAATTTTTCCAGACCGATGGGGGATATTTTATTGAGGGTTAAAATCTGATACATGGGTTACCTCTCTTTCTAAGCAGGCTGGGGCCGTTTACCGGTTTTTGGCTTCGAAGTCTTTCATAAAATCAATCAGTGCCTTCACGCCGGTGAGGGGCATGGCGTTATAAATCGACGCCCGCATGCCGCCCACCGTCCGATGGCCTTTGAGGTTGACCAATCCCGCTTTTTCTGCCTCTTTGACGAACTGGCTGTCCAGATCTTTGTCTCCGGTGACAAAGGGAACGTTCATCAGCGAGCGGGAGTCCTTTTCCACCGTCCCTTTGAAGAGGGTAGATTCATCCAGAAAATCGTACAGCAACTTTGCCTTTTCCCGGTTTAATTTTTCCATCTCTTTTAAACCGCCGATGTCGTTTTTCAGCCATTCCAGCACCAGCATGCAGATGTAGATGGCGTAGCAGGGCGGGGTGTTGTACATGGACCCGGCGTCCAGATGGGTTTTGTATCGGAGCATGGTCGGGGTGTTGGGCCGGGCGTCCTCCAGAAGGGATTTTTTCCCGATAACGACGGTCAGCCCCGCAGGACCCATATTCTTCTGCGCTCCGGCGTAGAGAAGGCCAAACCGGGAGACGGGCAACGGTTGGGAGAGAATCATCGAGGAAATATCCGCCACCAGCGGGACATTGCCTGTGTCCGGAATGTAGGGATAAAGGGTGCCGTAGATGGTATTATTGAGGCAGATGTGGACATAATCCGCATCGGGGGAGAAGGAGAGCGACTGCTCCTCTGGAATATAGGAGAAGTTCCCCTCAGCCGACGAACCGGCGATATGGACATTTTCTTCCCCCAAAAGCAGTTTCCCTTCCGACGCCGCTTTTTTGGCCCACTGGCCGGTAAGAATGTAGTCTGCCTTGCCGCTGTGGACCGCGAGGTTTAAGGGAACCATCGCAAACTGGGTCGAGGCTCCGCCCTGTAAAAAGAGGACGGCATAGTCTTCCGGAATTTCCATCAATTCCCGCAGCAGAGCTTCACAGCGGTCGATGATCGACTGGAAAGCGGATGAGCGGTGGGACATCTCCATCACCGATTGGCCGCTTCCGCCGTAGTCCAGCATTTCGGATGCTGCCCGCTGGAGAACCAGCTCGGGGAGCGTCGAGGGACCTGCGCTGAAATTGTAGACTCTGCTCATGACATTACCTCCATTTTAAAATAGGATATTTTTGCCTGTTTCTGGCTGATAGACAACCCTTTAATTTGTGTATTTGCATATTGTTAGCAAAGGGTTTCGCACATTATACTACAAAAGCATAGTCTTTGCAATAGAAATCGGTGCTTTTGACCTGGCATTTCCCAATTTTCAGATACCCGCTGCATTTTTACCGCCATTGGTCCTGCATTTTTAGTACTTTACTCTAATATCACATTAAAATAGTCTTGACCAACCGGCCCTATCCTGAAAAGCGGTTGTATAAAAGTCGGTAAATCGGAAAAACTGCATGTGAAAGAAAAATTCCCCGCCACCCCGCCGCTCTGGCGGACGGCGCGGGTTTTCCGTGGGAATTCCCACGCTGATAGGAAAGGAACGGTGTTTGTAAGTGAAGGAACCAAACCAGAATCATAAAGACAAGGGCCAATACCCATATGGCAGCCATTATGACAGTTCAACCTCCCCCAACGCTCAGAATATGCGGGAGACCAATCCCGGTATGCCGTTGGAATCGGATAACGCCCGGGTGGATCTGTCTACCGACCCTCTGTCGGGGCTGGATGAGCAGAATGATACCGGCAGCTGCACCGGAGCGGAGTTTGGCGGATACGGCCGGTATTCCAACGGTTATACCGGCAATCCGGAGGAACTAAAGTCCCAAAACAGTATCCACCGGACCCAGAACCCCACCGCCTCCACCGGCCGGAAGCCGGAAACCCACGCTACTTCCATGTCGGACGGTAAACAGGAGGCGGCTGACGCTAAGCGCCGGAATATTGTGGGGCTCTGCCTCGCTCTGGCGGTCAGCGCGGCCGCTTTGGGGGCCGCGGGATGGTTGTCAGGGGGCGACCTGTTTGTGACCGACCCCGGGACTACCGGCAGTGAGACGGCTGAAACGCCGGAAACCTCTGTGGAGGAGAGTGCCCCGGTGGATGCCTCTCAGGAAGATATTCCCAAGACCGAAAATTTCGTGCTGGACTATGAGCAGCCGGAAGAGTCTTCCACCGAAACCGCTTCTCTGCCGGAAGAAGATCCTTCCACAGCTGAGGTGACCGGTGAGGAGGAAACCGAAACGGCGGAAAATACCGAGACAGCTTCTCTGCCGGAGGAAGAAACCACCGCTGTGGACAGCGAAGCGGTTTCGACCCCGTCTACTCCTGAACAGTTTGTCCTTCCGGTGGAAGGGGCGGTGACCAATCCGTACAGCCAGGGGGAACTGGTCAAATCTAAGACCCTCGGCGAATGGCGGACCCATGATGGCATCGACCTGGCTGCCCCGGAAGGGACGCCGGTCCTGTCGATTGCCGACGGACTGGTGGAAGCAGTTCGGGAGGACGCCCGTTGGGGGAACACCATTGAGGTCAACTACGGTGATTATACCGCTTATTACTACGGCCTGGGGGATGAAATCCAGGTGGAAGCCGGTGATGCTGTGACCGCCGGGCAGACGCTGGGCGAAGCGGGCAATTCCTCGCTGATCGAAGCGGAAGAGGTTCCCCATATCCATCTGGGTGTTAAAGAGGGGGACAACTGGGTTGACCCGGCTGTTCTTCTGGGGTTGGACGGAATGGATGAAGAGAATACCCAGTCGGAAGCTGGAACGGAGGAGTCTGCGCCTGCATCCGGAGGGGAAATGGAGAATTCTGAGGCTGAATGACCAGCTGAGGGGCTTTGCATACTGCACAAAAAATCCTGTCCGGAGGGGACTCTGGACAGGATTTTTTCAAATTGTCATACATTACCGAATGTGGTATAATAAGCGAGTTCTAAACTAAAGGATCCGCTGGGGAAAAAGGCGGAACCAAATACAAAAGGATGGGGAAAAGATGGATTTAATGGTTATTATCGAGACAATGATTAAACTGCTCTTACTGATGGGACTGGGGTTCGCCCTGAACAAGTGGGGGATCTTCAACCGGGAGTCCAACCGGATGCTCTCCGACTTGATCGTCAAGGTGACGACGCCCCTTTTGATCATCAGTTCGGTCTGTGAAAACGACGGTGGCGGAGACCGCCTTTCGATTCTGCCGGTATTGGGTGGGGCATTTGTTTTATATATAGCGCTGATTGTCGTAGGAGAGCTGCTGGCCCGGCTGCCCTTCTTCCGCAAGGACGAACAGGGTCCCAACGCCTGTATGCTGATTTTCTCCAACAACAGCTTCATGGGAATTCCGGTGCTGGAGTCCCTTTACGGCAGTTCGTCGATCTTTTATAACTCGATTGTCAACTTCCCGTTTTTCATTTTTATCTTTACATACGGCGCTTTTCGTTTGAGCAGCGGCAAGCAGAAGTTTAACATTAAATCTATCCTGACCCCTGGCGTCATCTCGTCGCTGATTGCCCTGGTGATCTTTATGACCGGCGTCAAACTGCCGGAAATCCTGGTCGATACCTGCGATATGGTCGGCAGTGTCACCTCGCCCCTTTCGATGATGGTGCTGGGTTCGACGGTGGCCATGTACCCGCTGGCCCGGTCGCTGCGGGATTGGCGGAGCTACCTCTTTTCTGCTTTCCGGCTGCTGGTGCTGCCTGCGCTGGCGCTGGTTGCCTGCCGGCTGCTGCATATCAATGATTTCTACACCGGCATTGTTACCCTCTCCTGCGCGATGCCTGTGGCTTCGATGGTTTTGATGCTGGCTGAACAGAATAACCTGGAAACCGCTCAGATTTCCCGGACAACCCTGGTGACAACCCTTCTGTCGGTGGTGACCATTCCGCTGTTTGTGGCGCTGTTGTCGATCTGAGTCAACCAGAGATTCTCTTTTTGGCAAAATGATGCTGCATAACTTTCTTTCCGATACCCATACTGAGAGACAAGGGACTTTTTTGGGAAAGGAATGGGGTTATGGGTACACAAAAACCAAAGCGTAAAAAACGGCATTTTTCTAAAGCATTTCTGCGTCTGCTCCGGGGGATTACCAAAGGAGCAGCGGTGGCGGTCGGGATTCCGGCGGTGGCACTGATCGGCGCGGCGGCCTATTTTGAGACTGCCCTGCCAGACGTCTACTACGCCGAAAACCCGGACGCCTTTTCTATTCGGCAGTATCAGGTGATTACTCCGGTGGCCGAAGAGGAGGACGAAGAGGTGGTGCCGGTTTTGGTCGGGGCGGCGGACGCCGAAAAAGAGGCCGAAAAGTTGGAACAGAGCCTTCAGCAAGAGGGTGAAACCAGCCGCTTTTCCCTGCTGCTGGGGGGCATTATACCGGTTAAGACGGTGGTGGTCTGCGAGACCGAGACCCGATACGTCGTTCCCAGCGGCAACGTCTTCGGCCTTAAGATGCTGACCGACGGAGCAGTAATCGCCGCCCTGTCGCCGGTGGAGACCAGCTCCGGCACCATCTGTCCCGCTCAGCAGGCGGGTCTCCAGGCGGGAGATATTATCCATACCGCCGGGGGGGAGACGGTGGATTCCTTTGACGTCCTCTCCGCCGCCAT
This sequence comes from uncultured Clostridia bacterium, assembly GCA_944387995.1. Classification (GTDB taxonomy): domain Bacteria; phylum Bacillota; class Clostridia; order Oscillospirales; family Ruminococcaceae; genus Faecivivens. The sequence goes on along the minus strand of CALXHB010000053.1, from coordinate 46,937 downwards.
CACCGCCGCCGGAGAGAGCGGGCGGGAATTATCCATTACCTATGAACGGGAAGGTGAAGCCCGTACCACTTCCCTTACGCCGGTCCAGTCCTCCGATGGGCAGTGGCTGGCTGGGCTGTGGGTGCGGGATTCCTCCGCCGGCATCGGGACGATTACCTTTTATGACCCTGCTTCCGGCTGTTTTGCGGCCCTGGGTCACGGGGTCTGTGACGCCGATACTGGCGTACTGCTGCCCCTCCAGTGGGGAAAGGTCTGCGGCGCCACCGTTTTGGGAGTTACCCGGGGAACCGCCGGAAGTCCCGGAGAGCTGCAGGGAGCGTTTTTAAACAGCGCCTTCTCTCTGTCCGGCCTTCTGGGGAAGGATGGGCTTGTCAGTTCCGGCACGGTACTGGCTAACCTCTCCTGCGGGCTGATTGCCCAGGCGGAGGGGGACAGTCTAATTCGGACTTCGGACAACCAGCTTTTGCCGGTAGCCTCCAGCCAGGAGGTCCATTCGGGGGAAGCGCAGATTTTGGCGACCATCGGAGGCAGTGAGCCGCAGCTTTACTCGGTGCAGATTGAAAAGGTGACTTATTCGGAGGACGAGCCTTCCCGCAACCTGGTAATCCGGATCACCGATCCCACACTGATCGCCGCCACCGGCGGCATTGTTCAGGGAATGAGCGGAAGTCCCATTATCCAGGACGGCAAGCTGGTCGGCGCCGTGACCCATGTCTTTGTCAGCGACCCCGAAAAGGGGTACGGTATTTTCGCCGAAACGATGTTGGAGGCGTTGGACGCGGTCAGCGCTGAAATGGACGGGGCTGCGTAAACCATGTAAAAAATCAGCGGATATGCAGGGCGTTTTTTGTTGCCCTGCATATTTTTGCAATTATAACCGGCAATCTGTGGGAAAAATGCAGGAAAAAGCTGCTCGCTTTGTCGGATTTGAGCCTACCCCACCGGAGAAGAGTGTGTTAAAATATAGACAGATTTAACAGCTGAGATCCATGGAGGAGTCGGGAATGACAAAAACAATGCAATATGAAGCGGAAAACATCTGTGAACGGCTTGCTGCTTATAGTCTGCTGGCTGTTGCAGGGGGCATCTGCGGCGGATACGGGGTGGTTTCCTGCGGGCACACCTTTCCGTTGGCCCAGACCGGGAATATCATCGGGATGTGGGAAGTGCTTGCAGGCGGAGACTGGTTGACCGCTCTCTTCCATTTTATGATGCTGGTGTTCTTTCTGATTGGGATGTCGGCGACCGTTCTGCTGCCGGAAAAACTGGAAAAAATCGGTGGCAAAAAGCTCACTTACGGCCTTACGCTGTTGGTGGAAACGTTGTGTGTGGCAGCCTGTCTCTTTTTCCCGGAAAGTTTACCCGGGGTTTTGCGGGTGGGGCCGATCTTTTTCCTGTCGGAACTGCAATATAACATCTTCAAAAAATGTGAGGGTGTCGCCACTTCCACCCTCTTTTGTACCAACAACTTCCGTCAGCTGACCATCAGCTTCTGGGATTGGAGAAAAGGCGGCGGACAGGAAGCCTCCCATCGGATGTTGGTATATGGAATGATTCTCCTCTGTTACAGTGTGGGCGTATTGATCAGCTGCTTCGGCATGGTGGCGGGCCGGTGGATTTTGTTGCCGGCTGTGGTTCTTTACCTGCTGCTTATGGCGCTGAGCGTTTGGAAGAAATAAGACATTTACTGTAAAAAAGAAACGATTGCCCGAGAGGTTCCATGTTGGAACCTCTTTTTTTCTTGCAAACCGCTTGGAAAACTGCTATAATCGAATTGACTATCTGATACGGCAACAGGCCGTGCAGAAAATGCCTGTTAAAGAGATGAAAGGAAGAAATTGTACATGGCACAGCAGAAGAAAATGGTCGAAGCCATCACTTCGATGGAGACCGATTTTGCCAAATGGTATACCGACGTTGTCGTCAAAGCCGAACTTTGCGAATATTCCAGCGTCCGCGGCTGCATCATTTTCCGCCCCTACGGGTATGCGATCTGGGAGAACATCCAGAAAATCCTCGACGCGCGGTTTAAAGCCACTGGGCATGAAAATGTTTATATGCCGATGCTGATTCCCGAGAGCCTCCTCCAGAAGGAGAAGGACCACGTGGTCGGTTTTGCGCCCGAGTGCGCCTGGGTCACGATGGGCGGTGAAGATCAGCTGACCGAACGTCTCTGTGTCCGTCCCACCTCCGAGACCCTTTTCTGTGAGCACTTTGCCCACATTATTCATTCCTACCGGGACCTGCCCAAGCTCTATAACCAGTGGTGCTCGGTTATGCGCTGGGAGAAGACCACCCGCCCCTTCCTGCGGACATCGGAATTCCTCTGGCAGGAAGGCCATACAATGCACGAAACCGCCGAAGAGGCCAAGCGGGAGACCCGGCAGATGCTGGACATCTACGCCGATTTCTGCGAAGATTCTCTGGCTATTCCGGTTCTGAAGGGTGAAAAGACCCCGAAGGAAAAGTTTGCCGGTGCGGAAGAGACCTTTACCATTGAGGCCATGATGCACAACGGCGTTGCCCTCCAGTCGGGCACCAGCCATTTCTTCGGCGACGGTTTTGCCCGGGCCTTTGGCATCCAGTTCACCGGCCGGGACAACAAGCTCGCCTACCCCTTCCAGACTTCCTGGGGCGTTTCCACCCGTCTGATCGGCGGTATCATCATGACCCACGGCGACGATAACGGTCTGGTGCTGCCTCCCGCCATCGCTCCCATCCAGCTGGTCATCATCCCGATTGCCCAGCACAAGCCCGGCGTTCTGGACAAGGCCAACGAGGTATTTGAAAAGGCGAAGTCGGTGGCCCGGGTGAAACTGGACGACAGCGACAACTCCCCCGGATGGAAGTTCAGCGAGTATGAGATGAAGGGTGTGCCGCTCCGTCTCGAACTGGGCCCGAAGGACATCGAGAACAACCAGTGCGTGCTGGTTCGCCGGGACACCAGAGAAAAGATCGTCGTTTCGCTGGACGAGCTGGAGACTGCCATTCCGCAGGCCCTCCAGGCGGTTCACGACGGCCTCTATCAGAAAGCCCTGGAAAACCGCCGCAACCGTACCTGGGACGCCCACGATTGGGACGAGTTTAAGACCATCGCAGCTGAAAAGTCCGGCTTTATCCGGGCTATGTGGTGCGGAGACGAGGCCTGCGAGGACAAGATCAAGGAAGACACCGGCCTAAAATCCCGCTGCATTCCCTTTGGAGAGGAACCGGTCGGCGACCGGTGCGTCTGCTGCGGCAAGCCGGCGAAGAAGCTGGTTTACTGGGGCCGGCAGTACTAATTTTGCTTTTACCGCCCTTCTGGGGCGGATGGAGTCAGGAGGATGGCAAATGGATGAAAATCAGATGATGTCCTATATTCTGGACAGTATCCCTTACCGGATCGTGTTTGTGGATATGAACCATATTATCCGCTACATGAATAAAGAAGCCCGTCACCATTATTATGATGTCAGAGGCTATCGGGACCTGGTGGGCCAGTCGATTTTTACCTGCCATTCGGAAAAATCCAAAGAGATGCTGCTGGCGGCGGTGGAGAAGCTCAAAAACCACGGCAATGAGATTTACCTCGGCGTCAGCGTCTACAACGAACGGAAATACATCAACCCTGTCCGGGATGAAAACGGAGAGATGGTTGGGTATTTCGAGCGGTTTGAGCGGAATTTGCAGAAATAAGCCCGCGAACTGGCAGGGGAGCTTACCGGATCGTGGTCCGATAAGCTCCCTTTCGTTTTATGTTATACCATTTGCAGATAAGGGGGATGCGGGATGGAAACCGCGTTTTTGGATACCGTTAAGCAGGAGGTCAAGAGCGCTTTGACAGAGCTGCTCGCCCAGACCCGTTATCGTCCGGGAGATTTTGTCGTCATTGGATGCAGTTCCAGTGAAATCATCGGGCAGAAGATCGGTTCGGTGGGGAGCATGGAAGCCGCCGAAGCGGTTTTTGATGCTGCGGACGAGGTGATCTCCGGCCTGGGGCTGTTTTTGGCGGCCCAGTGCTGCGAGCACCTAAACCGGGCGCTGGTCATCGAACAGGCAGCGGCGGAATGGCACCGGCTGGACGAAGTCAACGCCGTTCCCCAGATGCACGCCGGCGGTTCCTTTGCCACCACCGCTTATCAGAAGATGCACGAACCGGTGCTGGTGCCGGAAGTGAAGGCGGTAGCCGGTATCGACATCGGCGGGACGCTGATCGGGATGCACCTTAAACCGGTGGCGGTGCCGGTCCGGGTCAGTGTGAACCGGGTCGGGGAAGCGATTTTGCTTTTGGCCCGCAGCCGGGCGCCCTATATCGGCGGTGAACGGGCCCATTATAACGAAAAACTGCAATAAATTTGGCAGCTGCATCGTCGCTGATTTTCTGCTGCCCTTTAGCGGTTTATGAAAAAGAAAATGCCTATTAGAAAGACGCTGAAAAAGTTTTGGGGGATTATCCCTCTCCTTTTTGTCCTCTGCTGTATTCTGGCAGTGGCTGCCGTCCAAACGATTACCGGTGATACCTTACGAAGTATCCCGCGGGTAATCTTAAGCTGCATGGGAATATGCAGCGTCGGGGTGGCGCTCTTGTGGGTCAATACTCGGGAAAAAATACGGGACCTAAAGCCCCGTTTGCTGGAGGTCCTTCTGAAAATCGGTTCGGCCGCACTGTTTGGATGCATAGGTTTATTTGGTGCGCTTTTTCTGGTTTTTTCCTATTGTCCGGAACACACCGTCAACTATAACGGCACCAAACTGGTGGCCAGCGTAAACAGCTTTTTGGATGTGTATGTAGACTACTATTCATACAAAAACGTCCTTTTCTACGGGCAGAAGCAGATGACCGAGTATTATGGGAGCGGCGGGTACGATCCGTTTACACAGCCGCAGAAGCCAGACCCGGTGCGTCAGCAAATCTACAACTAATGTTATGTATCGGCGCCTTTAAAGTACCGATACGGCATTCCCGTCCCAAAGGGTTTGTACTGCGAGACAGGCTTACCTTGTGTGGAACAGGCAGAACTGCGGAAATGTTTTATGATGAAAATAAAAAGCCAAAGGAGGCATTCTTATGACCGAAAAAGAATTGCGGGCATTGCTCGCCGACATGTCCCTGGAAGAAAAACTGGGTGAAATGACCCAGCTCTCTCCGAACTTCTTCGGAACTGAAGAGTCGGTGGACCTGACCGGCCCGATGCAGCAGATGAATCTCAAACCGGAGGATGTGCCGCTCCTCGGCAGCACCTTAAATGCTTTCGGCGCTGAAAAGATCATCGAGATGCAGAAACACCACATGGAGCTTCAGCCCCACCACATCCCGATGCTGTTCATGGCCGACGTTATCCACGGCTTAAAAACCATCTACCCGATTCCGCTGGCCATGGGCAGCAGCTTTAACACCGATCTGATGGAAGAGGCTGCCGCGATGGCCGCTCGGGAAGCCGCCGCTACCGGCGTTCAGCTGACCTTTTCGCCAATGGCAGACCTGGTCCGCGACCCCCGTTGGGGGCGGGTCATGGAATCCCCCGGCGAAGACCCGCTGCTGATTGCCCGGATGACCGAAGCGACCGTCAAGGGCTACCAGGGTGAGGACGTCTCCGCCCCCGACCGGATTGCCTCCTGCTTTAAGCATTTTGGCGGTTATGGCGCTGCCGAAGGCGGCCGGGACTACAACACCGTCGACGTATCCGACGGAATGCTCAGAGAGTTCTACCTGGACGGCTATAAAGCGGCGGTGGATGCCGGGGCTGCAATGGGCATGACTTCCTTCAACACCATCGACCGGATTCCCGCCACCGGCAGTCAGAAGCTCTACCGCAAGATCCTCCGGGACGAGTGGGGCTTTGACGGGGTCGCCATCACCGATTTTGACGCGGTCAACGAGATGATTCCCCACGGCCTTGCTGCCGACGGCAAAGAGGCGGCCAAGTACGCCCTCAAAGCTGGTGTCGATATCGAGATGATGTCCACCCATATCCTCAACTACGGCAAAGAACTGGTCCGTTCGGGAGAAATCGACGAAAAGCTGATTGACGAGGCGGTCTGGCGGATTCTGAAACTGAAAAACAAGCTGGGCCTCTTTGAGAATCCCTTTAAGGGCGCTGACCCCGAAAAGGAAAAAGAGCTCCATCAGTGTGCGGCTCATATGGCGCTGGCCAGAGAAATCTCGGCCCGCTGCGTCGTGCTGCTGAAAAACGAAGGCAAAATCCTCCCCCTGAAAAAAGGCGCGAAAGTTGGGCTGGCGGGGCCGTTTGCTAATTCTCTGAGCGTTCTCGGCGGCTGGTCGATTATTGCGGCTTCCGGAAGCACCACCCTCCTGCAGGGTCTGACCGAACATGGGGCAGAGGTCAAAATGGCGATGACCGAAGAGCTTAAACCGATGCAGATGGGCTTCTTCGACGTCTCCGACCAGACGGCCGAATTGGAAACCCTCGCGGACTGCGACGTGGTCATTGCCGCTGTCGGCGAACATCCTGACGATACCGGCGAGTCGGCCAGCCGTACCATCCTCCGGCTTTCCCACAACCAGGAAAAGATGCTGGAACGGCTACACGATATGGGCAAAAAGGTTGTGGCGGTTATCTTTAGCGGCCGTCCGCTGGAAATCCGTCCGGTGCTGCCTTTCTGCGACGCGGTGGTACAGGCCTGGTTCCTCGGCAGCGAGGCGGGTCCTGCCATCGGCGACGTTCTTTTCGGCGATGTCAACCCCTCGGCCCGGCTTTCGATGAGCTTCCCCCAGACGGTGGGCCAGGTCCCCGTTTACTATAACCATATGAACACTGGCCGCCCGGTTGTGGGTAAGCCCCATCGGTATGTCTCCTGCTATCTGGATTGCCCGAATGAGCCGCTCTTCCCCTTTGGTTACGGCCTTTCCTACTCGGAATACCACTATCAGAACCTCAAGGTCGAAAAGACTGAAGGTGGCCTGCCGCTGAAGGTTTCGGTGGAGGTGGAGAACACCTCCGACGTGGCCGGCCGGGAAACGGTCCAGCTCTACATCCACGACGTCGCCGCTTCGGTGGTTCGTCCGGTCAAGGAACTCAAGGACTTTACCCAGATTGACCTCGCCCCCGGTGAAAAGAAGACGGTTACCTTTGCCGTCACCACCGAGATGCTCTCCTTCTGGAACAACGAGGCTTTTGTCTTTGAGCATGGCGACTTTGAGATCATGGTCGGCCACAGCTCGGACGAGGTTCTGACCGAAAAGGTTACCCTGTAACTCAATTGTCCCTTTTAAGGAAAATCTCCGTCGATAATAAAACGCCCGCTGTATCGTTCTTAGATACAGCGGGCGTTTTCGGCTTATTTTGGCTTTTTAAGCTGGAATAATCGGGATTTGTGGGTTTTGACCTTTTCTTCTTTATAGATGATGGGCGCCTGGGCAGAGGCATAATCTCCGGTTTCGGGGGACATTCCCTTCCGCTGGAGCAGCCAGCCGGCCATCTCCCGCACCAGCATATAGATAACCGCGAAGGTGGGGACGCCGATGATCATGCCGATGGGACCCAAGAGGGCACTGAACAGGGTGATCGAGAAGATAACCCAAAAGGCCGAAAGACCGGTGGAGTTGCCCAGGATTTTCGGACCGATGATGTTGCCGTCGATCTGCTGCAAAATGCAGATAAAGATGGTAAACATGACCGCCGTCTGAGGATCGATAATCAGCAGCAGCAGGATGGAGGGAATTGCCCCGATAAACGGGCCAAAATAGGGGATGATGTTGGTGATGCCGACGATGACGCTGATGAGCATCGCATAGGGCCAATTGAAAAGGGCCATAACGATGAAGCAGATGCTGCCGATAATCGCCGAGTCGAGGATTTTACCGATGATAAAACCGCTGAAGATGTCGTTGGCGGTGTGGGTGAGGACAATCAGCCGGTCGACCCCGCCCCGGGGGAGCAGCGCATAGCTTAACTTTTTCACGTGGGCAAAAAGCAGCTCTTTGCTGGACAGCAGATACACCGGCAGGATGATGATGATTAAGAGGTTCAGCACCCATCCAACCACCGAACTGGTCAGCTGGAACAGCTGGGGAATCAGAGAGGTGAGGTCACTGGCAAAATCGGTAACCGTCTGCCGCATTTGATAGACAATGGCGTTGATGGTGTCGTTTTGGGTGAGCAGCTGTAAATCAAGGTTATACCGGGTCACCAGATCGTTGACCAGGGTGGGAATCGTGTTGATCCAGGCAATCAGCTGAGGAATCAGGTTGGTCAAGCTTTCCACCAGTTGAGGCAGGATAATCCGCAGCAGCACCGTCAAAATCGCGATGGCACAGATGTAGGTGAGCAGAATCCCAATTGACCGGCTGCTCCGGCGGGAGAGTTTCCCCCGGGAAATCCAGCCCAGCAGCTTTTCGGCCGACTTGAGGATCGGGTTCAGCAGATAGGCGAGACAAGCTCCCCAGATGAAGGGGGAGAGAATTTTGAGGATGGAGCCGAAAAATCCCAGGACATTGACGTAGTTAAGCAGGCAGAATATACAGGCTGCACTGGCTAGAATGACGAGGAAAGCGTAGACCGCAATGGTCACATACTGCCGGTTATACGGGAGCTTTTTCATTAAAAACCTCCTCTCCGATGCCGGCCAGCTTTAAAGCTCCGGTGAGGACCTCCCCGATGCTTTCCCGGAACAACAGGTCTGCCTCGTTGTCCTGGGGAGTGGGGGATTTGTTGATCAGCACCAGCCGTTTGCCGGGATAGTACTGAATCAGTCCCGCAGCCGGGTAGACGGTGAGAGAACTGCCTCCAACAATTAAGAGGTCCGCCTGCCGGATGGCGTTGACCGCTCCCAGAAGGGTATCCTCGTCCAGGCTTTCGCCGTAGAGGACCACTTCCGGCTTGATGATGCCGCCGCAGGAACAGTGAGGAACCGTTCCCTTTTCTTTGAGCGCCAGCATTTCTGATAGCGTAAACCGCTTCCCGCACTGGGTGCAGCGGCTGCGGTGGACGCTGCCGTGGAGCTCGTAAACCCGGCCGCTTCCCGCCGCCTGGTGCAGCCCGTCGATATTCTGGGTGACCACCGCTGACAGATGGCCGGTTTTTTCCAGAGTCGCTAGGGCCTGATGGGCCGGACCGGGTTTTGCGTCGGGGTAGACCATCTTGTCCCAGTAAAATTGGTAAAACTTTTCCGGGTATCGGTAAAAGTAATCGCCGCTTAAAATCTCTTCCGGCGGGTCTGAATAGGTTTCGTGGTACAGCCCACCGGTCCCGCGGAAGTCTGGAATTCCGGATTCAGTGCTGACCCCTGCGCCGCCGAAAAAGACCGCCCGGCGGCTTTCGGACAGCCACTTAGCAAAGATTTGTAGCTTTTCTGGATAATCCATCATCTGATTCCCTCCCTTTTCTTTTCATTATAGCATATTTCCGAACAAATTGCATAAAAGTAGCGAAATTTAAGAAAATTTTTCGATTTCTTTTCGAATATCCCCTGGGACTTTCTTTTTGCAGACCAATTGTAAAAAAAGCAAAAAGCCCTTTTCAGAATGACGAAAAAAAGGTATAATAATGTCGTATAGACTTTTGGCGCCGAAAGCTCGTGGCGCCAGATAACCGGCCGGTTTAAGGGGCCGGAAACTGGAGGAATAGCCATGCAGAAGGTAAAAGTGAACATCTGCGGCAGGACCTATTGCCTGTCGACTGAAGAAAGTGAAGAATATGTCAACCAACTGGCTGGACAGCTGGACAGCCGCATCAACCGTTTTATGGATGATAACCCCGGCACCAGCCTCCTTTCGGCGGCAGTGATGACCGCTTTGGAGCTGATCGACGATGCATCCCGCAACGAAGATGACGCGGATAATTTCCGGGGACAGCTGAAAACCTACGCCGAAGAGGCTGCTGCCGCCAAAACCATGGTGGATAAACTGCGCCGGGCGGTGGAAGGGCTTGTGCAGGAAAACCAAAAGTTAAAAAGCGATCTGGAGCTTTTGACCTTACGGGATCAGGTAGAGCAGGAATCTCCGGCAGAGGAATCCGCCTCCGTGGACGAAGCCGGGACAGAAGCAAACAATGGGCCGGAAGATAGTGGGGCTGCCGGTAACAGCGGCAACCACAACAATCGCCACGGCCGCTGGTAAATAGGACGAAAGAGAGGAAATCCGATGGAAAAACCGCGACTGGAAATACTGGCCCCTGCCGGGTCGATGGATGCACTGACCGCGGCGGTGCGCTGCGGCGCGGACGCGGTCTACCTGGGGCAGAAGAATTTCAGCGCCCGAAAAAACAGCCAGAATTTTGATGGAGACGAGTTGCGGGAGGCGGTTGCCTATGCCCACCGGTGCGGCGTCAAAATTCACCAGGCGTTAAACATCGTCGTCTTCCAGTCGGAACTGGAATCTCTTAAAGGGTGTATCGAGGCGGCAGTGGAGGCCGGCGTCGACGCGATGATTGTCCAGGACTGGGGGGTGGCGTCGCTGGTTCGGCAGTACGCTCCGGATATGCCGCTCCATGCCTCCACCCAGATGGCGATTCATTCTCCCGCCGGGGCAAAACTGGCAGAGAAACTGGGATTTTCCCGGGTAGTGCTGGCGCGGGAGCTGACCGAAAAGGAGATCCAGGCGATTGTCCAGTCCACCTCTCTGGAAACCGAAATCTTTGTCCATGGGGCCCACTGTATGTCGGTGTCCGGCCAATGCTATTTAAGCGCTGCCCTCGGCGGCAAGAGCGGCAACCGGGGCCAGTGTGCCCAGCCCTGCCGTCTGCCCTTTACCGCAGGCGGGGAGGGAAAGGGAAAGACCGGGGAAAACGTCCTTTCCCTCAAGGATATGGACCTGATTCCCCGGCTTCAGGCCATCCAGTCGATGGGAGTCACGTCGGTTAAAATCGAAGGCCGGATGAAACGGCCGGAATATGTGGCGGCGGCCGTGACCGCCTGCAAACAGGCGTTAAACGGCGAAAAACCCGATCTGGACGCCCTGCGGGCGGTTTTCTCCCGCAGCGGCTTTACCTCCGGCTACTTTGACGGCCGGCGGGACAAGAGCATGTTCGGCTTCCGCACCAAAGAAGACGTGACGGCGGCCAGCGGCGTTTTCGGAGAACTGCGCAACCTCTACCATAAAGAACAGTCCCGGGTGCCGGTTTCGATGGAACTGAAAGCGGAAGCGGGAAAGCCTCCGATTCTCACCCTGTCGGACGGGGAGCACACCGTCACCGCCCAAAGTGACGAATCGGTCGAATCGGCCGGTGAAAACCGCCCGGCTGACCGGGATTTTGCCTACCGGCAGCTGAGCCGTCTGGGGTCGACCCCTTATTATCTGCCGGAAGAGGGGCTTAAGGTGGAACTGGGGGAAGTCTCCATCCGTCCGGTTCTCTTAAACCTGCTGCGGCGGACCGCGGTGGAAGAGCTGGACGCCCAACGGGAAAAACCGACCGGCCGTTTTGTGAACCTGCCGCTTCCTAAATACCCGGTCATCCCGGGAACCGGCCGGAAGCCGGAACATTGGGGAAAGTTTCAGTCGGTTTCTCAGATGCCCCGGGAGGCGGAAGGTTTCTTTGACCGGGTGATTCTGCCGGCAGCGGAACTGCTGCGGCTGGCAGATCAGGGGGAAACGCCGTTCCCTGTGGAAAAGATCCTGCCTGTGCTCCCCCGGTTTACCTTTGAAGAAACCCCCTGCGGCGACGTTTTGAAGCGTCTTTGGGAGGCGGGCTTCCATGCCCTCTACTGCGAGAGCGGGGCTCATATTGCCCTGGCGGAAGGGTCGGGGCTTCCCTTTACCTGTTACGGCGGGCCTTATCTCAACCTGACCAATCCCGAGGCCCTCTACGAGGCCAAGCGGATGGGACTGAAAGGGGCGGTCCTCTCTCCCGAGGGGAAACTTTCCCAGCTGCGGGGACTTGCCCGCCTTTCGCCGGTGGAAACGGGCATTTATGGCTACGGCAGGATGGCGCTGATGGCGCTGCGCAACTGCCCGGTCCGGGCTCAGATCGGCTGCAAGGCCTGTGGTCGGAAGGGTTACCTCATCGACCGCAAGGGAATCCGTTTCCCGGTCCGGTGCGACCGGCCCGAAAACATCCTGTCGCCGGACAACCGGGTGAGCTACCTTCTCAACAGCCTGCCGTTGTCGATGTCTGACCGGCAGGAGGAGTTAGAGCCCTTTGGCTTTGTTCTTCTCGATTTCACCATCGAAAGCCCCGAAGAGGTTGCAGCGGTCATCGGTCGCTGGAAGTGGGGAGAACCGGAGGAGAATTACACCCGGGGGCTTTATACCCGCGGGGTGATGTAAAGGTTTTGTAAAAGAAAGTCCGCTTTTCCCCTGCACAGAAAAGTGCAAAGATCTTAAAGGATGCCGAAAATCCCACCGGTGGATTTTTCTAAGGCCCTTGGTGGAAAAGTCGGTTAAAATGGTGGAAAAATACCATCCCTTGTGGAGAACCGGCCGGGGATGCGGTGAAAAATCCGTCCGGCAGAAAGGTTTTCCACCGTAAGATTTTTATTTTTTGTAAACGCCCGGTGACGCTCATTTTGCAGGAGCCGGAGCGGAAACTGTCGTTTTTTGTCGGCTTATGTCGGAAAGGGAAAGAAAAATGGAAGTGCAGAAGGTATATTTTCAGAAACTGCGGCCGGACGCCCGGCTGCCCTATCGGGCCACCGAGGAAAGTGCCGGATTTGACCTGGCGGCCTGTATGGACGGGCCGGTGGAGATTGCCCCCGGCGAGACGGTGATGATTCACACTGGCATCGCGATGGTGCTCCCTTACTCCACCGCCGGGATGGTTTATCCCCGCAGCGGTCTGGCGGTTAAGGCTGGGGTCAGCCTCGCCAACTGCGTCGGGGTCATTGACTCGGACTATCGGGGGGAGCTGATGGTGCCGCTGTATAACCACAGCAAAAAGGCATTTACTGTCCTTCCCGGCGACCGGATTGCCCAGCTGGTGGTAACCCCAGTCCTGCTGCCGGAGGCGGAGGAGTATCCAATGGACAAACCCTTGCCGGCCAGCGGCCGAGGGGCGGGTGGATTCGGTTCCACCGGTGTCCATGAGGGGGCGGGCGGCCGATGAAAAAGACGGTCATCCTGCTGCTCTTTTTGATGGGCGGGCTGATTGTCGGGTCGCTGCTCACCTATTTGGGAGAGTCGGTTTACTTTCTGCGTTGGCTGACTCTGGGGGATTCGATTGGATTTGGCTACCCCCAGGCGGTAACGCTGGATTTGTCGGTGATTCGGATTAACCTGGGAATCTATCTGGAGCTGAACGTCGCCCAGATGATCGGACTCATCGCCGCAATGGCGGGATATTTGTTATGGGGGCGGAAGTTGTGATGAAAAAATGTCAGGTGATTCTTGCTTCCGGTTCTCCCCGCCGGAAGGAGCTGTTGGGGCTGATTTTTCCGGACTTTACCGTCCAGCCGTCCCCGTTTGATGAAAAGAGCTTAAACCCTGCGGATTTTTCGCCCGAACGGCTGGTGGAGACCCTTTCCCGCTGCAAGGCGGAGACTGTATATAATACATTTTGTAATGATAATACAGATTGTATACCCATTCTGGTGGTTGGCGGGGATACGGTGGTCGTCTCTCCGGACGGGGAAGTGATGGGGAAACCCGCCTCTTCTGAAGACGCCGCCCGGATGCTCCGCACCCTGTCCGGGCGCTGCCACCGGGTGATTACCGGCGTCAGCTTTTTCTACCGGGATGGGGAGAAGCAAAAGGCGAAGACCTTTTCGGTGGAGACCAAGGTCTGGTTTTATCCCCTGTCGGAGTCGGAAATCTCCGGTTATCTCGACAGTGGGGAACCGTTTGACAAGGCTGGCAGCTACGGCATCCAGGGGCTGGGCGGCCTTTTGGTGCAAAAGATTGAGGGAGACTACTGGAATGTGGTTGGGCTGCCGGCAGGGCGGCTGAAACGGGAGCTTAGCGCCTGTGGGATTCTGTAAAAGGAGGACCCGTTAGTATGTTTTTTACCAAAGATATCGGCATTGACCTGGGTACCGCCAACACCCTGGTTTATATGAAGGGCCGGGGCATTATCATCCGGGAGCCCAGCGTGGTTGCAGTGGATGTCCACACCGATAAGGTTCGCTGCGTCGGGGAGGCGGCCAAGGAAGTCATCGGCCGGACGCCCGATTCGGTGGCTGTGGTGCGGCCGCTGCGGGATGGGGTCATCGCCGATTTTGATATCACCATCAGCATGCTGGAAGACCTGATCCAGCGGGCAGCCGGCAGCAGTTTCCTGATCCGTCCGCGGGTGGTGATCTGTGTCCCCTCCGGCGTCACCGGCGTCGAAAGAAGGGCGGTCCGGGATGTGACCGAACAGGCCGGGGCCAGAAAGGTGCTGGTCATCGAGGAACCGATGGCGGCGGCGTTGGGAGCGGGTCTTCCGGTGTCGGAACCGACCGCTTCGATGATCGCGGACATTGGCGGCGGGACCAGTGAGGTGGCGGTGATTTCCCTCGGGGGAATCGTCGCGTCCCGGAGCGTCCGGGTCGGCGGGGATAAGTTTGACGAGGCAATTATCTCTTACGTCCGGCGGAATTTTAACCTGCTGATCGGCGAGCCCACTGCCGAGCGGGTGAAAATCGAGATTGGCAGTGCGATGCCTCTGAATGGTGAGGGGGAACAGGAACTTTCGATGGAGATTAAAGGCCGCAATCTGTTAACCGGCCTTCCCCAGTCGGTCCATATCACCTCCCAGCAGGTGCGCCAGGCGCTGGCCGACCCTTTAAAGGAAGTGGTGGAAGCGGTCCATTACACCCTGGAACGGACCCCTCCGGACCTTTCGGCCGACATTATCGACCGGGGGATTGTGCTGACCGGCGGCGGCGCGCTGCTGCGGGGCATCGACCGGCTGATTCACGAGGCCACCAGTATGCCGGTGAAGATTGCCGAGAATCCGCTGGACTGCGTGGCAGTCGGGGCGGGACTGGTGCTGGATAATCTGGATGCAATGGCGGACGCCCTCAGTGAAGAGGACCTGCCTCAATATGACCGGCAGAGTTCTTAAGGATTAGGATTTTGCTTGGATGGATAGTTGACCGGTGGGATTTGCGGTGAAAAAGTAGATTTCCTTGGAAGGGAGGCGGGCAGGTGCGCGATTTTTTCAAAAGCAGAAAAGGAAAGCTCCTGCTTGCCGCCGTGGCGGTGTTGGTGGGGATGATGGTCTTTTCCGCCCGGTCGGGGGGGATTGCCACCTGGCCCCAACAGGCCCTTTCGTTGGCCCTCTATCCTTTTCAGAAGATAGCCCAGGTGGTGACCGATACTGCCAGTGATTGGGGAAGCGTCTTTTTCCATGCCCGGGAAAACTATCAGAAAACACTGGATTTGCAGCAGGAGGTGGACTCCCTGCGGCAGCAGCTGGCCCAGTACCAGTCGCTGGAGAATGAAAACGAGCGGCTGCGGGAGATGCTGCAAATCCGGCAGGAAAATCCAGAGCTCACCCTGTTGGACGCTTCGGTGATCGCCCGGGACCCCGCCGATTTTTCTGCTTTTACCATCGATCAGGGGAGCCTTTCGGGGGTTTCCCTTTATGACCCGGTGATGACCAGCGGCGGTCTGGTGGGATATGTGGGGGAACTGAGCCTGACCACCTCTCGGGTGGTGACCCTTTATTCCCCCGACTGCAACGTCGGGGCGGTGGCGGCCGATACTGGCGACAGCGGCAATGTCACCGGCAATCTGGAACTGTCCCGGGAAGGGTTGACCCGAATGGAACTGATTCCCCGGGAGGCGGAACTGGCTCCCGGAAGTTTGCTCATCACCACCGGCCTTACCGGCAGCTTCCCCGAAGGAATTTTAATCGGAGAAGTGGTGGATGTACAGATGGAGGAGAGCGGCATTAGCCTTTGGGCCAGTGTTAAGCCCGCCGCCGACATAGAAGGGGCCTCGTCGGTCTTTGTGGTCACCGATTTTCCGGGTAAAGGCGGGGACAGTGAAGACGGCGCCTAAGCCCTTCGAGATGGTAGGCCAGATGCCTAAAAAGGAGTGTCGAAAGGATGAAAGAAAACCGGTACGACGATCCGGAGTTTTTTGCCAAATACAGCCAGATGAGCCGCTCCAAACTGGGACTGGAAGGGGCTGGAGAATGGCAGACCCTGCGGCCGATGCTGCCGGACTTTTCCGGCAAGCGGGTTTTGGACCTGGGCTGCGGGTACGGCTGGCACGCTCTTTACGCCGCGGAAAATGGGGCAAAGGGGGTACTGGGGGTCGATCTGTCGGAAAAGATGCTGGAAGTGGCCCAGCAGAAAAATACCTTCCCCCAGGTCCATTTTGCCCGGGGAGCGATGGAGGACGTTCGGTTTCCGGACGGGAGTTTTGAGGTGGTGCTCAGTTCTCTGGCCCTCCATTATGTCCGGGATTATGAAGAGTTGGTGGGTCGGATTTACCGCTGGCTAACTCCCGGCGGGCAGTTTGTCTTTTCGGCGGAACATCCCACCTTCACCGCTTATGGCAGTCAGGACTGGTACTACTCCCCGGAAGGGAAAATCCTCCACTTTCCGGTGGACCGTTACTTTTACGAGGGGGAGCGGGAGGCCATCTTTCTCGGCGAAAAGGTCGTCAAGTACCACCGCACCGTGGATGATTACCTCAAACCCCTCTGGCGGGCAGGTTTCACGATCACCGATCTGTCGGAGCCCCGGCCGCCGGAAAATATGATGGACCAGCCCGGCATGCAGGATGAGATGCGCCGCCCGATGATGCTGCTGGTGAAGGCCGTGAAACCGGTATGACCCTGGGCAGTCGAAAGGCGTTAAAATGGGGCTTGTGGACGGCAGTCCTGCTGCTGCTGACCGGGCTGCAGACCGCGCCGGCCTTTTCCTCGGTGGTGAGTCCGGTGCTGGGGGTGGCGGTGACGGTATCGGTGCTGCTGTCGGAATCCAATGAGATCGGCGGCTGTGGTTTTGCCGCTGCGGCCGGGCTTTTGTGGGATGTATCCGCCGGCAAGCTGCTGGGCTATTATGGGCTGATGCTGCTGGTGGCCGGAGTGACCATCGACTGGCTGCTGGCAAATTTCCTCCGCCGGACCGCCGGAAGCGCGGTTTTGCTGACAGCGGCGGTGACCTTTCTCTGCCGGTTGGTGGACTCGGAACTCTATCTGTTCATCTGGGGGTACGCCGGGGAAAATATCGGACAGGTTCTGGGGGAAATCCTTCTCCAAAGCCTGCTGACCGGCCTCTGCGCCGGGGTGCTTTTCCCTTTTATGCGGTTTATCGGGCGGCGGACGATGGGAGAGGAACCCTCTTCCCTCCGGCTGCGCCACCCCTTTACCCCCGAAAACCCGCGGAACAGGAGGCGCTAGGATGCCGCAACAGATCCTCAATCTTAAACCCCGAACCCCCCGGGGAAAAGGCTCCAAACGGAGGCTGATGGTTCTGGCCGGACTGTCGGTGGTGACAGCGGCGGTGTATCTGCTGAGCATGATGCGGATTCAGATTGTCGACGGCGCCCACTACCTGGAACAGACCCTTTCTACCACCCTTTCGGTGATTCCCGTCCGAGCGGCCCGGGGGGAGATTCGCGACCGGGACGGAGAGGCGCTGGCTGAAAACCGGACGGGGCTGAACATCGTCTTTTATTATGCCTTTTTCCCTCGGGACGAGGCAGCAAAACAGCTTGCATCCCTCATCGAACTCTGCGAGAAAAATGGGGAAACCTGGTACGATCCTCTGCCCTTAAACGAAGACGGTTCCGCCTTTACCGAAGACAGTGAGGCGGCTGTGGAGGCCCTCCGGGAGGCGCTGGGACTCAGCAGTTACGCCACCGCCGCCGACTGCCTCTACCAGCTCTGTGAGCGGTATGGGATTGAGGAAACCGACCCTGTCCGCCGCCGGAAGATCGCCGGGGCCTGCTATGGGATGCTGGTGCGGGAGTTTTCGCTGGTCAATAACGAGTACACCTTCGCCCAGGACATCTCCCTGACCACCGCTCTGGAGCTGAAAGAGCGTTCCCGGGAGCTGAAAGGGGTGGATATTGCGGAAGAAGACATCCGCAGCTACCCCGACGGCACCACCGCTCCCCATCTGCTGGGGACTATCGGTCCGATGTCGGCGGAAGAGTGGGAGACTTACCGTTCGGAAGGGTACCAGATGAGCGATTATGTGGGCAAATTCGGGATTGAGCGGTACTGCGAGTCGCTGCTGCGGGGAACCGACGGCGAACGGACGGTGGAACAGGGGGAAAACGGCGAGATTATCAGCGAAGAGGAGACCCTCGCCCCTCAGTCGGGCAATTCGGTCTATCTGACCATTGACGCGGGGTTTCAGCAGAAGGTGCAGGAGATTCTCGCCGATTATATCCAGTTGCTGCGGGCCACCGGGGACCCCGACACTGGCGGAAACGCCAAGGGCGGGGCCATTGCAGTGTTGGATACCGATACCGGGGCGGTGCTGGCATTGGCCACCTACCCCACCTATGATATTTCTTCCTATTATGAGGACTATGCGGAGCTGTTAAACGGGGTGGACACCCCTCTCATCAACCGGGCGGTGGACGGCCTTTACCGGCCGGGGTCGACCTTTAAACCGGTGGTGGCTGCTGCTGCCCTGGGAGAAGGGGTTATCAGTCCCACGGACACTGTCCGGTGTACCGGGGTTTATACCTATTATGATACGGTGATTGAAGGAAACACCTTTCACCCCACCTGCCTTGGGGTTCATGGGGATATCAGCCTTTCCACGGCATTGACCAAGTCCTGCAACATCTTCTTTTATGACGTCGGCCGCCGGACCGGCATCGACGCCATCAATCAGTATGCCCAGGCCTGCGGTCTAGGGGTATCCACCGGTTTGGAACTGGGCGGGGCCGTCGGGACCCTGTCCAGCCCGGAACACACCGCCTCCCTCGGCGGCAACTGGACCCAGGGGAACGTTGTCCAGGCGGCAATTGGGCAGATGGACACCATGGTCTCTCCCCTCCAGATGGCGGTGGAAGCGATGACCATCGCCAACCGCGGCACCCGCTATAAGACCTACCTGGTGGATGAAGTTCGTTCCTTTGATGGCAGCGAGTTGATCGAAAAGACCGAGCCGGAGGTCCTCTCCTCCTTTGAGATGTCGGAGTCCGACTTTCAGGCGATTAAAGAGGGTATGGTCGGGGTCGGGCTTAATATGCAGGACCCGGCTTACGCTCTGGATACCCTCGATTATGCGGTGGCTGTTAAAACCGGCACCCCCCAGGTGACCGAGGACACCACCAACTCCTGCGCCATCGCCTTTGCCCCGGCGGAAGACGCCGAGGTGTCGGTGGCGGTGATGCTGGAAGAGGGGTACGGCGCTTCCCATTTGATTCGGTCTATTTTGGAGGCCTGGGAGGAGGAAGTGCGGGACTCGTAAGCGGCTGGCGGACAGGTGCGCCGATGGGATGGTCAGCTGTTCCAACTGGTGAGGGTGAATTTTGTGCGATTCTAAAAAGAAAAGAGCAAGATTACCAAAAAAACATGGGAATTTATACAAATTGTGAAAATCTGTAAAATTTCTCTGGAAGTTAGGACCGGAATGTGGTAATATATGCTTATATGGACCTTATATGGGTGTTCTATGCCCATTTGATGCAGGGACGGAAAGGAGGCCGGGGATGGCTGGCAGAAGAGCAAAAGTCATCGCGGTCACGTCAGGGAAAGGTGGAGTCGGCAAATCGACGTTAACGGTTTCTCTGGGGATCGCCGCCGCCTCGTCCGGCAAACGGGTTCTGCTGATCGAATTGGACGCCGGACTGCGCGGCATGGATATTATGCTGGGGCTTTCAAGCGTTGTCTACGATTTGGGGGACCTGTTGGAAGGCCGCTGCAACATCAACAGCGCCATTATTCCTTCTCCGAATGTCTCAGAGCTTTACGCAATCGTCGCGCCGGTCAACCTCCGGGGGCCGATTTTGATGCAGGACATCCGCCTTCTGGTGGACGGACTGCGGGGATATTTCGACTGGATTTTTCTCGACACCCCGGCGGGGCTGGGGAAAGGGGTCCAGTACGCCTGCGAAGTCTCTGACCTCGCCCTGATTGTTACCACTCCCGATCCCATCTGTGTCCGGGACGGAAGCCAGGTAGTACGGGAGATGGCAGAGCGGGGGTTTACCTCCCACCGGCTGCTCATCAACCGGGTCAGCCGAAAATTCATCCGCCGCCAGGTGGTGCGGGACTTGGATGAGGTCATCGACGGGGTCGGGTCCCAACTGATTGGGGTGGTGCCCGAAGATCCGGAGGTGACGATGTTTTCCTCCTTCGGCCGGATGCCGGACCCAAAAGGAGAGGTTCAGCGGGTCTGCAAAGCAATCTGCCAGCGGCTCGACGGGCAGTATGTCCCGCTGATTGTCCATTAATTGATATCACATCATATACCGGTTTACGAGTCGGATTGGAAATAGTTGCGGCCTCGGCCGTATAGAAAGGAATGATCTCGATGAACATCGCGCTGATTGCTCATGATTCTAAAAAGGAACTGATGGTGCAGTTCTGTATTGCTTATTGTGGAATTATGAGCAGGCACAACCTTTGTGCGACCGGCACCACTGGCCGCCTGGTTTCGGAAGCGACCGGTCTTACTGTCAAACGCTTCCTCAGCGGCTCCCAGGGCGGGGACCAGCAGATCGCCTCGCTGATTGCCTGCAACGAGATCGATTTGCTGCTCTTTTTCCGCGATCCGCTGACCAGCAAGTCGCTGGAGCAGAATGAGATGAACCTTCTGCGGCTGTGCGACGTCCACAATATCCCGATGGCGACCAATATTGCGACGGCGGAAGTCCTGATCCATGGCCTGGAACGGGGCGACCTCGACTGGCGGATTATCGTCAACCAGGGATATTAAAGGCAGTCCTTTTATATGGGATGATGGCAAAGTAAGCGTATGCAGCTCGTCCGGTGGACAGGTGCTTTTCGCTTGCTTTGTTTGCTCATAGGAAACTTTTTTGTGAAAGTGGCCACAATCCGGCAAACTTCGCAGCCAAAAATAGAGATAATAGGAGAGAACCCAATGGCATTAGAAATCAAATCAATCAAAGGAACGGCAGACGTCCTCCCGTCCGACAGCTATAAGTGGCAGTTTGTCGAGCGCAAATTCCTCGATACCGCCCGCAAATACGGCTTCGGAGAGATCCGCGTCCCCACCTTCGAGGACAAGCGGCTGTTTATCCGTTCGGTGGGCGACACTACCGACGTGGTCCAGAAAGAGATGTATACCTTCACCGATCAGGGCGGACGGGAACTGGCCCTGCGGCCGGAGGGAACCGCCGGCGTCAACCGGGCGGTCATCGAAAACGGATTGATTAACGGCGCCCTGCCGGTGAAACTGTCCTACGCCATCTCCTGCTTCCGGGCGGAAAAGCCCCAGGCGGGCCGGATGCGGGAATTCCACCAGCTGGGGATGGAACTGTTCGGTTCTCCTTCCCCCTCGGCGGACGCAGAGGTCATCGCCTTTGTCAGCGAATTCTTCCGCCTGCTGGGCATTCAGGGCATCTCCCTGGAGATCAACTCTATTGGCTGCAAAGAGTGCCGCAAAAACTACCACGCCGCCCTGAAGAGCTACTTTGAGGCCCGCAAGGATCAGCTTTGTGAGACCTGCCTGGAGCGTCTGGATAAGAACCCTCTGCGAATTCTGGACTGCAAAAATCCCGAGTGCCACGAGGTCGCCAAGGATGCGCCGGTGGTGCTGGATTACCTCTGCGACGACTGCAAGGCCCACTTTGAGGGGTTGAAAAAGCGGCTGGACGCCCTGGGCGTTCAGTATACCGTCAATCCCCGGATTGTCCGCGGCCTGGATTACTACGTCCGGACGGTCTTTGAATTTGTTTCCAGCGACCTGGGAGCCCAGAGCACTGTCTGCGGCGGCGGCCGGTACGACGGCCTCATCAAGTCCCTCGGCGGTCCTGACCAGCCCGGCATCGGCTATGCGATGGGGGTTGAACGGCTCTTGATGGTCATGAAGGCCCAGGGCATCGAAATCCCCGCCCCCGCCCCCTGCGATCTCTACATCGGGTCGATTGGGGAGGACGCTTCGGTGGAAGCCCTCAGACTCTGCGACATCCTCCGCAAAGAGGGCTTCTCGGCTGAATGTGACATCGTCGGCCGCAGCGTCAAGGCCCAGATGAAGTACGCCGACAAGATCGGCGCCCGGTTCTCGATGGTGCTGGGCGACAACGAGCTGGCGGAGAAAAAGGCGTCGGTCAAGAATATGGCCACCGGTGAAAACACCGAGGTCTCTCTGGACGGCGAACCGCTCAAAGCGTTTCTCTATAACGCCGGTCTGGATGACTTGAGCGATTCGCTCAAAGGCACCCTTGGCGGGATTTTGGAGAATATGGGGACCAGTCCGGCGCCCGAAGTGAAAGAATAATGCTTGTAAATGCCGGGAACATGGGGCCCTTTGACGGTCCAAAATCATGATATAAAGAATCTCCGGCAGATTGCATAAAGGAAGGACGTAACAAAAATGGCAGATTTAATGACGGGTATGAAGAGGACCCATTACTGCGGCGAAGTTTCCGCCGCGGACGCAGGCCATGAAGTGGTGGTCGGCGGCTTCACCAACCGGGCCCGGGATAAGGGCGAACTGGTCTTTATCGACCTGCGGGACCGCACCGGTATTGTCCAGCTGGTCTTTGACGACACCACCGACCGTTCGGTGATGGCCAAGGCCAAAGAGGCCAGAAGCGAGTATGTGCTGATGGCCAGAGGCACCGTCCGGATGCGGGAAGCCCCCAACCCTGACCTCCCCACCGGCGACGTAGAAATCTATGTCACCGAGCTGCGGATTTTGGCCAAGGCCCAGACCCCGCCTTTCCATATCACCGACGAGACCGACACCAATGAGGAACTGCGGCTCAGATACCGCTACCTCGACCTGCGGCGCCGGAAACTTCAGCAGAACCTCATCAAACGGGCAAAGATTACCGCTGTGGCCCACGAGTTCTTCGCCAGTGAAGGGTTTATTGAAATCGACACCCCGATGATGATTAAGTCCACCCCCGAAGGGGCCAGAGACTATGTCGTCCCCTCCCGGGTACATAAGGGGAGCTTCTACGCCCTGCCGCAGTCGCCTCAAATGTACAAGCAGCTGCTGATGATCGCGGGCTTTGACAAATACGTCCAGTTTGCCCGCTGCTTCCGGGACGAAGACCTCCGGGCGGACCGTCAGCCGGAATTTACCCAGATCGACCTGGAAATGTCCTTTGTGGATATGGAGGACATTCTGGCGATGGGCGAACGGTTTGTTCACTATCTGATGGAAAAGGCCATGGGGGTAGAAATCCCCACTCCGCTGCCCCGGCTCACCTACCAGGAGTCGATGGAGCGGTACGGCACCGATAAACCGGATATCCGTTACGGCATGGAAATCCAGGACATCTCCGACCTGGTCAAGGACTCCTCTTTTGGGGTCTTTGCCGGAGCTGTTGCAAACGGCGGTTCGGTGCGGGGCATCACCTTAAAGGGCGGCGCCTCCACCTATACCCGCAAAGAAATTGACAAGCTGACTGAACAGGCCAAGGGCATCGGCGCCAAGGGCCTGGCGTTTATCCGCTGGGTCGATGAGAAGCCCAGCTGCTCTTTCGCGAAGTTCTTCTCGGAAGAACAGCTCTCCGCCATCCTCGCCCGCCTCGGCTGCGAGAAGGGGGACGTTTCCCTCATCGTCGCCGACCGGGACAGCGTCACCCTGCCGGTACTGGGTGCCCTGCGGACTACCTGCGCCAAACGGCTGGACATCATCCCCGAAGGCTGGGCGTTTGTCTGGATTGTCGAGTTCCCGTTCTTTGAAAAGGACGAGGAGACCGGCAAGTGGGTCGCCATGCACCATCCCTTTACGATGCCTTTGGACGAGTGCCTCCCCTACCTGGATACCGATCCCGGCAGAGTGAAAGCAAAATGCTACGACCTGGTGCTCAACGGCGTCGAGCTGGCTTCCGGTTCGATGCGGATTACCGACTCCGAGCTGCAGGAGCATATGTTTAGATCTCTCGGCCTCTCCGATGAGGAGATTGAGGCCAAGTTTGGCTTCCTGGTCGACGCCTACCACTACGGTGCTCCGCCCCATGGCGGTATGGGCCTGGGTCTGGACCGGCTGTCGATGCTTCTGTGCGGGGCCGATTCCCTGCGGGATGTCACGGCCTTCCCGAAGGTCCAGTCGGCGTCCGAACTGATGAGCGGCTGCCCCGCCCCGATCGATCAGGCACAGCTGGACGAGCTGGGCATCTCGATTAGCAGCGAAGAAGAATAAATCTTGTCCCATCCGGTCGAAGGGGACAGCCTCCTTTCGACCGTAAAAAACCAAATATCGCCGAAAGCGGCATAAACCGAGTGAATTCCCGGTTTATGCCGCTTTCGTGCGTTTTAAGGCTTTGTCGAACCGGGACGGAATCCCGAGAGAAAGGATTCTTCCCGTCCGATGAAGCCGGATAGATCAAAAACGAGGGGATTTTCCCCTCCAGGACAACAAAAGGAGTGACCAATCATGACAGGAACCGAAAAAACCCGTTTCCCTCTCTCCAACCGCAGTTTTAAGCCGGAACGACTGGGCGGCAGCCTTGTTTTTCGCATCCCCTATCTGGAAAGCCGGTGGGTGCGGATGGCTTTTCATA
Organism: uncultured Clostridia bacterium; assembly: GCA_944387995.1. Classification (GTDB taxonomy): domain Bacteria; phylum Bacillota; class Clostridia; order Oscillospirales; family Ruminococcaceae; genus Faecivivens. Next base: position 22,465 of record CALXHB010000053.1, on the reverse strand, counting down.
CCCTGCTTCTTTGTTCGGTGGCTGTGCTGTTGCTGGCGGCGGTGACCGGGCAGTTTGCCAACTGGCAGGCCGGTTACCGCAATCAGGTGATGTCTGAGGCCCGGGCCAGCTGGTCGGAGAACCTGCTGGCCGCCCAGAAGGCGGAGGAAGCCGGCGACCTGACCGGCAAGGCAGAGGCTTTGCAGGGGCAGCTAGACGCGATTTCCCAGCAGCTCTTCTTTATGCCGGAGGATGACAGCCTGCGGGCGGCCCAGGACCGGGTGAAGGAGTCCCTCGCCCTCCTCTCCACTGACATTGCCGGACGTTATCAGGAGGCAAAGACACAATACCTCGCAGGAGACCCTCTGGGCGCCCTCCAGAGCTTTCAAACCGTCACAGGGTACAAGGATGCCAACGGATGGATTAAGCTGTCCAGTGGCCGTGTGCGGCGGGATATTCGGCGCAAAAACGCTTCGGGGAATACCTTAACCGCTTGGGTACAGAGCTACCGGCTGTTGAGCCTCATAGCACCCGAAAAACTGGAAACCGCCCCTAAGTCCTTTGCGGCTTTATCTGGCGTTTGGCTTTGCAGCGAGGACTTCCGGGCGGCCCTTCCGGCGGATAGCGGGGACGGCAGGGCGGGCGATGGGGCCGTCCGCTGTTTGAGGGCAGAGGGAACGAAATTGTACGGCGGTATCGGAGCCGGCGTCCCTCTGGATTTGGAGACGATTTCCTTTGACACCCTTCTCTCGGCGGGCGGCGTCCAATCGGTCGCAGGGGGCAGCGATTCCAACAGCCCCGACGGAAGCGTCCTCACCTTTTCGGAAGAGGGAACCGTTTCCGCGGTCAGCGTGTTGTCCGAAAACATCATTCAGATTGCGGAAGGAGGCTGGAAAGGTACATATTACCGTGTATTAGAAGGATAAGGTTCAATTCTGACCAGATGATCGGCGAGAGCTTCCGCCTCTTCCGGGTCATGGGTGATGAGCAGTACCGCTTTTTCCCGCTTCACCTCCCGGAAGATCGGCAGGATAGAGGCCCGGGTTTCGATGTCCAGCCCTTTAAACGGCTCGTCTAAAACGAGAAAATTTCCCCCGTAACAAAGGGCTCGGGCGATGGCGACCCGCCGCTGCATCCCGCCGCTTAACGAGTCGGGCTTGAGGGAGAGCGAATCCCCCAAACCCATCCGTGTCAGCCAGTATTTTCCGCTTCCCCCTTTTGTTCCCGCCACTTCTGCGTTTTGCAGGGCGGTCAGCTGGGGAAAGAGGCGGTTTTCCTGAAAAACGACCGACGGGGTGAGGCTGTCCAGCCCAGAAATGGTTCCCGCGTCCGGCGTCGTCAGCCGGAGCAGAATGCGGATCAGCGTTGTTTTGCCGGCACCGGAACTGCCCATGATGGCGGTGAGGCCGGGATTTGGAAAGGTTGCGCTGAAATCCCGCAGGACAATCTTGTCTCCAAAGGATTTTGAGATGCCGGAGAGGATAATCGGCTCCATTAAGCCTCCTCCTTTCCGGCGTGATGGGGGGCGGTTTCCCGGCTGCCCCGTTTGAGCAGAAAGAGCACCAGTTTTTCAATGGCCATCGAAAGGAGGATGATGACCAATGTCCAACAGAAAAGGTCCGGGGTCTCTAAATAGACCTTGGCGTCATATAGCCGTGAACCGACCCCCAGCCGGGGCCGGGCAAAGACCTCCCCCGCAATCCCCGCTTTCCACGCAAAGCCAATCGAGGTGGAAAGGGCGGTGATGAGCTGGGGCCGTATCGAAGGGAGGTAGATCTGTTTTATCTTTTTCCAGGGGGAAAACCGGAAGACAAAGGCCAGTTCTAAAAGTTCCCGGTCCGCTTCCAAGATGCCCTCTTTGACCGATTCGGTGAGAATTGGAAAAACCATCAGAAAGCAGATGAAAATCGACAGATTGTAAGACTTAATCCAGACTAGAGCCAGAATAACCAGCGACGTCACCGGCGTCGCCTTGATGACCGAGAGGAGCGGAGAAAAGAGCGCACCAGCCGCCGGGAAAAAGGCGCAGAGCACCCCGCAGAGGATGCCGCAGAAGGCGCCCAATAGATACCCCGCCCCAATCCGCCAGAGGGAGGTGAAAACGTTTATCCAGAATTTTGCGGTGAAGATCAGTTCCCAGAGCCGCCGCAGAACCGTTACCGGAGAGACCAGCAGCAGGGCGCTGTCCAGCGACCGGGCGGTGATCTCCCAGATGATTAGCCAGAATAAAACAGAAAGAAGGATTGAGATCCCGCGGGGCTTTTTCCCGGTCCGAACAGAAAAAACCACACCGTCTCCCGGCGCGCAGGAGGCAGTGTGGTTAAAGGTATGACGGATTTTTCGCATGAGGGGAAATTCCCGCAGATGTTTACCGTGCAAAATAGAAATCATCTCCCGGCAGCGTTCCGCCGACGGTGGACGGCTCGTAGTCGTACATAATCGAGAGGAAGTTTTCCGCGCTCGTCTTCATTTCGTCGCCTTCCATAAAGACAATATTGCAGTTGGGGATCGCCTTGGAAGCGACGGCGGCGGGGAAGAGGTCATAGCTTTCCGAAAGGGCGGCGGCTTCCTCGACGTTTGCGTTGACGTACTCGGTGGAAGCGGCGTATTCGTCTAAGAATGCGCTGACCGCTTCGGGATTGGCGTCGATATATTCATTGCGGCCGATGATCGAGCCCATAACCAGCTGGGCGCCGTCGGTCACCTTTTCCCATTCGTCGGTGAGGTCCAGGGCGATGGAGACCCCTTCATCCTGGTTCATGACGGTGGTGACAAAGGGCTGAGGCAGGACCGCTACCGCGTTCTCCGCAGAGGTGAGGGCGGTGGCGGCTTCGGCATGCTCGGTGTAGTAGGTGATGTTTACATCGGTTTCGGGGTCGATGCCGTTTTCCGACAGAATGTAATCCAGCACATATTCAGCGGTGGAACCTTCACCGGAAGCGATGATATCCATCCCCCGCAGGTCTTCGATGGTGGAGACAGTGACGTCGCCTTTCTGCATGACGTAGAGGACGCCGAGGGTGTTGATGGCGACGATCGAAACCCCGCCGGAGGTCTTGTTATACAGGGTAGCGCCCAGGTTGGTGGGAGCGGCGGCGAGGTCGTATTCCCCGCTGCCGATGCCGCTGACGATTTCGTCGGCACTGGCCACCAGGGAGATGTTGTAATCGACAGCGGTTTCACCCTTGTCGTTTAAATCCATCAGTTCCAGTGCACCCAGTCCGGTCGGCCCTTTGAGGAAGGCAATGTTCATTGTCGCGTCCAGCTTTTCGGTGGCGGAAGATTCTTCGGAAGATTCAGAAGCAGTGGAAGTCTCCTCTGCGGAGACGGAAGACTCGCTGGATTCGGAGGTAGTCGAGGTGCTGCTTTCTTCGGTCGTGGTATTGCCGCTCTGGCAGGAGCCAAAGAGGGTCAGCACCATCGCGGAGACGAGCGCCATCGAGAGAAACTTTTTCATCAGTGACAGTCCTTTCATGTCATGGAGGGCTGCCCCGGCTTTTCAACCGGGACCGCTCCAAAATATCTTTTTATTCAGGCATTTCCCCTTTGCCCTCTGAAAGGGTGGGAAAATGGATGATCCATTGTTTGCGGGAGGTTCGTTTGATGACCCCTGCCTCTTCCAAACTGCCGGCAGCCCGGTAGAGGGAGGCCCTTCCCATGCCCAGCTGTTGGGCCAGCGTTGCCATCGGCGGGAGGGAGACCGATTTTTCCCCGTCTGGGCCGGTGCAGCATTGATGCCGCAGCCAGCAGAGCAGCTTCTGTTCGGCCGTGCTGGCGGTGAAGAGGTCGATTTTCCAGTTCAAAAACCGGATGCGGCCGGTGAGAAAGGACAGATAGTTGTGACTAACCCTTTGATCTGCCCCAAACATTTCCTCCAGTTCCCCTTCGTCCAGCAGTAGACAGATCGAATCCTCTCCGGCGGAGATATCGGTCACATGATTTTTCAGTGGAGTGAAGACGGTGGACACCCCAAAGAGAGAACCGGTTTCCAATCGGTTTAAGGGTGTGCCGCTGCCGCCGGTAACTTGAAGGGAACCTTTGAGGATAATCCCCAGTTTTCCCCCGTATCCACGGACAAGCTGGCCCCGTTTCAGCGGGTTGAGACTCCCCTTGTCCTGCAGCAGGGCAAGGACCTCTTCGCCGGGAATATTGGAAAAGAGGGGGCTTTGACAGAGTACCTCACGGTATGCTTGCAGCCGGTTGTCCATAGCCCCACCTCAGTTTGTCAAAGTAAACACACCTTCCCCACCGGAATTCCCCAGGGAGAAACGGTCAAAAAAGGCTCAAATGTGTTTCATTTGATACACATTTTACCACGATACCCTTTATTTGTCAACGGGAAGGGGTCAGGAGGTGTAGTCCTCGATGGCCCGGCGGAGGGCTTGTTCATCCTCTAAGGGGATGCCGTTTTGCAGCATCTCCCGGTCGTAATCGGTCAGTTGGGCCACGGGAAAATCCAGTGCCTGCTGGAGAGCTCCATTATAGTAGATGGCCAGATACTGTCCGTCGATGCCGAGGGTATATCCGGTGACGCCGGCGTCACAGAGGGAAGCGGGGGTTTCGGGAATTTCCTCAGACTGTCCGCTGTCATAGCCATTGATGATAAAGGCCGCCCCGGCCACCAAAACGGCCGAAAAGGTGACCAGCATAATGGCAAAGGCGGAACGGCGGCCCCGTTTCACCTCCTCTTCTGAGGCGGCATGTTTGTCCCCGTTATGGCTGGAACGGGACTGGGGACGTTTATCCTCTTTTAAAGAACGCATCTCCCGCTTCATAAAACCGTCGTCCAATTTTCCCTTTTCCCGGGGAATGGAGTTTGTGGGAGACGAGGGAGCGGACGGTTCCTCACGATTTTGTTCGTTTAATTCCCGGATGATTCGGTCCGCCTCATCCTCATAGGGCGGTTTTTCCAGCATCTTTAAAAGCGCCTCGGTCTCCGGATCGAGGCCTTTTTCTGCGCCTGCGCGGCGGATAGTCCGGCATAAGCCGGAAAGTTCTTCTTCTCTAGGTGGGGTGTAAGCCTGCATCAAAATCCTCTCCTTTTTACCTTTCTGCCAAAATTCTGGACCGGGTTTCGAGAGATTATGCAGAGAAAGGCATCATCTTCTTTCTTTTTTCTAAAAAGTACCGATAGATCATGTCCCACCTAATGAACCAACCAAAATAAAGGGTATAATAGGGAAATTTTAAGATCTGTTTAAAAGGTCGAAAATATCCGTTTGATTTTGCAGAAAAAGCTGTACAACCCCGTCAAATATGGTATACTAGAGGGTAGAAAAATGGAGGGGCTAAACCGACGGAAATTTTTTAGCCAATCAAATGAAAGGGAAGAATGAATGTCAGATGAGATGCGTTTCCCGGAGGCCGAACGGCAGGTGGAAATTGAGAAACAGCTACTTCGCAACGCCATTCAGCTGTTTCAGGAACTGGGGTACGAAAATGTTACGGTCCAGATGATTTGTGACACCTGTCATGTGACCAAGGGAAGCTTTTACTACCACTACCGGTATAAAGAGAGCCTCTTGCTGGAGTACTACCGGATTATGTGCACAGGGGAATTAAACCAGGTCGTGACGGCAATGCTGAAGGATACCGATGCGTTTGAACGGTTATGGCGGCTGTTCCAGTATTACATAGACGGGTCGGTCCGGTTGGGAAAAGATTTGCTGAAGAACCTGCTGAAGATTAATCTGGACCATGAAGGGCAGATTTATCCGATGAAATGGGATAAGATCGTCAAACGGGACCAGGAATTTGTCCGTGTATACCAGGAAGTGGTTAAGGATGGACAGGAAAACGGCAGTATCCGTTCGGGAGACCCCACCCAAATGCTGGAATACTATATGTGCGGTTTCTCCGGCGTTTTGTCCGGTTGGGTCACTGATGATGTCGACCCGCAGAAAAAACTTCGATGGCTGTGTGAAGAGCTTTACCGCCCGATCAGAAAGGAAAACGAGAGATGAAAAAGGAGCCTGTTGAAGAAAAGTTCTATGCCCGGTTTGTGGCCAAACCCAAGCTCTCCAAAAAGGAGCGGCGGGAAGCCTTCTGGGCAGAGGAGGATTGGGATGAGGATGACGAGGACGAGGAGGATGAGCCGGTGGAAAAGGCCCGCCGTACCCGCCATTCTCGGACAGAGGCCCCGAAATTTCCCGAGGATGGGATGGAAAACCGCTGCCCGGCTGCCCGGCGCTGTTCCGGCTGCCAGATGGCAAACCTTTCCTACGGGCAGACCCTCCGCTGGAAAAAATCCCAGGTAACCAAACTCCTGGGAAGCTATGGAAAGGTGCGCCCGGTCATCGGCATGGCGGACCCTTTCCACTACCGTTATAAGGTCCAGACCGCCTTTGGTTACAGCCGGGGAAGGGTGGTTTATGGTGTCTGGCAGTCAAAAGAAGGCCGGGTCGCGCCGGTGGATGGCTGCCTGATCGAAGAGGAAGGGGCCGCGAAAATTGCAGCCACCGTCCGCAAGCTGATGCAGAGCTTCAAGCTGTCCCCCTGGATGGAAGGGCGGGGCGGATTTCTCCGCTATCTGCTGATCCGCCGGGGGTACGCCACCGGCCAGGTGATGGTCGTCCTGGTAGCGGGAACGCCGGTTTTCCCCTCTAAAGGGGCCTTTGTCCGGGAGCTGCTGCGGGCCCATCCTGAAATTACGACCCTTCTTTTCTCGGTCAATACTGGGGAGTTAAACCTGATGCTGGGGGACCGGGAAGAGGTTCTTTACGGGCCAGGATATATCGAAGATGAACTGTGCGGCCTGAACTTCCGGATTTCTCCCGCGTCTTTTTATCAGGTGAATCCCCTCCAAACCCAGTGCCTTTATACCGAAGCCCTTGCTCTCTGTGAACTCAGCGGAGCGGAGCGGGTGCTGGATGCCTACTGTGGGGTCGGCACCATCGGGATGATCGCCGCCGGGCAGGTTAAAGAGGTGATCGGCGTCGAAACGGTGGAAGCTGCCGTCAAGGACGCGGAGAAAAACGCCGCATTAAATGGAATCCGCAATATTCGGTTTGTCTGCGCCGACGCGGGGGAATTCTTAACCGAAGCGGCCGAGGCTGGGGAAAAGCCCGACCTGGTGATTCTTGACCCGCCGAGAGCCGGAGCCAGCAAAGCCTTTATCCAGGGATTGCGCAAGGCAATGCCGGAGAAGATTCTCTACATCTCCTGCAACCCCGAAACCCAGGCCCGGGACCTGGTGCTGCTGACCGCTGGGAAAAAGTATGCGGTGGAAGCGATTCAGCCGGTGGATATGTTCCCCTGGACCCATCATATCGAAAACATCGTCTTTCTGCGGCGGGTGAATCCGGTCAAGCCGGCGGAGGAGCCCCAGAGAAAGCCGAAATCTGCCTCCCGGGAGACCGCTCCGGTGCCCCGGGCCAGAAAACCCCATCAGCGGCCTTCCCGCCGGTCCCAGTTTGCGGGGAAAGGCAATAAGGCCTTTGGAAAATCCGGCCGCCGGTCGTAAAGAGGAGGGGCAGCGATGCAGCTGAAGATAGCGGTCTGTGACGATGAACCGGCTGACCGCTCCTATCTGACAGAGCTGACCCGCCGGTGGGCGGAGGGCGCGGGGCACACCGTCTGTCTGGACGGATTTCCCTCTGCCGAGAGCTTTCTTTTTCATTATGCCGAGGACAGCCGGTATCAGATCCTGCTTTTGGATATCGAGATGGGTGAGATGGACGGGGTGACAATGGCCCGGAAAATCCGCCAGCAAAACGATGCAGTGCAGATCGTCTTCATCACCGGATACTCCGACTATATTTCCGAAGGGTACGAGGTGGACGCCCTCCATTATCTGATGAAGCCAGTCCAGGAGCAGAAGCTGTTTCAGGTTTTGGACCGGGCGGTGGGGAAGCTGCGCAAGAACGAGCGGATGCTGACCCTGGAGCTGGGAGGCGAAATGGTCCGCCTGCCGATTCATCAGATTCGCTATGCCCAGGTGCAAGGGAATTATGTGACCATCCACGGCAAGGCGGATTACACCGTCCGGATGACATTGGGAGAGCTGGAAAGTCAGCTGGATGACCGGTTTTTCCGGGTGGGCCGCTCGGCGGTGGTCAACCTTTCCTGTATCACTCGGGTGACCAAAACCGACATCTACCTTTCGGGGGGCGGGACGGTTCCGCTTCCCCGGGGCGGGTATGAAAAGGTGAACCGCGCGATTATCAACCAGAGGTGACCAGAATGGGACTGATGTCCAAACGGATGGACCGGAAGATCGACGCCTATCAGCGGGAGCTGATCGAGACCCACTATCGGGAAGTGGACAATATGTACCGGCAGATTCGGGGCTGGCGGCATGATTACCGGGGGCACATCCAGGCAATGAAAGCTCTGGCGGCCGCCGGGGACCTGGATGGTATCAAAGAATATCTGGACAAACTTGACACCGATCTCAACACGGTGGATACCGTGATTAAAACCGGCAACCCGATGGCGGACGCGATTTTAAAAAGCAAGATCTCCCTCGCCCGGTCGAGGGGGATTGCCGTCTCGGCCGACGCCCATATTCCGGTGGAGCTGAAGATGTCGGAGATTGATCTCTGCTGCATCCTCGGGAATCTCTTTGATAACGCCATTGAGGCCAGCCTCTCGCTTCCGGAATCCCAGCGGCAGATTCGGGTGTATATGGACATGAAGGGGACCCAGCTCTACATTGCTTTTACCAACTTCACCGCTGGAAAGAAGCTGAAAAAGGTGGGAAAGGTCTTTCTGACCACCAAGGGGGAAGGCCATGGGTTCGGTCTGGTGCGGATGGACAAGATTCTCCAGCGGCTGGACGGGTATATCAGTCGCAACAGCGAGGACGGCGCCTTTACCACTGAGATTTTGATTCCGCAGGTTTAACCCGTCCCATTAGATTTTGTCGAAAAAGCCTTAGATTTTGTAAAGTCCCTTGCTTTTTTAGGAGGGGGCCGCTATACTGGAATCAGATGGCAGGATAAAGAGCGGGGGAGAAAAAACGCCTGGAAAGACCGCTCTGCCTACCGGATATTTAGAAGTTTATCTAAATAATAGATGTGAGCTGAAAGGATGAGGGCTATGCTGAACATTTCGCATTTTTCCAAAACCTACCCCGGAGGCAAACGGGCGGTGGACGATCTGTCGATGGAGGTTCACCCGGGGGAGATCATGGGCTTTATCGGCCACAACGGCGCCGGTAAGACGACCACCCTGCGGTGCGCTGCCGGGATACTGGATTTTACCGAGGGCGAAATCACAATCGACGGCCATTCCATCCGCCGGGAACCGGTGGCGGCCAAATCGGTGACGGCTTTTTTGCCGGATAACCCGGATTTATACGACTTTTTAAAGGGAATTGAGTTTTTAAACTTTATCGCCGACCTGTATGCAATTCCGAAGGATATCCGTCGCCAGCGGATTGAAAAGTACGGGGACGCCTTTGAGCTGACGGGGGCGCTGGGCAGCGCCATCGGCGGGTACAGCCACGGGATGAAGCAGAAGCTCGCCTTAATCAGCGCCTTCATCCGGGAACCCAAGCTGTTGATTCTCGACGAACCCTTTGTAGGCCTGGACCCGGAAGCTGCCTTTACGATGAAAGGATTCCTGCGGGAACTTTGTGACCGGGGCGGAGCGGTGCTATTCTCCACCCATGTGTTGGAGGTGGCTGAAAAGCTCTGTGACCGCATCTCAATTATCCGAAATGGTAAGCTGATTGAATCCGGCCGGACAGAGGATGTGGTGGGCAACTCCAGCCTGGAAGACGTCTTTCTGGAACTGGGACGGGAAGCGTCCCGGGAAGAAGGAGCCGGGGAGGTGCAGTAAGATGGGAAAACTTTGGCGGTTGGTGTGTTTAAACCTGCGAGGGATGCTCAATTCCCTGAAGATGGGCTCGGGCAAGAAGAAAGGCGCCAAGGTCACCGGTTACGGAGCGCTGTTGCTGCTGGGCTTTTTGGCGGTTTACATTTCGGGCGTGTACAGCTTTATGTTTGCCTCGCTGCTAAACGAGGTGGGACTGATTCAGTATCTCACCCCAATGATGGCCATTCTCGGCTGTGCTCTTTCGTTGGTGTTGACCATCCAGGCGGCTTCGGGGTTTATCTTTTCTGGTAAGGACAGCGACCTGATGCTCTCTCTGCCGGTCAGCGCCTTTTCGGTGATGCTTTCCCGGATTACCGCATTGTACATCGAAAACCTCTTTTTCATCGGCCTTTTTATGGTGACCTCCGGAGTCGCCGCCATGGTGCAGGGGGCCGGCGGGGTTGGCTATATGGTGGGGCTGCTGATCTGCACCCTTCTCCTGAGTTTTTTGACCACCATGATTACGACGGTTTTGTCCTTTGGGGTGTCCTGGCTGGCAGCCCATTTCCCCCATCACAAACTGTTCAGTACGGTTTTGTATTTTGCCATGTTTATTCTCATCATGGTGGGCGCTTTCCAGCTCAACAATGTCGGTACCCTTTTACTGGCCAACCGGGAGGCTTTCGACCGGGTGCTGGGCAGCTGGCTGCTGCCTTTTGGCCTGGTGATGAAAGGGGTGTCGGGGGACGTCGGAGCGATTTTGCTGCTGGCAGCCATCGCGGTTATACCCTTCCTCCTAATTGTCTGGTTGTTCTCCAGCCAGTATAAAAAGGTGCTTTCGGCGCTGGCGGCCAGGAGCGTCCGCAACGACTATAAGCTGGGAAATCTCCGGGCCAGCGGTCAGTTCCAGAGCCTTTTCCGCCGGGAGGTCAAGCGGTATTTCGGCACCACCATCTACTTCTTCAACACCGGTTTTGGGGCGGTTGTGCTGATTGTGGCGGCGGTATATGGCTGCTTGGTCCACCGTCAGGTGGCAGAGTATGTGGAAGTCTTTTCTCAGATGGTCGGCGGGATGGATGTTCTCACGGCGCTGGCTGTGCTGGCAATTGGATTTTTCTCCACCACCATCTGCACCACCTGCGTGTCGATTAGCCTGGAAGGAAAGACCTTCTGGATTTTGAAAGAGGCTCCCGTTCCTTCCAAAACCTATTTTGCCTCGAAAATTGCCGTCAACCTGCTGGTGGCCTGGCCGGCACTTTTGATCTGTGCTTTGTCGCTGGGGGTTGTTTACGGGGTAAACCCGGTGACCCTGGCGGCGTCGGTCTTTGTCCTGCTGGCGCTGGGACTTCTGGTGGCGGTTTATGGCTTGGCGATCAACCTCTTCTTCCCTAAAATGGATGCGGTAAATGATACCGTCGTCGTTAAGCAGTCAGCTTCGGCGCTGATTGGGGCGCTGGGAGGCTGGCTGATCCTTGGAATTGCAGTCGGGGGATACTTCCTCTTTGGGAAGCTGATGCCGGTGGCGGGGTATATGGCGATTTTGGGTGGGTTGTTCCTAGTCCTTTCAGGGGCGATCTGGGGCTGGCTCTTAAAGGGTGGCACCCGCAAGCTTCAGCAACTGGATTGAATGTTCAAATCAGCAATATTTTGTATATTTTTGTCAAAACTCTCGACAATTCATACCAGATGTGGTATACTATACATGAAGGGAATAAAGGAACGGATAAAAGAGGCCAAGGGGCGGCTTTTCCGCGAAACCCACCGGAAACATTTTCCAGAATTTCATCGGTCGTTTATCATCCGTTCATTTGTAACTGTTATACTGTATTTGTAAGCTAAAAACGCAGCTCCTTTAGGGAAAGGGGAGTAACCTTAAATGAAACGCAGACTCGCAGCCGCTATCCTGACCGCCACCGTCACCGCTGGGGCAATGACCCTTCCGGTTGCGGCTGAAGATTGGGATAACGAGCAGCAAGCAGCGGCCTGCACCGAGACAGTCGCATTACCGCAACAGACTGGTTGGCAGTGTGCCGGGGGCAACTGGTATTTTAAAAATGCCGACGGCAGTTACCGCCAGGGCTGGATGCGGGAACGGGGGCAATGGTACTTCTTTGACGGCCAGGGGGTTATGGTGACCGGCTGGGTCGAAATTGATGGGAAGGCCTATTGCTTTGGCGCTGACGGCGCGATGCTCTGCGGCAGCGCCGAGGCCGGCGGCAAGGTATATGACCTTGCGGTAGACGGCTCGGTTAAGGGGGACGATGTCCCGCCTGTCAATGGGATTTACGTAACCATCGCGGGGATTGTCCGAATGGTCGCATAACAATGAAAACGCCGCTGGTGTAAAAGCCAGCGGCGTTTGGTTTATAGAATTGTTTTGAGAATGGATAGTCGCTGTGCGGCGGATAACCGATGGCGTGAGCAGCTGTGAAAAATTCGTTTTGGTTATAAGCTGCCGCTCGGCAAAGGGCTCCGTCTTCTGCACTTCTGCCACCCCTTTAAAAAGGGGGTGGACCCTAAACTTTTTATCTTCCCTTGTTAAATAGAAATTTTGCAGAGAGCACCAATGTTCACGTCTTATAACTTAAGGAATAGATTAAACGCCGCTGGTGTAAAAACCGGCGGCGTTTTTTGTGTGTAAAGAATTCGGATTACCGGTCCCCAAAGTCCTTCCGCAGGCCCTTGGGGTAGTGATTTTTCCGATTTTTGCCGTCCGATTTGAACCAGCCCAGGGGGTAGAGCTGACCCCCTGCCTGTACCATCGCCGGCAGCCAGCCTTTTTCCTCTCCCTCCGCCGGAAGGGCCTCTCCCCGGATAAACCGGGCGGCATCCTGTTCCGAAAGGGAGGCGGTCCGCTGGAAAAACCGCTGCGGCAGTGCCAGAGCAAGCCCGTGGGCCGGCTCAAACCGGTTTTTCTTAAAGCTGCCGATCATCAGTCCTGCCCGTTCTACCTTAAGCCGTCCGACGGGCAGGGTGTTTACGGGGGTTCGGTAGAGAGTATCTCCGAAGAGGGTGAAACTTCCCTCTTCCAGCCAGCTTTCCGCCTCCGGGGTGAAGGTTTCCTGGCAGAAGGCGGAAAAGAGGGAGAGCAGCTGGTCGTTCAGAGCCGCCCCGCTGCCGGAAGCCGGCAGGGAGAAAGCGGGGGAAAGGTCGGGAGCCTCCGGCGACTTTTGCAGCCGGGCGATAAAATGCCCCTCTCCCTTTACCTTGTGGGGCCAGACCCGGACCGTTTTTTCGATGCCCATCTGGCGGGCCTCTTCGGGGTCGGCGGTAAATTCCGGTCGGCCGGGGGAGAAAAAGCCCTGTACCGGCGTATCCAGCAGGGTAAACTCCGGATGACGGGTGAGGAAACGGCGGATGCAATCTTCGTCCTCGTCGGGGGAGAAGGTGCAGGTGGAGTAGACCAGCTCTCCGCCGGGGGTCAACAGGTGGGCGGCGCAGTCGAGAATCCCGTCCTGCCGGGTGGCACAGAAGCGGACGTTGTTCTCGCTCCATTCGGTTAAGGCCACCTCGTTTTTCCGATACATTCCTTCCCCCGAGCAGGGGGCGTCCACCAGCACCCGGTCAAAGGTGGAGGGGAAAAATCCCGCCAGCCGTTCGGGGCTTTCGTTGAGCACCAGAGCGTTAGACACTCCCATCCGCTCCAAATTCTGGGCCAGGATTTTCGCCCGGTCGGCCATGATTTCATTGGAGACCAGCAGCCCTCGTCCGGCCATCCTGCCCGCCAGCTGGGTGGATTTTCCGCCGGGGGCTGCGCAGAGGTCGAGCACCCGGAAATCGTTTCCTTCCGGGATGGTCACCGCCTCCGCCGCCGACATGGCGGAAGGCTCTTGGATGTAGTAAAGTCCTGCTTCGTGGAAGACGCTGCGGCCGGGATGGGAAGCGGGATCGTAGTAAAAACCCGCTCCGCACCAGGGGATCGACGAAAGGGAGAAGGATTCCCCGAAGGCTTTCTGGAAGGCGCCGGCGTCGATTTTCAGCGTGTTTGCCCGCAGGCCGTAGTGCCGCTCACCGAGGGAGAACCCCTCTAAAAAGGCCGGGAACTCCTCCCCCAGCATCTTCTCCATCCGGGCGAGAAACGCTTCTGGCAGCCCCTCCGGGCTGTTGCTGCGGGGCATTAGCGGACCTGCTGGGGACGGAAGGTAATGCTGCCGGTGGAAGCGTCCATGCCATCCACAATGGCTAAGGACTCTACCCGGACGCCCATATCCCGCAGCTCCCGGCCGCCCTTCTGGAAGCCTTTTTCCACTGCGATGCCGACCCCTTCCAGGGTGGCGCCTGCCTCTTTGATGATCTCGATCAGGCCCATGACAGCGCAGCCGTTGGCCAGAAAGTCGTCGATGATGAGGACGTGGTCATCCGGCCCCAGGAATTTCTGGGAGACAATGACGTTATAGACCTTCTTATGGGTGAAGGATTCGATCTGCGCCGCGTACATCTCCCCGTCCAGGTTGATGCTCTGGGACTTTTTGGCGAAGACCACCGGCACACCGAAATGCTGGGCGGCGATGCAGGCGATGCCGATGCCGGAAGCCTCAATGGTCAGGATTTTATTGATGGGGGCGTCTTTGAACAGCCGGGCCCATTCTTTGCCCATCTCGTTAAAGAGCGTCGTATCCATCTGGTGGTTTAAGAAGCTGTCCACTTTTAAGACATTGCCCTCTTTTACGATGCCGTCGCGGCGGATCCTCTCTTCCAGCAGTTTCATAGCGGTATTCCTTTCTGGTTGGCGTTGGGTGATGGGTGTTTTCATCTACTGGCCGGGTGCCTTGAAAAGGCGGCAAACTCCGGCCCATTGTTTCAATAAGAAAGATTATATACCTTCTATTTTCTAACTTTTTTGCCTTTTTTGCAAGAGTTCTGGCGCGAAAAGGGAGAAAACCGCCGCAGAAATTAAACGACGATTTTCTCCCTTTTTTGTCATCTTTTACGGTTTTTCGCCTTCGGCCGGTTCGGTGTAATATTGGGCCTGGGCATTCCAGAGTTCCGCGTATTTTCCCTCCGTTTCGGCGAGCAGCTGATCGTGGCTCCCCATCTGGACCACCTTGCCGCCGTCAAAAACGGCGATTTCATCGCAGAATTTGCAGGAGGAAAGCCGGTGGCTGATATAAACCGCCGTCCGGTCGCCGGCGATGTCGTTAAACCGGCTGTAAATCTCCGCTTCGGCCACCGGGTCAAGGGCCGCGGTGGGTTCATCCAGAATGATAAAGGGGGCGTCTTTGTATAAGGCTCTGGCGATGGCAATTTTCTGGGCCTCGCCGCCGGAAACGTCGACCCCTTCGCTGTCCAAATCCTTATAGAGATAGGTGTTTAACCCTTTGGACAGCCGACCGGTGAATCCGGCGTCCCGCAGGCATTGTTCCGCCCGTGCGCGGTCGTAGCAGGTGGCTCCGGCGATGTTTTCTCCCAGTGGCAGCGAGAAGAGCTTAAAGTCCTGGAAGACCACCGAGAAGATCTGGATATAATCGTCGTAGCGGTATTTGCGGATGTCGATGCCGTTTAAGAGGATTTCCCCTTCGGTGGGGTCGTAAAGCCGGCAGAGGAGCTTGATAAAGGTGGTTTTGCCGCTGCCGTTCTGTCCGACCACCGCCAGCCGGCTGCCTACCTTAAAAGAGAGATTTACATGCCGCAGCGCCCAGTAATCGGTTCCGGGGTACTGGAAGGAAACGTCCTTAAACTCGATTTCATACTGCCGGTCGGAGCGCTTTTCGGTGGTCAGGCTCCCCTTGTACATCTTGTGGGGGATGTCGAGGAACTGGAAGGAGAGTCTTAGGGTGGTGGCGTTCAGCTGCAGGTGGTTCCCGGCTTTATAGACGTTGTTCAGGCCCAAAAACAGCCCGGTGATCGCGCCCACATACTGGGTCACTTCGCCGACCCCGAAGGCCCCACCCAGGGCTTTCAGACAAACAAACAGGTAGACCACGCCGGTCAGAATGACTGCAATTCCGCTGGCGAGCCCCTCCCACATGCCCATCGGACCTTTGGCGAACTTCGCGATCCGGGAACTGGTGGTGAAGGAATTGTTATAGGCGAGATACAGGTCCCCGATATTCTCCATTTGGCTGTACATCCGCAGGTCGGGGGCACGGCCGCGCTCTTTCGTGATGGTGTCTGCCCAGAAGTTAAAGAGTCGGTTGCCGTAGAGGACATCATCTCCCATCGTAAGATAATAGCCATACCGTTTGTGGCTACAGAAGGAGGAGGCCGCCACAATCAGCAGCATCAGCGCTAAAATCAGGAGGGCAGACAGGGGGCTGTTGAGGAAGGCAAGAGAACTGTCCGCCGGCAGCATCCGGGTGAACAGGCTGACCGAGAGGACCGCCCCGCCCAGTACCTGGAAAACCGCGTTCACCGCGTACTCAAAGATGTCCCGGACCGCGAGGATGCCCCAGCCGTTCCAGTTGTCATACTGGCGGATTTGGGAATAGAGGTCGTAAACCTCCTGCCGGTCGACGTCGGCGTATTCCAGGTCCATCATCTTTTCGGCGTAGATGTGGTCGCCGATGGGTCGGAGCGACTGCTTTTCGACGTTTGTCCATCGGGTGAGAAGGCCGACCGCCAGGGCGATCAGTGCTTCGGATACCAGCGTAATCACCACCCACCGGAAGAGAATCTGGGGGTCCCGTCCTCCGGCCAGCTCGGCGATGATCCGGGCGGACAGCCAGATGGTCAGATAAGGGGCGATGGCCCGGAGGGCGTTGGTGAGAAAGATCGAAATAAAACACCCCGGCCTTTTATCCCATAACAGTTTGGCAGCCCGGCGGTTTAGGGTAAAAGCCTCAGCGAAGGATATTTTCGGCTGCTTTTCCATGGTATTCGCTCCCTTCCTGGTAGTATTGGCTCTGGATTTCGTAGAGGTGGGCGTATCCTCCGCCCATCTTCAGGAGGGAATCGTGGGTCCCCTCTTCGGCGATCTTGCCGTCGGCCAGATAGAGAATCCGGTCGCAGAACCGGGTGGAGGCCAGCCGGTGGGAGATAAAGATGGAGGTCCGTCCGGCGGTCATTTCGTTGTATTTCTGGTAGATGTCGTTTTCCGCAATGGGGTCGAGGGCCGCGGTGGGTTCGTCCAGCAGCAACACCGGCCCGTCTTTGTAAAGCGCCCGGGCCAGCATTAGCCGCTGGGTTTCGCCGCCGGAAAGCTCTATCCCGTCTTCAAATACCCGCCTCCCGATGTGGGTCTGGAGGCCCTGGGGGAGGGAACGGACCTTTTCGGTGAGGCCGGCCTCTTCCAGACAGCGCCAGACCTTTTGCTCGTCGATCTTTTCCATTTTCTGGGCGACGTTTTCTTCCAAGGTCGCTTCCACCACCGAAAAGTCCTGGAAGACGGCGGAAAAGAGGGTGTAGTATTCCCGGCGGTTAAACCGGCGGATGTCCTGGCCGTTTAACAGCACCCTTCCCTCGTCCGGGTCAAGGAATCCGCAGGCCAGTTTTACCAGAGTCGTTTTCCCGGCACCGTTTAGCCCCACCACCGCCAACTTTTCGCCCCGGTGGATGGTGAGGTTCAGATGGCTGAAGATGGCCCGGTCGGACCCGGGATAATGGTAGCTTACGTCTTCCAATGTGATCTCATAGCCTTTGCTGCCGTCGGGGATGGGGTCGCCCTTTTGGAAGTTAAAAGGCTCCGGCCAGTCGATAAACTCCCGGACGGTACTGAGGTCCAGACTCTCCCGGTAAAGCTGGGTAAATTGGTCGAGGATGCCGGTGACCCACTGGGTAAAGCCGCTGACCGCCCCAAAATAGAGGAGAAACTGGGCAGCGCTCATCCCCTGGGAAAGGGCCAGCCACAAAAGATAGGCGTAGGCGATGCCGTTGCGGCAGAGGGAGAGCAGCAGGTCCACGATGTTGGTCCAGAGGTATACCTTCTCCCGGCGCTCCAAAAAGCCCCGGTAGAGGGTGATCGTTCGGTTCCAGATCTCGTCCAGCCAGTTCCGGAGGCCGAAGATGCGGATATCTTTGGCCCCTTCCCGATTGGTGCCGGTGTGCTGGAGATAGTCTATCTGTTTCCAGTAGGCCGCGTACTCCTCCTTATGCCGGTAGCCCCAGCCGTTGATTCGCTGGTTGATAAAGTACCCCGCCGCCGTCGTTCCGACGACCACCAGAAGCAGCAGAGGGTGCAGGCCGGAGAGCAGAACCAGGTAGACGGCAAAACCGATCAGGTTGGTGATAATATCGGTCCAGATGTCCCAGATATGTTGGGTAGGGGATGAATTGTTGGAGCAGGCTTCGTCCGCCTTGCTGCGCATGTTGAGGAAGGCCGTGTCCATGGTGTTGGGGTAGGAGGTGGAGGCCACCTTATCCACAATCATCTGGATGCACCGGCTGCGCAGTTCAATCCGGCCAAAGGAACTGTTTAATCGAAAGAAGGCTTCCAGGCCCGAAAGGAGGAACAAAGCTCCGCTGAACAGGACGATGGCGATGAGCAGCTCGGAAATCGGGGAGCGGCTCTCCACCTTGGAGAGGATGCCGGGGGCAATCAGCAGCTGAACCACCGTTTTCCCCGCCGACGCCAGCGCAATCGCAATACACAGGGCAGGAACGCTGCGGCAGTTTTTCCAGGCCAGCCGAAGCATAAAGCCGGTGTTTTGCCACATGTTGTAGGTCGGCTTTTGTTTTGGTTTCATGTTGTATCACCTCATGGCCCCCATTCTAGCACAAAAAATCGTCCCTGCCGCATTTCAGGGACGAATTGTATCTATTTTGGGATGAATTGCATTTTAGTTATGGGGAGCCGCCGGAACGGTGCCCAATCCGGGCGAGGACCCGAAACCACTTTTGCGGCAGCTCAAAGACGATGATGATGCCCAGCACAATCGCAATCGCGTCGGTCAGCGCCTCGGTACCCCGCTGGGAAGCGGCAGCGGGGTTATCCATCACCAGCTCATACACCGTCCAGTAGATGCCGGCCCCCGGCACCAGCGGGAATAACCCCGCAACCATGAAGATAGTGACGGGACACCGTTCCCGCACCGCCCGCAGCCGGGAGAGGAAGATCACCAGCGCCGCGGCGCAGAAAATGGCCGCCGTCCGGCCCCAGAAGGGGGAGAGCAGCCGGTAAGCGGCCCAACCGGCCCCGCCGATCAGACCGCACCAGAGGTAATACTGCCGGGGGACGCTGAACAAAAGGGCAAAAGCAATGGTGCCGACGAGGGCCATCGCACATTCCCAGACAAGATCAAGTATCTCTGCCATTTTTCTCCCTCCTATCCCCGAAGTCCGCCGGAAAGCTGGTGGATAATCGAAATGGTGACCCCGACCCCCAGTGCCACCGAGAAGATCACCAGCAGCGCGTCCAGCATCCGGACCGAACCGGAGATGTAGTCCTGGTTGCCGATGTCCCGGATGCCGGTGGTAAAGGCAAGCCCTGGCACTAGCGGGACAATGGAACCACCGATGACCGCGTCGAGGTTTTCTCCCAGCCCAAGACTGACCAGCAGCACCGCGCAGCCGGCGGTAAACCCGCCGCAGAGGAGGTTGAGGACAATTTTGGACATCGGCCGCCGCAGGGGATAGAGGATGATGACATAGAGCAGCGCCCCCACAATTAGGGCCGCCAGCGCGTCAGGAATGGTGCCGCCGAAGAGGATGCAGAAGGCGCCGCTGCCGATGCCGGAAGCGAGAATCCGGAAGAGGTTTTTCTTTTCAGGGCTGTGCTGGATCTGGTCCAACAGCGTTCGGGCTTCGGCGACGGTGTGTTTTCCCTCGGATATTTCCCGGGAAAGCTGGTTGACGGCGGCGACCCGGTCCAGGTGGGAGGAGGAGATGGGAATGTGCTCTACCCGGGCGAACAGCCCTTCCCGGGTGGAACCGGCGGTTAGAAAGATGCCGTTGGAGAGGATAAAGGCGTTGTCCGATTCCATGCCATAGGCGGCGTGAATCCGGCGGATGGTGTCCTCCACCCGGAAGAGCTCCGCCCCGCTTTCCAGCAGAATATGGCCGGCGTACAGGGCCAGTTCACAGACCTCCTGGTCGGAGACGTTTTCTCCCCGGCGGGCAATTTTTTCTTGCTGGCTGGCGGGCATAAAGATGCCTCCTTTGTGAAGATAGTGTGGGTCATTTTATTCCCCGTAAACTTTGCGGGGGAAAGTCTCAATACAAAAAGCCCCTGCCGGACGTTTTGCGCGCTGTCAGGCGGGGGCTTGGGGTCAGATGGCGGTTTCCCAGTCGATGGTGTTGGTGACCGGGGCTTTTTTCGGGACTTTTTCCATGCACAGGACAATTTCCCGAGGGGTGGGGAAGGCCGCGATGGCGCCGGGGCGGGTGCAGACTAGGCTGGCGACGGCGTTGGCAAAGTCCAGCATGATGGTGATTTCCACCGAGGACATATCGTGGACGTTTTTGTTCAGCTTCATGATATTGAAGATGACGCCGGCGAGGAAGGCGTCGCCGGAGCCAGTGGTGTCGGCCACCGGAACGTCATACGCGCTGGACATGTAAGAGTCCTGGTTGACATAGGCGTAGCAGCCCCGGTCGGACTTGGTGATGATAATCATTTCGGTGCCGTTTTCCAGGTAGATCTGCTCACAGGCTTCCCGTTCATCCATGCCGGGGAAGAGGAAGTGGAAGTCATCCTCGGAGATTTTGAGGATATCTGCCAAGGTCAGCGCCTGCAGGATGGTCTCCCTCGCCTGTTCCGGGGATTCCCAGATGGAGAGACGGAGGTTGGGGTCAAAGGTGACCCGGGCGCCGGATTCCTTAGCTTTGACGACGGCGTTTAAGATGGTGGAGCGGCTGGGTTCCGAAGTGAGAGGAAAGGAGGAGAAGTTGAAGACCTTGCAGTCGGCGAAAATCGAATCGTCGATCTCATCTTCCTCAAAGTGGGTGTCGGCGGTGTGTTCGTTGCGGTAGAAGGTGAACCGCTTGCCGTCGGCGTAGTGGTGGACGAGGGCCACCGGGGTCCGGTAACCGCCGTCGAGAATCAGGTTCTGGATATCGACGCCGCTTTTTTGCAGCACCGATTTGACCGTGCGGCCAAAGGGATCGTCGCCGACTTTGCCGATAAAGCCGGTTTTGACTCCCAGCTTGGCCAGGGCGCAGGCCACGTTGGCGGGGCTTCCGCCGACGTTTTCTTCAAATTGGGGAATGGAGATTTTACCGTCGTTGCCAACCTCCAGGCGCTCCGCGTCGGGGTTTACGGGGATAAAATCCATCAGGGCTTCGCCGATGCTGAGGACTTCATACATTTTCGTTTTCATCCTTTCCTTTTGGGATTGGGGAGAGTGGAGAAGAACGGTTTTATTCTAACAGGGGTCCTAGGGCCCCTCATAATAGATAAAGGGAAATCGAAAAGCCATCCATTAAGAGAGCTTTTCCAGCTTTGCGAAATTGGCCATAATCTTTTTGGTGCCGACCTTGTCGAAGGCCACTTCCACCAGCGAATCTTTGCCCATCGGCCGGATGGACAGGACCATTCCTTCGCCGAAGGTCTTATGCCGCACCCGGCTGCCGACGGTATAGTCGATGGTGGCAGCAGCGGGCTTGACCCCCATACCGGCCAGCGGCGTCTCCTTGGGCACCGGGGTGGAAAGGCCCCCTTCCCGTTTGGCCTGGAGCCGGGCCTGATAGGCTTCCCGTCTGGCGGCGGTGGTGTCGTGCAGTTCCAGCTTGTCATCGGGAATTTCCGTCACAAAGCGGGAGAGACGGTTGCGGTTGGTGGTGCCGAAGACCATCCGTTCATAGGCGTGGGAGATATAGAGTTTCTTCCGGGCCCGGGTGATGGCGACGTAGCAGAGCCGCCGCTCCTCTTCCAGTTCGACCGGGTCGTAGATCGAGCGGACCGACGGGAACACCCCGTCCTCCATGCCGGGCAGGAAGACCACCGGGAACTCCAGACCCTTGGAGGAGTGCATGGTCATCATCATGACGCTGTCTTCCTGGTCGTTCATGTCATCCAGATCGGTGTAGAGGGCAATTTCCTCCAAAAATCCGTCCAGGTCCCCTTCGGGGTTCTCCTGCTGGTATTTCATCATCGTGGATTTCAGTTCCCCGAGGTTTTCCAGCCGGTTTAAGCCTTCATCCCCCTGAGTTTTGAGCATCGAGAGATACCCGGTCTTTTCCATGATTTTATCCAGCAGTTCGTCGAGGTTAAGGTTTAAGGCGTCGTCCCGGAAGGAGTCGATCATCGAGGCAAAATCCATCAGGTGGACCGCCTTGCGGGCCAGGGCGCCGTACTGGTCGGCGTGCCGCAGCACCTCAAAGGGCGGGATGCCAGCCTGGGCTGCGATCTCCATCACAGTAGCGACGGTGGCGTCGCCGATCGACCGCTTGGGTTCGTTGATAATCCGAGAGAGGCGGACGGTGTCGGAGGGGTTGACGATAATCGACAGGTAGGCGATCAGGTCTTTGACCTCTTTCCGTTCAAAGAACTTGGTGCCGCCGAACAGACGGTAGGGGATGCCGGCTTTGATGAAATACTGTTCAATCACCGAAGACTGGGCGTTCATCCGGTAGAGGACGGCGTGGTCGCCGTAGCGCATACCGGAGGCGACGTTTTCCTCGATGGTGTCGGCAATGAATTTTGCCTCTTCCCGTTCGTTTTGGACCTTTTCCAGGACAATCTTGTCCCCGATGCCGTTGTCGGTCCAGAGGTTTTTGCCTTTGCGGGCGGTGTTGTGGCGGATCACTTCGTTGGCGGCGTCGAGAATCGTCTGGGTAGAGCGGTAGTTCTGCTCCAGCCGGATGACAGTGGTGTTCTGGAACTGGTTCTCAAAGGAGAGGATGTTCTCAATGG
>CALXHB010000052.1 GCA_944387995.1 uncultured Clostridia bacterium | reverse complement strand
GGGCAATTCCCCTCGGCAGGCGGTTCCCGGGACCTCCCGGGGACCGTTTTCGCCCCGATGGGGCGATGGAAAGGAGTTTTAAAATGGCAAAGAAACCTGTAGCGCTTCTGATTATGGACGGTTTCGGTGTAAACCTGTCCAAATTCAGCAACGCGATCGCTGCGGCGAAAACCCCGAACCTGGATAAGCTGTTCGCCAGCTGCCCCTATACGATGATCGGCGCTTCCGGCCTCGACGTCGGCCTGCCGGACGGGCAGATGGGCAACTCGGAGGTCGGCCATACCAACATCGGCGCCGGCCGGGTCGTCTACCAGATGCTGGTCAAGATCACCAAAGATATCGAGGACGGCAGCTTCTATAAAAATCCCGCCCTCGTTCATTCGATGGAAAACGCCAAAGAACATGGCAGCGCCCTCCACCTGATGGGCCTGCTGTCTCCCGGCGGCGTTCATTCCCACCAGGAACACCTCTACGGCCTTCTGAAGATGGCCAAACAGTTCGGCCTGGAGAAGGTCTATGTGCACGCCTTCTTAGACGGCCGTGACGTTCCTCCGTCCTCCGCTTCCGAGTATATGAAAGAACTGCTCGGCAAGATGAAAGAGATCGGCGTCGGCAAAGTGGCGACCGTCATGGGCCGTTACTACGCGATGGACCGTGACAACGCCTGGGACCGTGTGGAAAAGGCTTATGCCGCGATGGTTTACGGCGAAGGTGTGCAGGCTACCTGCCCCTATGCAGCCATTGAGGACAGCTATAAAAACGGTGTCACCGACGAGTTCATGCTCCCCACCGTCGTCGATCACGACGGGATGATTCAGGAGAACGACTCGGTGGTCTTCTTCAACTTCCGTCCCGACCGTGCCCGTCAGATCACCCGCGCTTATGTAGACCCGGATTTCACCGGCTTTGAGCGCAAGAAAGGCTTCTTCAAGCTCCACTACGTCTGCATGGCGCAGTACGACGCGACGATGCCCAACGTGGAAGTGGCTTATCCGCCCGAAGCGCTGACCAACACCTACGGCGAAATTATCGCTTCCCACAACATGACCCAGCTCCGGATCGCCGAGACCCAGAAGTACGCCCACGTCACCTTCTTCTTCAACGGCGGCGAGGAAAAGACCTTCCCCGGCGAGGATCGGATTCTGGTTCATTCTCCCGACGTCCCCACCTTTGACCTTCAGCCTGAGATGAGCGCTTACGGCGTCACCGACAAGGTGGTCGAGGCGATTGAGTCGGACAAGTACGATACCATTATCCTCAACTGGGCCAACTGCGACATGGTCGGCCATACCGGCATCTTTGACGCAGCGGTCAAGGCGGTTGAGGCGGTGGATACCTGTGTCGGCCGTACGGTAGACGCGATCCTCAAAAAGGGCGGCGCCGTGCTGATTACCGCCGACCATGGCAACGCCGAGAAGATGAGCGAACTGGACGGCTCTCCGTTTACCGCTCATACCACCAACCTGGTTCCGCTGATCCTGGTTGGCTGCGACGATTGCCGTGAGCTTCGTTCGGGCGGCCGGCTTGCCGACCTGGCTCCGACGATGCTGGACATCCTGGGCATTGAGAAACCGGCAGAGATGACCGGTTCCAGCCTGATCGTCCGCTAAGATGGGACAGAAAAAGGGCCGTGGTCCGTGCCGCGGCCCTTTTCATTTAGGCAAAGTTTATCCAGACAGGGAGAGAATATGAAAGGATTAACCAAAAGAATCGTCGCGACAGCCCTGGCGGCTGCGGCGGCCGTTTCGTTGGCGGCGCCGGTTTCGGCCGCCTGGGTGCAAACAGCAGGTGGGGACTGGTGGTACAGCTATCAGGACGGCAGCTATCCCGCCGACGGATTCGCCAAGATTGACGGCAGCTGGTACCTCTTCGATGAAGAAGGGTATATGTTGACCGGTTGGCAGCAGGTGGACGGCGTCTGGTATTATATGGCGGAAAGCGGCGTCATGCAGACCGGATGGCTGGAGCTGTCGGACGGCTGGTACTTTTTAAGCGGCAGCGGCGCGATGAAAACCGGTTGGCTGCAAAACGGCGGCAGTTGGTACTTCTTGGACGGCGGCGGCAGAATGGTCACCGGTTGGCGGCAGGTCGGTTCCACCTGGTACTATATGGACCAAAGCGGCCGGATGGTGACCGGACAGCATACCATCAACGGGGTGGAGTACACCTTCGACTCCTCCGGCGCTATGGTGGCGGAAGGAGCTGGAAGCTCAGCTCCCGACCTTAAGGCCATTGAGGCGGCGCTGAACCGGGTTACCTTAAACCCCGTCCAGACGGTGGACAAGACCCTCAACAGCCTCATCAGCGGCTGGATGGGGAAGAACCTTTCCAGCAGCATGAGCAATTATCAGAAGGCCACTGCGGTATATGATTATCTTCTGACGCTGACCTATGGCACACCGGAGGATACGAGCCTCAACGGCCTTTCGATGGAAGAATTGATGGCGCTGTATTTCGGCGGCCCCGAGTATAACGCGAGACTGCTTCTGTCGGGTGGTAAAGGCACCGAGGAACACTTCGCCGCGGCATTGGCGGCGATGCTGCGGGCGATTGGTTTCGATGCCACAGTGACCGAGGGGGCCATTTTCAGCGACGCCTCCCAGCAGAACGGCCGCAGCTCCAACTGGGTCACCCTCAAGGCGGGTAACCAGACCTACATCTTCGACCCGGCGGCCGACCGGAAAGCCGGGACCACCCGGCAGTATTTCTGCCGGACGGAGGCAGAGCTGGGCAATCGCTACCAGGCGATGGACAGTTTTCCGTTTCAATAAAACCGGTTAAAAAAACCGCCGGCGACTGCTTTTTTCAGGAGCAGCTCCGGCGGTTTTTGTTATTCAATATGCCCGATCAAATTCAGGTCAATCCGGTCGACGGTGACCCCGTCAATCGGGTGGTCGTGAAAATACTGGGTCAGCAGATTCATCAGCCCGTCGTCGATGTAATCTTCCACCTCCCGGGTCTCCCGGTCACAGACGTGGAAATGCGGGAAGGTGTTGACATCGAAGATGACCGGTTCGCCAGCCGAACCGATTTTCATAATCAGCCCCTTTTTCTCAAAGATGCCGAGAATGTTGTAAACACTGGCGAGGGTGAGGGTGATGTCCTTCTTCTTCAGCGCCGCGACAACGTCGTCCACGGTTACATGGGTGTTGAGTTCCCGCAGTACCCGCAGCACTTCCAGCCGTTGCTGGGTCACCTGGATCTGTCTATCCCGTAGGATTTGTTTCAGCTCTTCCAATGTGGATGTTCCCCCTTTCCCAATGTATTGTATGCCTCTAAAATCGTTATAATTTTAGAATCTATATAATATTATAAGTGATTTTAAAAGCAGTGTCAAGAGATGGAAAAGATTTGGGAAACGATTGGGTCAATCCTCCAGCCCACAGAGCTTTCGGATATAGTCCAGAAGCAGCATCTGCCCCTCGTCATAGTAGACCGTCCCCCAGTAGGAGCGCCCATTGACCGTCCGCTGCTCCAGCCGGATGCCGCTCTTTTCTCCTTTAGGGGTAGGGGAGAGGGAGCTGTGGCCGTCGTGTTCGGCCTTTTCCAGATACCCCTCCGCCGTCAGCCAGCCGGTCAACGTCTCACGTTTGAGTTTGTCCATTTTTTCGGTGTCGATATGGCGGTTGATTTCCTGTACAAACCGGCTGATGGATACCCCGCCCGGCAGTAGCGGGATTTCGTCCAACTGCTCCTGGGTGAGGGAAAAAGGCTGTTTCCCACTGCTCCGGGCGATCAGTTCTCCCGTTTCCGGGTCGATGGTCCCGCCGGCAGACCGGCTAATCCAGTCCATCAGTTCCGGCAGCCGGTCGAGAATCCACTGCTGGGCAGAAGGGGCATAGAGGATTTTCTGTTTAAACCCATATTGACTGAGATAGATGCCGGCGTCCTGCCCGCTGGGGGTGATGGCTGTTCCCTCCGGTCCCTTTTCCAAAAGCCCCTGGGAAATCAGCCAGGCAACGGTCTGTTTGTGGGAAAGCTTTTTGCAGTCAGGGTCGGCAAACCCCCTTAAATACTCCAGAAAGCGGGTGAGGGAGAGGGGGCCTTTATTGGGATGGACCTGTGCCATCTGCTCCGGCGTCAGCTGGAAGGGACGGGTGGGAGCCTTGGCGGGCAGTGAGTCCGCCGGGACCAGCTCGCCGTTTAACACCTTCTCCATCACCTCGATGGTATAGCGCAGGCAACGGCTCACCCGCGGCTGCCGGAGGCAGGAATCTTCCGGTTCTCCGGCCCCGGTCAGCGGGTTTAAACCGTCTGCCATGCGGTTTAGGTAGTCAATCGCGTGGGATAATAACCGGCTGTCTTCCACATGGATCAGGTCCTTTCATGATAAAAAATCTTATCTTATAGTATACCAGGAAATGCCTCAGGATGCAAATGCTTGGTTTTTGCAACATTTGTCCGCTCACGGAGAACAATTTTTCCCGGAATCGGGCGGAATTTGTCTAACTTTCCAAAAAAATGCCGATAAAAACCGGTAAAAAGCGGCGTTTGGGTACTAGACATTTGCAACTAATTTGTGTACAATAGTGATAATATCCCCGTCGTGGAGCGCAGGAATGGGCCTGACGCAGTAGGGGGATCTCGTGTAGAATAGGAGAGAACAAAATGGCATTTATTTATGAAGAACCCTCCCATACCTTTGGTGAATATCTGCTGATTCCGGGTTATACCTCGGCTGAATGTATCCCGTCCAACGTCAGCCTCCGCACGCCGGTCGTTAAATACCGGAAGGGTGAGGAAGACTGCCCGCTGATGATGAACATCCCGCTGGTCTCCGCTATCATGCAGGCGGTTTCGGGCGAAAAGATGGCAATCGCCCTGGCCAGAGAGGGCGGCATCTCCTTTATCTATGGCTCCCAGACGATTGAAGAGGAAGCGGCTATGGTCGCCCGTGTCAAAGCCTACAAAGCCGGCTATGTCACTTCTGACTCCAACGTCCGTCCCGACGCGACCCTCCAGGACATCCTTGACCTGAAGGCTGTCACCGGCCACGACACCATCGCTGTCACCGAGGACGGTTCCCCCAACGGCAAGCTGCTGGGCATTGTCACCGGCCGCGATTACCGCATCTCCCGGATGGACCGCTCCGAGAAGGTCGCTGACTTCATGACCCCCTTCGACAAGCTGATCACCGCTCCCGAGACCACCACCCTTAAGGAAGCCAACGACATCATCTGGGCTCATAAGCTGAACTCTCTGCCCCTGATCGACTCCGAAGGCCACCTCAAATACCTAACCTTCCGTAAAGACTACGATTCCCACAAGGAAAACACCCTGGAACTGCTGGATTCCCACAAACGGTATATCGTCGGCGCCGGCGTCAACACCCGCGACTATGAACAGCGGATTCCCGCCCTGGTTGAAGCGGGCGCAGACGTCCTCTGCATCGACTCTTCCGAAGGGTTTACCGAATGGCAGAAACGGACCCTCGAATGGGTTCGCTCCAACTACGGCGATTCTGTTAAGATCGGCGCCGGTAACGTCGTCGACCGGGAAGGCTTCCTCTTCCTGGCACAATGCGGCGCTGACTTCGTCAAAGTTGGCATCGGCGGCGGCTCTATCTGCATCACCCGTGAACAGAAGGGCATCGGCCGTGGTCAGGCGACCGCGCTGATCGAGGTCTGCAAGGCTCGTGACGAATACTTTGAACAGACCGGCATCTATGTTCCCGTTTGCTCCGACGGCGGCATCGTCCAGGACTACCACATGACCCTGGCTCTGGCCATGGGCGCCGATTTCCTGATGATGGGCCGGTACTTCTCCCGGTTTGATGAATCTCCCACCAACAAGGTCATCATCAACGGCAACTACATGAAAGAATACTGGGGCGAAGGTTCCACCCGTGCTCGCAACTGGCAGCGTTACGATCTGGGTGGCGATAAGAAGCTCTCCTTCGAGGAAGGCGTCGATTCCTATGTTCCTTACGCCGGTCCGCTGAAAGATAATGTCAATCGTTCGCTGGCAAAGGTTCGTTCGACCATGTGCAACTGTGGCGTCCTCAATATTCCGGACCTGCAGAAGAACGCGAAGATCACGCTGGTCTCTTCGACCTCGATTGTCGAAGGCGGCGCCCATGACGTTGTCCTGCGGGAGACCAAGACCTATCACTAATTGATTTGCAGCTGGGCGCGTCTCTGGTAAAAGGGACGCGCCCTTTTCGTCTGCTTCTGACCGCTATTGTCTATTTTTTCCGCGTTACCGGTTTAATCTCTCCCGCGGGCAGGTCTTTTTCGAAAACTGCGAGCTTGTCGAGCAGTTAAAACCGTTGCCCCGCGGGAACTGCGTCCGCGTCGGATAAAGGGATTGTTAAGGGCCCTTTGGGTCCTTAACCGGAATCCAAGGGCTGGTCCTTGGCCCATCAAAGCGGAGCTTTGCGGATTCTTAAGGCGGAGCTTTAAGCCGCTGCCATAAGGGCAGCGGGACTATATGTAATTTTGTCTGTTTCGCTGCCCTTAAGGCACCGACCAAGTTTCACTTGGATGGACCAGAGACCCTGTCTCTGGACTCTGCCAGGACCCTCGCGGGCCCTGGACCCGCTATTCGACGCGGCGTAGGTACTTCGCTCCAAAGCGGGCGGACCGTTTGACAAGCAAACGGTCTTCGGTAGAAAGTAGGACGTTCGTTTTTGTGAACAGACGCTTCGGATTACTGGGTTAATCTCTCCCGCGGGCAGGTCATTTTCGATGACTGCGAGCTTGTCGAGCAGTCAGAACCGTTGCCCCGCGGGAACTGCGTCCGCGTCGGATAAAGGGATTGTTAAGGGCCCTTTGGGTCCTTAACCGGAATCCAAGGGCTGGCCCTTGGCCCATCAAAGCGGAGCTTTGCGGATTCTTAAGGCGGAGCCTCGAGCCGCTGCCATAAGGGCAGCGGAATCATCATTCATCATAGAAAAGGGGATTTGTATGCTTTCAGCGATTATCCTCGCCGCCGGTTCCTCTACCCGGATGGGCGGGGTCAATAAACAGTTTCTAGAACTGGGCGGCCAGCCGGTTCTGCTCCGCAGCGTCCAGGCTTTCCTCTGGGAAGAGGAGGCGGACGAAATTCTGGTGGTCTGCCGCCGGGCCGATTGGGGCGCGGTGGACGACCTGGTGGGCCACCTGCCCAAGGTCCGGGTGGTGCCGGCAGGGGGAGAAACCCGCCAGCAGTCGGTGGAAAACGCCCTCCAGTACCTGTATCCTCTCTGCGACCGGATTGCGATTCACGACGGCGCCCGGCCGCTGGTCCGCCCGGAGGACATTGAGAAGACCATCGCCGCGGCAAAGGAGACAGGGGCCGCTGTGCTGGGCGTGATGGCTAAGGACACCATCAAGGTGGTGGGGGATGGGCTGGTTCAGTCGACCCCCGACCGTTCGACCCTCTTTATCACCCAGACCCCGCAGGTCTTTGACCTCGGCCTCTACCAACAGGCCCTGGCAGCCGCCAAAGAGGCGGGAGCTGACCTCACCGACGACAGCCAGCTGTTTGAGCGGTTGGACCAGCCGGTGGCGGCAGTCATCGGCCACTACGACAACATCAAGATTACAACCCCCGAGGATCTCCCGGCGGCGGAGGCTATGCTGGCCCTCCAACCGGAATGGGAGATGCCGGAGGATGAGGAGGATGACTTTTAATGGATATGCGGATTGGACAGGGCTATGACGTCCACCGGCTCACCGAGGGCCGTAAACTCATCCTGGGCGGGGTGGAAATCCCCTTTGAAAAGGGTCTTCTCGGCCATTCGGACGCTGACGTCCTGACCCACGCGGTGATGGACGCCCTGCTGGGTGCTTTGGCCCTGGGAGACATCGGCCAGCACTTTCCCGATAACGACCCCGCTTTTGAAGGGGCGAACAGCTTGAAGCTGCTGAAAGCGGTGGCGTCGCTCATCCACTCCAAGGGCTGGAAGGTGCAGAATGTCGACGCGACCGTCGCCGCCCAGCGGCCGAAACTGGCTCCCTTTATCTCCGAAATGCGGGTGAATCTGGCCGACGCGATGCAGATTCCGGTGGACCGGGTCAGCGTGAAGGCTACCACCGAGGAGGGCCTTGGCATCACCGGCAATGGCGACGGCATGACAGCAACCGCCATCTGCCTGCTGGTTGATGACGGCGAAGAATAAACCATCTTCCATTATACTTTGGGCACATTCGCTCCCTTTTGCGCATATCTTTTCAGTAGAAGATTTGCGTGAAAGGGGGCGTTTTGGTTATGCAGACGCTTTTGACGGTTCACTCTTTGACCTATGCCCAGAAGGCCCAGAGGGTGTTGGACCGGCACTGGATTAAATCCTCCCTCCGCCGGACGCCGGAAAAGTTCGCGGTGCGGGGGTGCAGTTACGGCCTTTTGATACAGGGGGACGGGGCAGAAGCCCAGCGGATTCTGGAAAGCGCCGGAATCCGGGTGCTGGGGCGGTTCCCCTTCCAGGAGAAGGGAGGAGAGTAGGATGACCGTTTATTTTGATCAGGCGGCGACCTCTTACCCTAAGCCCCCGCCCGTCCTGCTGGCGATGGAAGAGGCGCTGACGATTTACGGCGGAAATCCCGGCCACGGCGGCCA
>CALXHB010000051.1 GCA_944387995.1 uncultured Clostridia bacterium | reverse complement strand
AATTGGAGTTTAGGGTCCACCCCTTTTCCGGGTGAGAGGGACAAGACCACGCCGTAATCGGCGCTGACACCGAAGTTTCCAACGGCGTGGGTCAAATTGGAGTTTAGGGTCCACCCCTTTTCCGGGTGAGAGGGAAAAGACCACGCCGCAATCGGCGCTGACGCCAAAGTCTCCAGCAATGTGGGTCAAATTGGAGTTTAGGCTCAAGCCCTTTTTAAAGGGGCTTCGGCATTGCTTTGCAAGCCTATTGAAATTGCGTATACGCAATTTCAAGCGGGGTTGTGCTTTTTTTCAGTGGTGTGACCACCTGCGAAAAAATATGGTTTCCTGCCTGGGCAGGAAATGCGGGCCATACCGGCCGGCCCGCAAATATTTTTTCTGGCATGACAGCTTTAGCTGGAATGCCTGAGCCCCTTCCCAGGCGCGGATCTATTATGACAGCCTACTTTCCACAGTTGCTGCCTCCAAAGGTTACTAGTCGCGCAGCGACCATCCAATAATCTCTCCCAAGCACGGACCTATAATGACGGCCTACTTTCCACAGTTGCTGCCTCCAAAGATTACTAGTCGCGCAGCGACCATCCAATAATCTCTCCCAAGCACGGACCTATAATGACAGCCCACTTTCCACGGCTGCTGCCTCCGAAGGTTACTAGTCGCGCAGCGACCATTCCATAATCTCTACCCAAACCAAAAACCCCCGTCCAGTTCGGACAGGGGCTTTTCTTCTATCGACTTGTCAGAAGCGGGGGAGGATCAATCCTCGTCCTCGCCGTCTTCTTCGTCTTCATTTTCGTCGTCGTCGTAATAACCCATCAGCTTTTCGAGGAAGATATTCCCGATCCGCTCGTACTCGTCGTCGTCGTCGATCGAAGCGAGGTATTCTTCCCCGTCTTCCTCTTCGCTGACCAGCACGATCAGCTCGGCGTCCGAGCCCAGCGAAGCCGCCGGGTCATCCATGTGGGGGGTTGCCGCGACGTAGCTTTTGCCGTCGACGTCCATCTGCGCCAGCAGCTCGACGACGCTTTCGACTCCGTCTTCGTCCTGGAGCGTTAACAGCTCCGGTTCTTCCAGTTCATGATAGTATTCAATCATGGCTTCCATTCCTTTCCGTAACACCTGCGGTTTTCTTCCTTCATTTTAGGCGATTGCGGCCGTAAAGTCAAGTGTATTTTGTAAACGATGCCCAACTAGAAGGTAAAAAAATACGCATTCATAACTTTTATGCCCAAATTACAAAAATTTCAAAGAATCTGCAAAAAAAGTGTTGACAAACTCACACCCCCGTGTTATACTAAAGATGCAATCAGGAAGGGATAAAAAAGAAAAGCACAGGAAGTGCTAATCAGAAATCCCTGATGAGGATAGCATACAGTGGAAACCTTTAAAACAGACTTCTCCCTCGATGAGTGTAGCTGAGGAAAAAGGGCACTGTGGCAGGCATTTAGAGGATGCCAAATTTACGAAAAGGAGCTGAGTCCAATGGCAGTAGATCCCGTCCACTTTTCTTCCAACGTTGTCGTTGGAAACAGATTCCGGGCATAAGAGAAGCGCGTTAAAGAGAATCAGCGGTTCTGAGAACCGAAAGATTCCTACCGTTTAATTTATGAAAAGAACCCTCCGGAAATTCCAAAGATGAGTTGGAAGTTACCGCTACAATTGAATATAGATGTTCCACTCGCGATCCAAGTTAGACCCGATTTGAACATCCACCTCGACAAAGATGTCAAACCAAAATCTGATTTCGCCATAATGATTCTCTCCTCTGTTCCAAATACAGAGAAGAGAAAGGTAATAATCAGAAAACCTCTTAATCTTTCGGAAGCAGATGGCTTCAAGGCGTAAGAAGTTTAAAAGAAAGGGATACTCCGATGTACAGCTAAATACTGTATCGCTTATCTGAATCCGATCTATTGGTTTCCAGCAACTGCCGTCCGAAAGGCCCGTAAGCTTTTTGAGACGAATGCAGCAGGAGGTTCATTCCAATGTACTGAGTAGATTGCATACACCTGGACTCAAAATGAACGAGCCTCGGTGTAAGAGGTTAAGTTTATAGGGCCAGATGTCAGAAATCTAATTGCACAGAAGATGTCCAAAAGAAATTGCTTGTGAATCTACCCTGATTTGAAGATTGTTTCGTAAAAGAATTTTCCGTGCTGAAAGGGATAATCCAATGGGCTGATGAAAAATCTCTCCATGTGAAAGCATCCAATGCGACATGAGGATTACGCCAATGATCTGAGCAAAAAACCATCTCTTCGTTCCCATCTATAAAAAGATGGTAAAAAGAATAGATGGAACCCAAAGTTCAACCACAACCTTTTGATAAGAGGATTAAACCGATGACCTGATTTGTTTCCATACAGTTTGATTCGATCAAAGCCTTAAAAAAGCGGAGATACAGCGAATCAGATAAACTGTATGCAGAAATAGATATTCGAGTAGAAACCGATTGACAAGAGGATGATGGAACGTTACAAAAATCCTTTGCGGCAAACCTCCCTTCCTAGCAAGAAGGCAAAACGGTGGCAATAGAGAAAGGAATACCTTTTTCAGGATAGACCAAAGAGGAATTGCGAAAGGAAAATGGAACGTAATTTCCCGAAAAACTCAAATGATGGCCTTGTTTTTCTGAAAACTGACGGCCGAAAAGGGAAACCTTCTGATCAGCGGAATAAAGAAAACAGGAAAATCGGATGAGCAGCTGATAATTTTCCGAAACGGAAAAAGAAATTCTTTCTAAAATACCTGCTTAACCTCGTTTAACGCCCATTATGACGGCTTAAAAACCGGGCAGATGCAGCATAACCGAAACGGCAGCAAAATAAGATCGAATCCTTTTAAATCCTTTGGAAATGAAACAGCCGGAAAAAACATCAAGCATCAAAAGCGTAAAAACAAGTGTCAAAATCCGAAAATACGTTGGAAAACCAAATGAGTACACGAGCTTAAACCTTAACTTGAGCGAAAGCAAAATAGAAAAGGAATGAGCAAATGGTAACCATCCGATTCGGTAAGAAAAGCGACAGTTTTAGAAAAAATGCAACTTCAATTCACTGCCAGTAAAACAAAATCGTATTCCTCCAAAGATTGATTTGAGTCAAAAGGCAGTAAAAAATGATGATTCCAGAATGCTGGAAAGAAAGGAAAAGTCCATTGAATATTGAAGAGCAGAAATGACTCCTCGAACAAAAAAGATGCGCTGGTAAGCATCGTTCGAGGAGTCATTTTGATTTTGCTCTATTCCCCCCGAAAAGGGGCTTTTTTGTTGTTGGGGGTATTTTGAGGAGGAAAGCCAGATATTTTAATGATGGAATGATCGCTGCGCGACGGGTAACCTTTGGTGTCAGCGCCGATTTAAAAAGGAGGTAAAACCCGCAGGTCTTACCCCCTTTATCTCACTTTATCCTTGCTGCGAAACTTCCGCTTCGCTCTCTTCGGTTGTATCCTCTGCCGTCAAATCCACCAGCCGGGAATATTGAATCCAGACCGTCCAATCGTCGTAGACGTCCACATCCTGATACCCGATCAGCCGGTCGCTGTACAGATCGGTTGCCCGATAGACCGCCAGCGGCAGCTCCGGCAGCCGCAGCGCAAACTCCTGGGTGAAGGTGTAGAGCTTTTCGGTGAACCGGTCGGAATTGACGTTAAAGGCCGTTTTCCGCAGATCGGCCGCCTTTTCCGCCAGCAGCCCTTCGCTGTAACCCTCCCAGGGGTTCCAGTCCTTGCCCTCCTGCCGCCGGGTGTAGGACAGCTCGGCTTCGCTCCCGTCGGTCACCGGCTGGATTTCCAAAAGGTCGCTCTGTTCGTCCGCCATTTGCAGCAGACCCCAGACCGCTTCCGCCTCCGGGTCCTCCGGGTCGTACCCATACCGCAGGACCACCGGCTCGCCGTCTCCGGCCTGTTCCAGCAGCAGCTCCGCCTCAACCGGGTCGGTCTCCAGCCGCAGTCCCGAGAAGGAGGGGTAGCAGCTGGCATAATAGGAGGACCCCAGCGGGATGTTCCCCAGGGCTTCCTGTCCCCAGTGACCTGCCAGGGCGTCAGCCGCTTCTTCGCCGTTTATCAGGTAGGCGAGGGCCTGCCGCACCTCGGTGCTGACCGAATCGTCAAAGGACAGGGCGCTGACCACCATGCTGTCATAGGAGAGGCTTCCCGCCATCGTCCCGTCGGCCAGCAACTGGTTGGCGTCTTCCATCCCGTAACGGCCGGTAATCCCGACGATCAGGTCGTAGTCCTGGCTCCCGTCCATCTGGGCGGAGGAGACCTCCAGCAGCTGGAGGTTCGGCTGGTGGCGGTAGTAGCCCCCGGCGTAGTTGGGATTGGCCTCCAGGGTGTAGACTCCGTCCTCCTCCGACTGGAGGGTGTAAGCTCCCGCCGTTACAGTGGGCAGATAGCGATAACCGTCCTGGTTTTCGCCGTTGATGGTCTTGTCCAGGTCTTCGGCCGTCACGCCGGAGAGATAGGCGCCGTTTCCGTCGTCATTCAGCGTCGCGTTCGGCGCCAGCACCGCTTTCGGGTAGGGGATAACCTGGGCCAGCAGCATCTCCTGGTAATAGGGGAGCCAGTCGGCCGAGATGGTCAGCGAGAACTGGGTGTCCGAAATCCACCTGACCCCGGTGAAGACGTCGGTTTCACCCGAGGCGTAGGCGTCATACCCTTCCAGGGCCTGATAGGCCGAGTTGTCGCCCGACAGCTCTTTAAAGGCCGGGGAGCTTTGCAGCAGCACCGAGAAGACATAGTCTTCAGCGGTCAGCGGGCTTCCGTCGGAATAGCAGAGCCCGCTGATCAGCGTGAAGGTGTAGGTGCGGGAACCGTCCGCCCCGTCGGAAATCTTGGCCGCCGAGATCACCGACGGGTTGTAGGCGAAGGTGTTTTCAGCGGTGACCGAGATGGTCTCTCCGCCGTAAAGCAGGTTTCGAAGGTCCCGGTCGGCGCCGGTGTCCCCCCAGGCGGAGGTGAAAAGGTAGTCCCCGTCAATTGCGGTGTAAAGCCCCACCCGGCAGGCATCGGCGGTGGAAACCGTCTCGGTGGTGCCGTCCCCCAGTTCGATGCCGAAACACCCGCTGAGGCTGAAGATGGATATGCCGCCCGCCAGAAGGGCCGCCAGCAGTTTTTTCAGTTTCATATCATCATCCTTTTTTATGATAAACGCGGAAAATCTCCTGTTTGGATGGCGTATTTTTTCGCCGGATAAAGGCTCCGATTTTCCGCCCGTTTTCGAGAACATTTACCTCTAATATACCATGTTTTGCGCCAATTGGCAAGGGAATTTACACGACTTGACAAAGCGTACAGAATTCGATAATATGAGATTGAGAAAACCATCGGCCCCACCGGCCGGAATCTTCCTTTGCGAGAGAAAGGAGCGAAAAAATCATGTCTTATGATCTTGTCTTTACCAGCCGCACCGGCAACACCCGCCTGCTGGCGGAGGAAATCCGCCGGACGCTGGGAGAAAACGATTGCGGGTATTTTGGCGGGCCGGAAGGGGCAAATTTGTCTGACGGTCCGGTTTACGTCGGCTTTTGGACCGATAAAGGCGGATGCGGGCCGGAGATGGAGGCGTTTTTGCAGTCCCTCCACGGCCGGGAGGTCTTCCTGTTCTGCACCTGCGGCTTCGGAGGCGACCCCGATTATTATGCCGATATCCTCGACCGGGCGGCTGCCCATCTGCCCGCCGATAATCGGGTGATTGGGCGGTTTGCCTGCCAGGGGAAGATGCCCCAGCCGGTGCGGCAGCGGTATCTGGCGATGCAGCAGGCGGGCGACCCCCAGGGGGAAAAGATGCTTATTAACTTCGACCGGGCCGCTTCCCATCCGGACGAGGCCGATCTCGCCGCGCTGCGGCAGGCGGTCTTACCAAAACAGGAGGGATAAACGATGTCATTTCATACCGATGCGGTCGAGCTGGTCAAAAAGATGACCCTCGACGAAAAACTCTCCCAGCTCCGTTACGATTCCCCCGCGATCGAGCGGCTGAAAATCCCTGCCTACAACTGGTGGAACGAGGGGCTCCACGGCGTCGCCCGGTCGGGGACGGCCACCGTCTTCCCCCAGGCGATCGGGATGGCGGCGTCCTTTAACCCCGACCTGTTAAACTGCGTGGCGACGGCGATTTCCGACGAGGCCAGAGCCAAATACAACGGCTACAAGCTCTTCGGCTCCACCGGCATCTACCAGGGGCTGACCTACTGGAGCCCCAACATCAACATCTTCCGTGACCCCCGATGGGGCCGGGGCCACGAGACTTACGGCGAGGATCCCTACCTGACCGGAAAGATGGGCTGCGCCTTTATTGAAGGGCTTCAGGGGGACGACCCCACC
The DNA here is from genome assembly GCA_944387995.1 of uncultured Clostridia bacterium. Classification (GTDB taxonomy): domain Bacteria; phylum Bacillota; class Clostridia; order Oscillospirales; family Ruminococcaceae; genus Faecivivens. The sequence continues at coordinate 242 of CALXHB010000051.1, read as the reverse complement.
TGGCGGAAGCTGGACGCGACCATCAAGCACTTCGCCGTCCACTCCGGCCCGGAAGCGACCCGCCATGAGGCGGACGTCGAGATCGACCGGGAGACGATGGACGATACCTACCTCTGGGCCTTCCGCTACTGCATCGAGCACGCCGACCCCTCCGCCGTCATGGGCGCCTACAACCGGGTCAACGGCGAGCCCTGCTGCGCCAGCGAGACGCTGCTTCAGAAGATCCTCCGGGAGGAGTGGGA
>CALXHB010000050.1 GCA_944387995.1 uncultured Clostridia bacterium | reverse complement strand
GGGCGGAGCGGGAGGCGGTCCCAGCCCCTTACAGCTTTTCCGGGGTCCGGTGGAGGGCACCCTTCCCCGGGGGTGCGGAGACGCGGCGGGCGGAGCGTTTTTTTTTTCGGCCCGATAAGGGGGGAGGTGCATCCGCATTTTGACCTCCTGCCAGGGGACGTTAAACCCCGCCCCGTGGGAACAGAAGACCGAACTGGGGGTATTTTCCAGGTCAGCTTCGGGGTCATAGTGGAAAGCGGCGATCACCTCTTCGGCGTTGTGGCAGGGCTCATACCCGCCGTAGCGGCAGGAAAGCCGGCCCTTGCCTCTGGAATAGGCGGCGACGTCGGAGGCGTAGCCCTGCATGGTGGAGACGGGGCAGCGGCCCTGGATGGTGACCATCTCCCCGCCCATCTGGGGCATCTCGAACCGCCCGGCCATCATCGGCAGGTCGTGGAGAGCCCGGCCGGCGTTTTCGGCAGGGATGGTGAGGGTGAAGTCGTAGAAGGGTTCCAGCAGGATGCTTTCGGCCTCCATCAGCCCCTGGCGGACCGCCCGATAGGTGGCCTGGCGGAAATCGCCCCCCTCGGTGTGTTTTAAGTGGGCGCGGCCCGCCACCAGGGTGATGGTCATATCGGTGATGGGGCTGCCGGTGAGGACGCCGAGGTGTTCCTTTTCTGCCAAATGGGTGAGAATCAGCCGCTGCCAGTTGCGGTCGAGGTCGTCCTCGCTGACGGCGGTCCGGAAGGTGAGGCCGCTTCCCCGCTCGGCCGGTTCCAGCAGCAGGTGCACTTCGGCATAGTGCCGCAGCGGCTCGAAGTGGCCGACCCCTTCCACCGGAGCGGTGATCGTCTCTTTATAGACGACGCCCCCCTCCGAGAATCCGATGTCCAGGTTAAACCGGTCTTTGGCCAGCCGGGTGAGGACTTCCAGCTGGACCTCCCCCATCGGCTGGAGGGTAATTTCCTGCAAACTGCCGTTCCAGGAGAGGTGGAGCTGGGGGTCTTCCTCTTCCAGTTCCGAGAGTTTCTGCATGGCGGTGAAGGGGGACTCCCCCTCCGGCAGCAGGACTTTATACCGCAAAACCGGCTGCAGTTCCGGGGCCTTTCCCTCTGCCTCAAAGCCGAGACCCTCCCCGGCGCGGGTATGGGTCAGTCCGGTGACCGCCACCACCGTCCCGGCGGGGGCGCAGTCGAGGAGGGTGAATTTACTGCCGGAATAGAGCCGCAGCTGGTCGGCCTTTTCCTTCCAGGCTCCGTCGGCGTCCTCCCCTTCCAGCAGGGTTTTAACCGGCAGCGACCCGCCGGTGATCTTCATATGGGTGAGGCGGACGCCTCCCTCCCGGCTGACCTTAAAGACCCGGGCGCCGAAGGTATCGGGGTACTGGGGATTGGGGGCGAGGCGGGAGAGGATGTCCAGAAATCCGTCCACGCCGGTCAGTTTCAGAGCCGAACCAAAATAGCAGGGGAACAGCTGCCGCTTTTCCACCGCCTGCCGCAGGAGGGAGTCGGGGATGCTGCCGTTTTCGAGGTAGTAGTCCAGCATCCCTTCTCCACAGACAGCGGCCTCCTCCATCCACTCTTCCGCCGGGAGGGAGAGGTCGACAAACCCCTCCCCCAGCTTGGCTTTCAGCTCTCCCATGACGAAATCCCGTCCGTCCTCGGGGCGGGCGTTTTCCAGAAGGTCCAGTTTATTGATAAAGAGGAAGGTGGGCACCTGGTAGCGCTGGAGCAGCTCCCAGAGGGTTTTGGTATGGCCCTGGACCCCGTCCGGGCCGCTGACCACCAGCACCGCCCCGTCCAGCACCGGCAGCACCCGTTCGGCTTCGGCGGAGAAGTCGGCGTGGCCGGGGGTGTCCAGGAGGGTCACTTCGGTGTCTCCGAGGGGGAAGACGGCCTGTTTGGAGAAGATGGTGATGCCCCGTTCCTTTTCCAGTTCGCCGGTATCGAGGAAGGCGTCCCGATGGTCCACCCGGCCCAGTTTGCGCAGTTTTCCGGAGGTATATAAAACCGCCTCAGCCAGTGTCGTTTTACCGGCGTCGACATGGGCGAGGATTCCGATTACCAAATGTTTCATGTAAGAACACCCTTTTCGCAGATTACCCGGAGCTTACGGGGCAATCCGCCCGATTCACGCCAGTTTACAGGTTCATTATACCACATTCCCCGCCCCCCGTCAAAACGGCGGAGAAACCTCCCGGTTCACGACCCCCACGCCCCGAGCGGCCAGGTCTCTGCCGAAGACTGCGAGCTTGTCGAGCAGTCCTGACCTTTTTCCCGCGGGGAACCCACGCCGCGGCGAATAATGGGTCCAGGGCCCTTTGGGTCCTGGCGCATCCAGGCGCGGAGCCTGGTCGCTGCCATAAGGGCAGCGAAAATATATCTTATATTATAAAAAGGATATGCGGGCCACCCCGCATATCCTCAAAGAATATTGTGTTTTAGGCTTTGTCCGGCTAAGCCGGATAAAGCCTTTTTATGATTATATTTTGTTTATTTCGGTGCCCTTAAGGCACCGACAAAGCTCCGCTTTGATGGGCCAAGCTCCGCCTGGACGGCCAAGGGCCAGCC
>CALXHB010000049.1 GCA_944387995.1 uncultured Clostridia bacterium | reverse complement strand
GGACGAAGCCCTGAATCAAAACAGTTTTTTTTTTTTTTTGGGGTAGCCCGCATATCCTTTTTTAGTATTAGATATAGTTTCGGTGCCCTTAAGGCACCGACAAAGCTCCGCTTTGATGGACCAAGCTCCGCCTGGACGGCCAAGGGCCAGCCCTTGGATTCCGGTTAAGGACCCAAAGGGCCCTTAACAATCCCGATATTCGACGCGGCGTGGGTTCCCCGCGGGAAACAGGTCGGGACTGCTCGACAGGCTCGCAGTCTGCGGTAAAGACTTGGCCGCTCGGACGTTGTGGACATGCGTTCCGGGACGGTCATCCACTAAAAAAGAGCCGTGCGACTATTACAGCAGCACGGCTCTTTTCCTTTATCTCCGCTTAATTTTCAAAATGGGCGGCGACATCCTGTAAGTATTTGATGATCGGCAGGTGCTGAGGGCAGACCGATTCGCACTGACCGCAGGCGATGCAGTCGCTGGCCTTGCCGAAGATGGTGGTCAGGTTTTCATAGTACTCGCCCTGGGGAGTCCAGCCTTTGGTGGCAATCTCCTGCTTGTCGGCGTTGTAGAGGGAGAAGTACTTGGGAATCGCGATGTGCATCGGACATCCTTCGGTGCAGTAGGAGCAGGCGGTGCAGGGAATCGCGATGTTGGAGTTGATGATGCCGACAACCTTGTCGATGATGGCGTGCTCTTCCTCGGTGAGGGGCTTTAGGTCCGCCATGTAACCGGTGTTGTCCAGCAGCTGCTCCATGTTGCTCATGCCGGAAAGGACCATCTTGACCCCCGGCAGGCTCGCCGCAAACCGGATTGCCCAGGAGGGAACGGACATATCGGGATGGTAGTCCTTAAACAGCTTTTCCGCCTCTTCGGGGATGCTGGCCAGGGTGCCGCCTTTGACGGGCTCCATGACGAAGACCGGTTTGCCGTGCTTCTGGGCGACTTCGTAGCACTTGCGGGACTGGACGCCCTCGCTGTCCCAGTCGAGGTAGTTGAGCTGTAACTGAACAAACTCCATCTCCGGGTGCTGGGTGAGGACTTCGTCCAGCAGGTCGGCGTGGTCGTGGAAGGAGAAGCCGATGTGCTTGACCAGGCCCGCTTTCTTCTTGTCGATCAGCCAGTTGAAGCAGTCCAGCTCGTTGAAGGTGGGCAGATGGCCGGCGTTGACGTCGTGGAGCAGGTAGTAGTCAAAGTACTCGACGCCGGTCTTGCGGCGCTGTTCGTTGAAGATCCGGTCCCGGTCTTCCTTGGTCTTCATGAACTGGGCCGGGAGCTTGCTGGCCAGGGTGAAGCTGTCCCGGGGATGGCGGGAGACCAGGGCCTCTTTCGCGGCATCCTCGCTCTTGAAGCCGCAGTACATCCAGGCAGTGTCGAAATAGGTAAACCCTTTTTCAATAAAGGTGTCCACCATCTTTTTGGTCAGCTCGATGTCGATGGAGCTGGAATCGTTGGGGTCTAAAAGCGGCAGGCGCATCAGTCCGAAACCTAATTTTTTCGTTTCCATAGTTACCTCCGTGGTGGTTTTATGTATGATTTTTGGGTAAGCGTTTCCCGGGAAATATTCCCCGGGGCCTTATCTGCGCTTATTATACAGCATGAAGTGTACTCCAAGTCAAGGGGGTTGACCAAATTTTTTGCTGCGCATTTTGTAAGAAAAAATCCAAAGGGGTGTAAATTTTACGCAAGAGTTTGCCAATTCATTGACAAATTAAGGCCTTTTGATTACAATAAAGATATATGTTTTGGACGGTTTCCGTCTGAAAGGAAGGGTATATAGGCATGTATGATGTTGCAGTGATTGGGGCTGGCGTCGTTGGGGCGCTGACAGCCCGGGAACTGAGCCGGTACGCCATAAAAGTCGCGCTTCTGGAAAAGGCGGACGACGTCGCGATGGGGGCTTCCAAGGCCAATTCGGCCATTGTCCACGCGGGTTTCGACTGCATCCCCGGGACGACGATGGCGAAGATGAACGTAAAAGGCAACCAGATGATGGAATCGGTCACCAAGGAACTTTCGGTCCCCTTTAAACGGAACGGGTCGATGGTTTTGGCCTTCGGCAGCGAGGACGAGGCGATGCTCCGGGAACTGGTGGACCGGGGGGAGAAAAACGGCGTCCCGGGGATGAAAATTCTCTCGGGGGACGAGGCAAGGGAACTGGAACCGGCCCTTTCTGCGGAAGTGACCGCGGCACTGCTGGCCCCTTCCGGCGGGATTGTCTGCCCCTATGAGCTGACCATCGCCGCCGCCGGAAACGCGATGGATAACGGCGCCGAGCTGTTCACCGGCTTTGAGGTGAAAGGGGCCTCCTTCGCGGACGGGGTCTGGACCCTGCAAGCGGCAGACGGCCGAACCGAAAAGGCTAAATATATCGTAAACGCTGCCGGGATGTACAGCGATATCATCGCCGGGATGCTGGGGGACTTTTATACCCTCCGGCCCCGTCGGGGAGAGTATATGCTGTTGGACCGGGAGCAGGGTTCCACCGTCTCCCACACCATCTTCCAGTGCCCGTCGGCAGCCGGAAAAGGGGTGCTGGTCACCCCGACGGTGGACGGAAACCTGCTCTTAGGCCCCACTTCGGTCTATCAGGACAGCCGGGACGACCGGTCGACCACAGCGGAGGGGCTTTCCGACGTCGCCCGGCTGGCGGCAAAATCGGTGCCGTCGGTCAACACCCGGGCGGTTATCACCAGCTTTACCGGCCTGCGGGCTTCCCGGCCGGAACACGACTTCGTCATCGCCCCCTCGGCCCACAGCCCCCAGGCGGTGGAACTGGTGGGCATCGAGTCCCCGGGCCTTTCATCGGCCCCGGCCATTGCGGTGGAAGTGGTGAAAATCCTGGGCGAGATGGGACTTTCGCTCACCGAAAAGGCCGGTTTTAACCCCCACCGGGAAGGCATCCCAAAATTCCGGGAGATGTCAACGGCCCAGCGGCAGGCGCTGATCGAGCGGGACCCGCTGTTCGGGCATATCATCTGCCGCTGCGAGACGGTCACCGAAGGGGAGATCGTCCAGGCCCTCCATCAGAATCCCCCCGCCCATGACCTCGACGGGGTCAAGCGGCGGACCCGCACCGGGATGGGCCGGTGCAGCGGCGGTTTCTGCACCCCCCAGGCGGTGGAGATCATCGCCCGGGAACTGGGCATCAGCCCGACGGAAGTCACCAAGTGCGGCGGGGAAAGCTACCTCCTCACCGGGAAGGCAAAGGAATCCTGCTGATGGTTGAGAGCGATAGAGGTTTGTTTTGGTACCTTTAAGGATTCGACAGGTTTTGTTTTGTGATGGAGTTGTGTTTCGCTGCCCTTAAGGTCAGCGTAGGTCTGCTTTGCAGACCATCGCAATCAAAGATTGCGACTCGCTTGCGCTAAAGTTTCACTTGGATGGACCAGGTTCCGCGCCTGGAGGCATGCGGCTGAAAGCCGCGATGCCGGAAAAAACGCTTGCCAGCCGGTCGGTCTGGCTGGCATTTCCCACCAAGATGGGAAACCGCGTTTTTTCACAGGTTGTATCGTTTCCTGATGTACAATAGAGGCCCCTGGACCCCGTGTTCGACGCGGCGCTTCGGGGTCTATACCAACAGCATAGGACCGGCCGTGGAAGGCCGGTCTTCGGAAGAGCGGCCTACCCGTCCGTGGGGTCTCCGCGGACAGGGTGAGCGCCCCTAATGAGCATAAAGCCAATTTTGCGAAAGAGGTTTTTATATGAATGAGAAAATTTCCCGGGAGCTGGTCATCATCGGCGGCGGCCCGGCGGGGCTGGCGGCTGCGGTGGCCGCAGTGGAAAACGGGCTGGCTCCGAAAGATATCCTGATTCTGGAGCGGGAGCCGGAACTGGGGGGAATCCTCCTCCAGTGCATCCACAATGGCTTCGGCATCCACCGGTTTGGGGAGGAGCTTTCCGGCCCGGAATACGCCGCCCGGTTTGCTGATCGGGTGCGGGAGCTGGAAATCCCGTCCCTCACCTCGACGATGGTCCTCTCTCTGGAGGCGGACGGGGAGGGGTTCAAGCACCTGACCGCCGTCAGCGAGGAGCACGGTCTCACCGAAATCACCGCCCGGGCGGTGGTGCTGGCGATGGGCTGCCGGGAACGGAACCGCGGCGCCCTCAACATCCCCGGGACCCGGCCGGCCGGCATCTACACCGCCGGCGCCGCCCAGAAGTTTGTCAACATCAAGGGCTTTATGCCGGGGAAAAAGGTGGTCATCCTCGGCAGCGGCGACATCGGCCTTATCATGGCCCGGCGGATGACCCTGGAAGGGGCCAAGGTCCAGGCGGTGGCGGAGCTGATGCCCTATTCCGGCGGGCTTTCCCGGAATATTCAGCAGTGCTTAAAGGACTTCGGCATCCCGCTGCTCCTCTCCCACACCATCACCAAAATCCACGGCTTCGAGCGGGTCACCGGCGTCACCATCTCGGAGGTGGGCCCCGACCGGAAGCCGATTCCCGGCACCGAACAGTATTTTGACTGCGACACCGTCCTGCTCTCCTGCGGCCTGATTCCCGAAAACGAGCTGACCCGGGGGGCCGGCATCCCCTTAGACTCGGTCACCGGCGGCGCGTCGGTGGCGGAAAACCGGGAAACCGGCATGCCTGGGGTTTTTGCCGCTGGAAACGTCCTCCATGTCCACGATCTGGTGGACTTTGTGTCGGACGAGGCGGAGATGGCGGGTAAAAGCGCCGCCAGATGGCTAAAGGGCGAGCTCCCGGCCACCGAGCGGACCCTTCCGGTCAAGGCCGAGGGGATTATCCGATATACTGTGCCCCAGCGGCTGAACCTCCCCCAGACGGAGGACGTCCGGATCTTCTTCCGGGTGGGCCAGGTGGCGGAAAAGGTGAACATCCTCGTCAGCTGCGGGGATAAACTCCTCTATAAGGCCCCGAAACAGAAGGTTCTCCCCGGAGAGATGGAGTCGGTGACGGTCAAACTGTCGGCCCTCCAGGACCTGCCGGATGAGCCGGTCGTCGTCAAACTGGAAAGAAGGTGAGCTGCATGGGAAAAGAAGTGAAGGAATACACCTGTATCGTCTGCCCGATGGGCTGTTCCCTGAAAGTAGAGCTGGAGGACGGCAAGGTCGTTAAGGTCACCGGCAACACCTGTCCCCGGGGGGAGAAGTACGCGATCACCGAGTCCACCGCCCCGAGACGGGTCCTCACCTCGACGGTGCGGGTTTCCGGCGGACACCTGCCCCTCTGCCCGGTTCGGACCAAGGGGGATATCCCCAAGGAAAAGCTCTTCGACGCGATGAAAGAGGTCAACGCCCTGCGGATTGAGGCGCCGGTGTCGATTGGGGACGTGCTGATCCCGGACATCTGCGGGACAGGGGTTCCGCTCATTGCCACCCGGAATATTTATAAGGCGTAAAAGTAAACCGCTCTGGGGCACCAGGGCGGTTTTTTGCTTACTATAATTTTATTTTTGTCTTAATTGCGTTATAATACACAAAATTTACAAAAAAGATAATGTATACCGCCAATTGTGCTTAATCCTTTCCTTTGTTATAATTATTATAAAAAGATATAATTATCTTGTATCACACCAAATTAGATCAAAATAGGAGGTCAAACAATGAAAACCAAACTTATGAAAACAATGGCTCTGGTCACGGTAATGTCTTTCTCTACTGTTGGCTCTATGATGACAAGTGTTACAGCTACGTATTCTTCAAATGATGATCTTTATCAAGAGTTAGTAGAAGCCATGCCTGATTTTATGATGAATGCACGTCTTGACCCAGAAGGACATGGATTTTATCCTGATGAGGATGATATTATCTCAATAGGGTCAGCAATTCCAACATATTGGGTTACAGAGGAAGGGCAAATTGAAGAATCGGATTGGATTAACTATCCGATTTTCTTAAATGATAAAATAGTTGCAATTGGCTCAACATATAACAAAAATGGGAAATCGACTATTTCATATGGTAATCTTTTTGCGGATGAACTAAATGAATATTTAGAAAATGAGCCCAATACATATAATAATGGCAATTCCGCTACCTTTGGTGAGATAGGACTTGTATTTGACTCAAACAGTTTGAGCGTTTATAATTATGTGGGCTCAGTTTCAACAATTGTTGAATATGAAGGAGAGGATTACAGTCTGGGACAAATTGAATCTGTGGATTCAACAGTGTTTTCTTATCTAGATCTAGGGTTAAATGAAATTACAGAAATTATGGACATATCTGATGCTATATTTTCCAATCCGTATTCTAGCTATTTTTATAAGATGTTAGGGACTGGCACAATAACACAGTACTCTAATACTTGTTGGGCTGCGAATGTTGCTTTAATTGGAAGATGGCATACTGGAAAAGTATTATCTGCTACCGATGTAGCAGATTATATGGGAAAAACGTATTCCGAGGGTGGAAATATATATGAAGCGCAAATTGCATTGAATGATATATATGGAGTTTATTATTCCATATTTGATGAACCGTTAGATAAATGGACCTTAATGTATGCCTTGGAGAATGATACTCCAATTTATGCCAATTGTTTTGGAGATGGTGATGGATTAGGACATACGGTAACTGTAAATGGGTATGACGAAGAAGAAGATAGATTAAGATATATGGATTCAAATAAAAGGACATATGTTTATACTGATTTCTTTGATGGTTCAGCATTTATTTTAAATAATGGCAAAGGATATGTAAACACGCAATACATGTGCTGATTGAAATGATTAATTTTTAAATGAATTATCGATTTAAAGTTTTTATAGAATTAATAGCTTTGCTTTTGGTTATTGGCGGCGCTTTTTTGTTTCCGATCTTAGCAAAGCACATCCCCTGGCCCCGGGAGGAGACGTCCAGGGGTTCCGAGCCGAGGAAAAGCCCGTATGAGAGGATGAAAAGTGGGATGGCATCCGGCATTTTTGAACGCCATGACGATGAATTTGCCGAAGATAACAAAGGCCCGTATTACCTTTCGGGTCAGCTCGCCTACTATGTTGCCTATCAGGACGGCGGATTTGAGCCGCACCGCGGTGACTGGTATCTGCTGACCGGGAACGGGGAACCGATCTGCCTCGGGGTCGTGACAGACCAGGGGGCATCTTATGGTTTTACCGAAGCCAACGATTTTATCGCGTCCCATCCCGGCGAAGCCTTCGCTCTGGTGGATGATTCGGTCGGTCTCTGCGCCGTTCAGCCGGACGGGACAGTCACCCGCCTGTGGGAACAGTTCGTCTACCCGGAGTTTGGCTACGCTGAATGTACCGAAGATTACGCGGCGGAACACCTGGATCAATTGACTTTTACCGTCTGTGAACCGGTGGATGAAGTGACGCCGGATGACTAAAAAAACCGGCCGCTTGCTTCCCCCAGGCGGCCGGTTCTCTTAATTTTTGCGCGATTTCCCTTAGATTTTGCACCGGCCCTTGCGGGGAAGGGGCCTCCATGATACAATCAGATTGTAAAGACAATATGTTTACAGATTGGAGGCCCTCATGATGAAAAAACTCGGTATCTTCTTTGCGGTCATCGCCCACCTGCTCCCCATCGGTATCAACTACGCGCTGGACGGGGCCTATCTGTATGCCAGTACCCACTATAACCCGATTTCGACCATCCTGGCCTATGCCCTCTGCCCGCTGGTCTACGGAATCTTTTACGTCGGGGCGCTGATGCTGCTGGGTCGGTCCAGGCTCCCGGTGGGGGTGGCGGCAGCCGGACTGGTGGGAAGCATCCTCTATGGGGCGGTGTTCTTCTACCTCGGACTTTTCTGGAATTTGGGTCGATATGCCCTGGTGGAACCCTTCGCCATGGTCGCCCTCTTGATTCCTTTCTGGGGTGGATTGCTGGTCCGATCGCTGCGGTACCGGCACCGGTAAACGGCAGAGAGCTGACTGGCTCATAAAAATAGCTTGACAACGGCTACGCCCCGTGGTATAATATACAGGCTGAAACGTTTAGGTTTGGCGGCGGCTCCGGGGCGTAGCTCAGTTTGGTAGAGTGCTTGGTTTGGGACCAAGATGCCGCAGGTTCGAGTCCTGTCGCCCCGACCACTTTTCATGCTGGTGTAGCTCAGTTGGTAGAGCAGCTGATTTGTAATCAGCAGGTCGGGGGTTCAAGTCCGTCCACCAGCTCCAAGTTTATATGGACGAGTTCCCGAGTGGCCAAAGGGGGCAGACTGTAAATCTGTTGCGTAAGCTTCGATGGTCCGAATCCATCCTCGTCCACCAAAGAAGAGGTACTATGTTGCGACATGGTACCTCTTCTTTTTGTTGTAACTATTTTCGAGATGGATTCGGACGGTGAGCGGAGGTTTGCCTTGCTCCGCTGCGGCAAACCGGAAAAATTACTTGCGGGCCGGTGAGGATGGCCCGCATTTCCCCGGGTTAGCGCGTCCTTTTACGTTCTCACTTACCTGATGCATGAAAAAGTATTTGAGCATTGAATGGTCGCTGCGCGACAGATAACCTTTGGAATGAGCAGCTGTGAAAAGTTTGTTTTCATTTAAGATTAGAGCCTGGCAGAGGGCGCTGCCCTCTGCACTTCCGCCAGCCCTTTGAAAAGGGCTGGATCCTAAACTTCTGATTGACCCCCGAGATCTGGAAACTTTGGTGTCAGCGCCGCATGTTACGGATTCAAAAGCTGCTTCGACATATTAAAACTCCCGTTTGCAAACAGCAGGCGGGAGTTTCTTTTATATAGAAAAGATCGGCTTAGAATCCGAAGTATTCCTTCGCGTTTTTCCAGCAGACCCCTTCCACAATGGCGGTGATTGCTTCCCGGTCCTCCGGGTATTCGCCCCGTTCGACCATCTCCCCGATAAAGTCGCAGAGAATCCGCCGGAAATAGTCGTGGCGGGCGTAGGACAGAAAGCTCCGGGAATCGGTCAGCATCCCAATGAAGTTGCCCAGCACCCCCTGTTCGGCGTAGGACTGGAGCTGTTCCCGCATCCCCCGGGCGTTGTCGTTGAACCACCAGGCGGCGCCGTGCTGGACCTTGGAGTTGACCCCTTCCTGGGGGAAGGCCGGACAGAGGACGTCCAGGGCGGCGTTATCCCCGGGGTTTAGGCTGTAAAGGACGGTTTTCGGCAGAGCGCTTTCGGCGTCCAGGCTGTCGAGGAAGCTGTAAAGCTTGTCGATGGAGACCGGCCCGCCGATGCCGTCAAAGCCGGTGTCGGGGCCGAGGGCGGCAAAGGCCCGGGAATTGCGGTTGCGGGTGACCCCCAGGTGGAGCTGCATCGCCCATCCCCGGCGAGCGTACTCTTTGCCCAAAAACCGCAGCAGGTAGGTCTTGTACCCTTCGATTTCATCGGAAGAGAGGGGAGTGCCGGCGAGGGCCTTCTGATAGGCAGCGTTGGCCTCCGCCTCGGTCACAGGCCGGAAGGGGATGTCCGCCATCCCGTGGTCGGAAAGGACGCAGCCGGAGGCGGTAAAGTGGTCCATCCGTCTGGAAAGAAGGGCGGTCAGGGAGGCAATGTCTCCGGCTTCGCCGCCGTCGGAGGTCCGCAGGGTCTCGATGTACCGGGGGAAGGTGTCCTTTTCAATGGAAAGAACCGCGTCGGGGCGCCAGGCAGGCAGAACTTCGGTGGAAAACCTTTCGTCGGCAATCAGTTTATGGTAGCGAAGGTCGTCGGCCGGGTCGTCGGTGGTGCAGAGGGCCGCCACGTTCGAGCGCTCGATCAGCCCCCGGGCGGAGAAGCCGCTGGTGGCCAGCATCGCCCCGCAGTGGTCATAGATGAGACCAGCGGTGGCGGGGGTCAGGGGGGAGTCGATGCCGAAATACTTGTAGAGCTCCAGATGGCTCCAGTGGTAGAGGGGGGAGCCGATCAGTTTGGGCATCACCGAAGCCCAGGCCATAAACTTCTCCTGATCGGAGCCGTCGCCGGTGACAAGCCGCTCCGGCACCCCGCAGGCCCGCATCAGCCGCCACTTGTAGTGGTCGCCTCCCAGCCAGACCTCGGTAATCGAGTGGAAACGGCGGTCCTCATAAATTTCCTTGGGGGAGAGGTGGCAGTGGTAGTCGTAGATCGGGGCGTCCTTGGCCGTCTGGGTATAAAGGGCCCGGGCGGTGTCCGAGTGGAGCATAAAGTTTTCGGTGGGGAACGGTTTCATCCGAATCCTTCCTTTCAAAAAATCTTGTTATAAAAATTTTATCACAACCTGGGAAAAAAAGAGAGGTCTTTTTTTAACTTTTGCAGGATTTTTTATCGGTCTGTCCATCTGAGAATGGGTAGACCATATGACTGAAAACATATTTATATGTAAGATTGGCGAAAAAATTGCAGGGGAGTCCGTTACATCTTGTCAAGTTTTCCATTTAAATTTTATCTAAAAAAAGGGGTGTTTTAGCCACTATTTCCCGGCACGTTACGATATTGGAAATAAATCTGTGTAACGGTTTGGGAAAATGTTCAAAAAACCCTTGCAATTTATCCCAGAGTATGATATAATATGGACAAACAAAAACCGGTATGTAAAATATACCGGGGCTATTGGAGGATAAAAAAATGAAAAAGAAAATTCTTTGCGGTATGCTGGCGGCCATGATGGTCTCAGGCGCTCTGGTTTCCTGCTCGAACGGCGGCGACACCTCCACCTCGACCAACTCCGGCGATACTTCTACCTCTGAATCCACCACTGAGGATGGTTCAGCTGAAGCTTCGACTCCGGCTGCCAGCGGCACCACTGCTAGTGGTGTAAACATCGGCGCTTACACCCCCGACATGGAAGGCGATCCCTACACCGTAAAATTCCTCTTCCTGCTGGCTCAGGAAGGCGACCACTTTGATGAAATCGAACAGGCTGCCAGTGCAGTCACCATGGATGAGCTCAACATCGGCGTTGAATTTATCCCCGTTACCTACGGCACCATCGATTCTCAGCTGAACATGATGCTGCCTGCTGGTGAAGATCTTGACTGGTTCACCTCCTTCGCGGCTAACCAGGGTACATATCTGGATTCCGGCTACATCCTCGACATCAATGAGTATGCGGATTACCTGCCCAACATCACCGAATGGCTGGGCGACGGCGTCGGCAACTGCATGATCGGCGACGCCTGGGTCAACATCCCCTCCAACTACGAGAGATGCGCTTGGACCTGCTACCTGGTCCGTAACGACATCCTGGAAGATTGCGGCTACACCATCTCCGACTTCGACGGCATCGACCTCGGCGATCCTGAAAAGTTTGATGATGGCGCTGCAAAACTGACCGAACTCTTCGGCGCTGTTGCAGAGAAACATCCGGAAATGGTTGTCCTCAACGGCACCATGTTCCTCGGCACCCAGACCGGCTGCTACGTCGACGGTCTGTCTGACGGCTTCGGCGTTCTGGAAAACTACGGCCAGACCACGACCGTTACCAACTGGTATGAATCCGAACTGTGGCGTGACTTCGCCGAACTGAACAAACAGTGGTTCGACGCCGGCTACGCTTCTCAGGATATCGGCACCAACGTCGACTCCATCGAACCCATCCTCAAAGCTGGCAACACCTTTGCGGGTCTCTGCAACGCGAAGCCCAACACCGTTCCTGAGAAACTCTCTCAGACCGGTCAGGATATCGAAGTTATCAAGCTGTCCAAGACCATGCTGTCTGGCGGCAACTACGGCAACGGCTTCTGCCTGTCTTCTGCTTCTAAGAACCCCGAAGCAGCTGCTGCTTGGTACAACTACATCTTCCAGTCCGCTGAATTCAACGACCTCATTAACTGGGGCATTGAAGGCAAAGACTGGGTCGAAGATGAAAACGGCCTTGCTGCTTATCCCGAAGGCGCTGACGTCAACGCTGTTGGCTACCACAACGACTACGGCTGGATCTACCCGAACCAGATGGCTGGCCATGCTTGGGAAGGCAACGAACCCGACATTTGGGACCAGTATGATGAATTCAACAAGGGCGACGTCGTCTCTGAAGCATTCGGTTTCCGTTACGACAACCGTCCGGTTCTGAACCAGGTTATCGCTTGCCAGGCTGTCAACACCCAGTATCAGGCTGCGATCGTCCGTGGTACCACTCAGGACCTTGACGCCGCAATCGAAGAATACAACAATGCTCTGTACGCCGCTGGCCTGCAGGACATCATCGACGAAAAACAGGCTCAGCTCGATGCCTGGCTTGCTTCTCAGGGTTAAGTAATGCATTTTGGTATATTGTCATAAATATACCGACCGAAGACAAAGAAACTCCGGAAATCTACAAAAATGGCTCCGATTTGTGATAGAAATTCTGTAAAAGTTTTGCTATAATATGAATATTGAAGCCGGTAAGCCGAACAGGCAAAACGGAAGAAGATCACAAAGGCGGAACCCCGCGGACAAAGAAACGGGATGGGCTGCCGACCGTCATTGGCGGCAGTCCCATTTTGTCTTTGGCGTTCCAGCACATCAATCGAGGAGGTATTCCCTATGAAGCAAAAACTGACTTGGGCACAGTTTAAGCAGTTCATCCCGCTGTATATCATGATGGTGCCCAGTCTCCTGTACATTTTCATTAACAACTATATCCCGATGGCCGGTATCGTTGTTGCGTTTAAGAAGTACAACGTTAACGACGGTATGTTCGGGAGCGCATGGTGCGGACTGGACAACTTCCAGTTCCTCTTCTCCGGCAACGACGCGTTCGTCATGATCCGCAACACGCTGCTTTACAACGTCGCGTTCATCATCGTCAACCAGGTGGTCGGTCTGGCGCTGGCAATCATCATCTCGGACGTTTTAAGCAAGACGCTCAAGAAGCTGTATCAGTCTTCGATCCTTCTGCCCTTCCTGCTTTCGATAGTTGTCGTTTCTTACATCGTTTTCGCATTCCTTTCTCAGGAAAACGGTATGTTTAACGCCATCCTCAAATCCATGGGCAAAGACATCGTTTACTGGTATCAGGATACCAAACCTTGGCCCTTCATTCTGATCTTCGTCAACTGCTGGAAAGGCGTTGGCTACGGCGCTTTGATTTACATCGCCGGTGTCACCGGTATCGACCCCTCCTTCTACGAAGCGGCTGAGCTGGACGGCGCCAACAAATGGCAGCAGGTTACCCGTATCACCCTGCCCTGCCTGATGCCTCAGGTTATCACTCTCGTCCTGATGTCCATCGGTAGAATCTTCGCTTCCGACTTCGGCCTGTTCTATCAGATCCCGCAGAACTCTGGTTCGCTGTTCAGCGTTACCCAGACCATTGATACTTACGTATACCGCGCGCTGATCTCCGCAGGCGGCATCGGCCGTTCTTCTGCAGCCGGCGTATTCCAGTCGATTGTCGGCTTCACTCTGGTTATGATTTCGAACGCTGTCGTTCGTAAAGTCAGCGCAGAGAACGCCATGTTCTAAGAGAAAGGCAGGGAAAACTAACATGGTATTATCCAAAGGTGAGAAAACCTATCAGGTTGTTATCAATATTATCCTGATTCTCGTGACTCTAATCATGATCCTGCCGATTGTTCTTCTGTTCATGTGCTCGATTACCGATGAGAACACGCTGATCAACAACGGCTACTCCTTCTTCCCCGCGAAGTTTGGTTTGACCGCATACCAGTACATCTGGCAGAATGCCGCCACCGTCTTCCGCGCTTACGGCTTGACCATCGTCGTCACCATCATCGGTACCGCATGCACCTTGATTCTGACCTCGCTGATTGCTTATCCGCTGTCGCTGAAGAACCTTCCCGGCAGAGCGTTCTTTAACTTCTACGTCTTCTTCACGATGCTGTTCTCGGGCGGTCTTGTCCCGGCCTACATCATGTGGACGACCTTCTTCAACATCAAAAACACCATTTTCGCGTACCTGCTGCCGAACCTGCTGCTGTCCGCCTTCAACATCATCCTGGTTCGTACCTACTTTATGACCTCGATCCCGGATGCATTGTACGAAGCGGCTCGTATTGACGGCGCGACCTACTTCACCATTTACAGAAAAATCGTCCTCCCGCTGGGCAAACCGATCATGGTTACCATCGGCCTGTTCGCCGGCCTGGGCTTCTGGAATGACTGGACCAACGGTCTTTACTATGTCAACCGCAGCAACATGTTCACCATCCAGGTCCTCTTGAACCGTATGATTCAGGATATCCAGGCGCTGGCCAACAACTCCAACGCTTCCGGTCAGGCGGTTCTGAACCTTCCGACCGTCTCGATTCGTATGGCGATTGCCTTCGTTGCAATCCTCCCGATCCTGATCGTTTATCCCTTCCTCCAGAAGTACTTTGCTTCCGGTATTGCGCTGGGTGCGGTCAAAGGTTAATCTCTCTTCGATTGAAAACCTCTCTGTGCGAGCAGAGAGGTTTTTCTTTTTGTGGCAAACTATCTGTAACGTTTGCGCGCCTTAAGAGTCTTATAGGTGCAGACGGCTAAGAGAGGGGTGAGAGTTTGGAATCGTTTGAAGCTGTCTACCGGCAATATTATGATACCGTTTACCGGTATCTCTGCGCCCTTTGCCGGGACAAGGACTGGGCCGAAGAATTGACCCAGGAGGCTTTCTTCAAAGCCTTACAGCATATTGACTCCTTTCGGGGAGAGTGTCAGCTGCGGGTCTGGCTTTGCCAGATCGCAAAGAATACCTTCTATTCCGCGGTCAAACGCCGGTCCCAGAACGGGGAACTGCCGGAACAGGCGGACGATGGACTGGAAGAACGTTTGGAATCCAAAGAAACCGCTTTTGAGATCCATCAGATTCTCCACCGGCTGGACCCGGTTTATAAAGAGGTGTTCTGGATGCGGACTTTTGGGGAGCTCTCCTTTAAGGAGATCGGGGCGCTGTTCGATAAGACCGAAAGCTGGGCACGGGTTACCTATTACCGGGCCAAGGTGAAGATTCAGGAGGAATTGAAATGAAATATCCATGTGGGATGATACGGGACCTGCTGCCCCTTTATCACGATGGGGTTTGCAGCGGTGAAAGCCGGGAGGCGGTGGAAAGCCATCTAGCTGAGTGCGAAAGCTGCCGGGCTTTTCTGGCGGCTATCGGGCAGCCGGCGGAAAGACCCCTAGAAGGAGTCGAGGCGGCGGAAGAAAGGAGAGCGGCAGGCTCCTTCCGGCAGGTTAAGCGGCATTTCCGCCTCCGGCAGCTGATGGCGGCGGGGATTGCGGTGGCGGCGCTGGCGCTGGCGGGGTTTGGCGGCTCAGCGGCCCTCCAGCAGGCAGAGAAGCCGGTTATAGCCGAAGACGATAACCTGTCGGTGGCAATGGTGGACGGGTCCCTGGTGGGGAAACTGCGGGGGAGTGAGCCGGTCCGGGTACAGATTAAGCGGGTGGAAGCCGGGGAGGAAACCTGGCTATTTTATAACCTCACCGATACCCGTTGGAACGATCTGGTCAACGGGGACGGGGTCTATTCTGAGTATCTCCTTTGTCCGGCGGACAAGGGGGCGGGGGATATTGACCGGGTGTACTACTATGGCGGGGATTATACCGGCCTTGAGTCGCTGCCGGAGGCGGAATTGGAGGCGGTGGCACAGCAGTCGCTGCTCCTCTGGAGCCGGGAAGGAAACTGAGTAACCAGTCTGTGGGGAAAAGGTCGAAGAGACTGCCAGACTTTTTGCAAATCAATCGTTTATATAATATTTTTGATACTATTAAAAGTCCTTCGCATAGTGGCGGAGGACTTTTTTGCACTATTCTGCGGAATTGGCCAGTAATTTTGCACTATTCTGCGATCTTTTGTAAATTTTATTGACACATCTTATAAATTCATCTATAATGAATTCACAAATATAAAACATTTATGTGAAATTTCGCAATATGTTTTATACGATGTTACTATTTAGCAGGTCAGTACTCTGGTGCCCCTGCGACCCAGAAAGGAAGTTAGAACTATGAAAAAGAGAGCGCTTGTGTCCATCCTCGCAGCAGCCATGCTGATGGGCAGCCTCGCCGGTTGCAACAGCGGCGGTGGCACCTCTGCCAGCACTTCCACCACCTCCGAAGAGAGCACCTCCGCTTCGGAAACCGGCGAAGCCTCCGCTGAAACCTCTGAAGCAGGCGATGCCGCGGCAGAAGCTATCGCCAACCGCACCGAGCCCCAGACCATCGTCTTCAACTGGTTCACCTGGACCGGTTCCCCCAACGGTTTGGACCGGATTGAGGAGAAGATGGATGAGCTGACCCTCCCCGCCCTGAACCTTCAGGTGGAGATGCAGGTCACCGACTTCGCACAGCGCTCCCAGCAGCTGACGCTGGCCATCTCCGGCGGCGAACAGCTGGACATCGTCTGCACTTCCGGCATCGGCTACAACGTGGGGATTGCCAACGGCTACTGGTACAACCTGGAGGAGGACGACCTCTTAAACACCTACGGTTCTGACATCATCGAGACGATGGGCATGACCGACATCGACGCCTGCCGGGATAACAAGGGTGTCCTCTACGGCCTGCCCCAGCAGAAGGAAAACGGCCAGGGCCGCTATGCGCTGGCGATTGTCACCGAAGACCTGAAGGCCGCCGAGGGGTATATGGACCTGGTGCCCGATTATGAGAGCCCCTGCTGGAGGGTTGACGGCCTTAACGATCTGGTCACCATCATCAAGGCCCTCCACGAGGCCAACCCCGACAAGGACGCCTACCGTCCCGGCGGGGTCTATCCCTGGACCGATATCGACATTATGGGCGACTCCTTCGGCGTTCTGGCCGACTGGGGCACCGGCGACATCGTCAGCATGTTCGACGACGACTCCTACCTGGAAACTGTCAACGCGATGCACGATCTGTACACCAGCGGCTGCATCAACCCCAACTCGCTGACCGATACCACCGCCGCCGCCACCCAGGTCCAGGCAGGCACCCTTTCCGCTTATAGCACCAACTATAAGCCCAACTCCAAGATTCAGGAGACCAACCTCTGCGGCGGCAACGATGTGACCATCGCCGTCGGCGGCCCTGACTTCAACGCTTACGGCACCGTTTCCGGCACCTGGGCCATCTGCGCCAACACCGCTGACCCGGTAGCAACCATGCAGTACCTAAACTTCATGTACAGCTCCCCCGAATGGAACACCCTCTTCAATTGGGGCGAGGAAGGGGTCGACTTTAACGTCGTCGACGGCACCGCTCAGTTTGTCGAAAACCCCGAGTACAACCACGCGATGCAGTGGCTGGCTCCTGGCCAGTTCCTGACCTACCCCGAGTACGGCAACTCCACTGACCTGTGGGATCAGTACACCGAGTTTAATGAAAACGCCATCATTTCGGAGGGCAGCGGCTTTATGTTCGACCAGACCCCGGTCCTGAACGAGTACACCGCCATCAACAACGTCTATACCCAGTACCAGAAATCCATCGAGTACGGCGCAGTAGACCCCGGTCCCGCCCTGGAAGAGATGAAGGCCGCGCTGGAAGCCGCCGGCTACCAGAAATATTTGGACGAAAAACAGGCCCAGTATACCGCTTGGAAAGAGTCCAACGGTTAATTGTATCTAAATTTTTATCTGAAGCCCTTGTCGGTAGACGGGGGCTTCTTTTTGCACTTTTCTGCGGAATTTATCCATTTTAATAGCACTCTTCTGCGGTCTTCCTCCAATCTTATTGACTTTCGGTAAAATCCCATCTATAATGAAGTCACAATTCAAAAACATTCATATGTATTTTTCATATAAATGTTTTGACCGGTATCTGATTTTTTTGATGAGCCTTCCCACCGGCTCTATCTATTAAGCAGAAAGGAAGTAACCTACCATGAAAAAGAGAGCGCTTGTATCTATTCTTGCCGCTACCATGTTAATGGGCAGCCTTGCCGGATGCAACGGCGGCGGGGACACCTCTACCAGCACTTCCACCAACAGCGGTGGCAGCACCTCTACCTCTGAAACCGGCGAAGCCTCCACCGAAACTTCCGAAGCGGGCGACGCCAACGCGGAAGCCATTGCCAACCGCACCGAGACCCAGACGGTTGTCGTCAACTGGTTTACCTGGTCTGGTTCTCCCAACGGCCTCGACCGCATTGAGGAGAAGATGAACGAACTGACCATCCCCGACTTAAACCTTCAGGTTGAGATGCAGGTCACCGACTTTGCACAGCGCTCCCAGCAGCTGACGCTGGCCATCTCCGGCGGCGAACAGCTGGACATCGTCTGCACCTCCGGCATCGGCTACAACACCGGTATCACCAACGGCTACTGGTACAACCTTGAGGAAGACGACCTCCTGACCACCTACGGCCAGGGTATCATCGACACGATGGGCATGACCGACATCGACGCCTGCCGCTCTTCCGACGGCATCCTCTACGGCCTGCCTCAGCAGAAGGAAAACGCTCAGGGCCGCTACTCGATGGTTATCCTCACCGAGGACCTCAAAAACGCCGAACCCTACATGGATCTGGTACCCGATTATGAGAGCGACCGCTGGGAGGTCAACGGCCTGGACGATCTGATTACCATCCTGAAAGCTACCCACGACGGCAACCCCGACAAGGATACCTTCTGCCCCGGCACCGGCTACACCTGGACCGATATTGACATCATGGGCGACTACTTCGGCGTTCTGGGCGACTGGGGCACCGGCGACATCGTCAGCATGTTTGACGACGACTCCTACCTCGCCATGGTCAACGGGATGCACGAACTCTTCGAGTACGGCTGCATCAACCCCAACGAGCTGACCGATACCACCGCGGCTGCTACCCGTCTCCAGGCTGGCTCCCTTTCCGCTTACATCACCGTTTACAAGCCCAACTCCAAGATTCAGGAAACCAACCTCTGCGGCGGCAATGACATCACCATCGTCACCGGCGGCCCTGACTTCACCCAGTCGGGCACCATCTCCGGCACCTGGGCAGTGTGCGTCAACACCGCTGACCCGGTGGCCGCGATGCAGTACATGAACTACATGTACACCTCCTCCGAATGGAACACCCTCTTCAACTGGGGCGAAGAAGGAGTTGACTTCAACGTCGTCGACGACACCGCTCAGTTTGTGGAGAACGCCGAGTACAACCACGCGATGCAGTGGCTGGCTCCCGGTCAGTTCCAGACCTACCCCGAGTACGGCAACTCCACCAACCTGTGGGATCAGTACTCTGAGTTTAACGCCGGGGCACTTGTCTCCGACGCCAGCGGCTTTATGTTCGACCAGACTCCGGTCCTGAACGAATACACCGCTATCAACAACGTTTACACCCAGTATCAGAAGTCCATCGAGTACGGCGCTGTCGATCCCACCTCTACCCTGGAAGAGATGAAGACCGCCCTCGAGGCCGCTGGTTACCAGCAGTATCTGGACGAAAAGCAGGCTCAGTACACCGCTTGGAAGGAATCCAACGGCTGATAAAGCAAAATCCTATATATAACATCAAAGGCGCGCGGAAACAATCTGCGCGCCTTTTGTGGTTGAAAGATGATGGAGCATGAAATGGTCGCTGCGCGACGGGTAACCTTTGGCGCAAGCAGCTGTGAAAAGCAGGCTTTCATTCAAGATTAGCGCTTGGCAAAGGGCCCAGGCATTCCAGCTAAAGCTGTCATGCCAGAAAAAATATTTGCGGGCCGGCCAGAATGGCCCGCATTTTCCACGGAGTGGAAAACCATATTTTTTCGCAGATGTTGCACCGTTGAAAGAAAACGCATCACCCCGTTTGAAATCGCGTTTACGCGATTTCAATAGGCTTGCGAAGCAACGCCGAAGCCCCTTTAAAAAGGGCTGGACCCTAAACTCCTGATTGGCCCCCGTGGGCTGGAGACTTTGGAGTCAGCGCCGAATGATACGGGTGCAGTGGTTTCAACGGCAGGTTGGAGCGTGCGGAAACACTTTGGGAGCCTTTTCCATTAAATAGATGGATTTTCAAAAGAAAAGCCCCCCGCGGGATGGCGGGGGACTGGATGTAACAAGCTGGGGTTTACAGCTGGTCGGCGATGGTGTACAGCAGGTTCTCGGTCTTCTCCCAGCCGAGGCAGGGGTCGGTGATCGACTTGCCGAAGACCCCTTCTTCCACCTTCTGGGCGCCGTCTTCGAGATAGCTCTCGATCATCAGGCCCTTGACCAGCTTCTTGATGTCGGCCGAGTGGCGGCAGCTGTGGAGGACCTCGTTGGAAATGCGGATCTGCTCCAGGTACTTTTTGCCGGAGTTGGAGTGGTTGGCGTCCACAATCAGCCCCATATTCTGAAGCCCCTTGGAGGCATACATCTCATACAGCCGGGAAAGATCCTCGTAGTGGTAGTTGGGCTGGGTCTGGCCGTAGGGGTTGACCGAACCCCGGAGGATCGCGTGGCAGAGGGGGTTGCCGGTGGTTTTGACTTCCTCGTTGCGGAAGAGGAAGGTGTGGGGGTGCTGGGCGGCGGTGATTGAGTTAATCATGACCGTCAGGTCGCCGGAGGTGGGGTTCTTCATCCCCACCGGCAGGTCGATGCCGGAAGCCACCAGCCGGTGCTGCTGGTTCTCCACCGAGCGGGCGCCCACGGCCACATAGCCGATGACGTCGGAGAGGAAGGGGTAGTTTTCGGGGTAGAGCATCTCGTCGGCGCAGACCATCCCAGTGTCCTCAAAGGCCTGGGTGTGCAGGTGGCGGATGGCCAGCAGCCCCGAGAGCATATCAGCGCCCTTGGTGGGGTCGGGCTGGTGGAGCATCCCCTTGTAGCCGTCGCCGGTGGTACGGGGCTTGTTGGTGTAGATGCGGGGGGTGGCGGGGACTTTGTATTTGACCTTCTCCTGCACCCGGGCCAGCCGGTGGATGTATTCCAGCACTGCGTCCTCCCGGTCGGCGGAGCAGGGCCCAATGATCATCAGAAACTTGTCCGACTCGCCGGTCAGTACGGCGGCGATTTCGGCATCCCGAGCCTTTTTGATGCTGGTTTGTTCGGGGGTCAGGGCGTACTGCGCCTTTATTTCCGCGGGATCGGGGAGCAGGCGGACGACTTCCATAGACATACAAAATCATTTCCTTTCCGGAGGGCCGATGCCCTCTTGCTGCGCAGGGAATCCCCGCGCCTTTTTTCCTTATTATACGAGGGTTTGCGGATTCTGTCAACCGATGCCGCAAACGAGAGAAACTGATAGTATTATAGCGCTTTAAAGTTGGAAAGTCAAGGCCTTTCTCTTGATCGGGGGATAAAAATTCCGGTTTAGTTTTTGTGGATTCTTACCGCCCGGAGAGAGGGAAAATTCCGGCAAATTTTTTGTAAAGCCGATTGCCACCTCCCCTAAAAGATGCTACAATAAAATTGATTCACATGAGTTTGCGGGACAGAGAAAGGATGAAGGAAGATGACGATGTTGTTCTCCGGGTTCGGGGGAAAAAGCTTTGGCAGCCCGATGCCGTCGCTTCAGCTGGAAGGCGGGGCGGGGTACGGCGAACACCCGGTTAAATTTATCGTGAGCCTGGGCGGCGGAAAGGTCGCCGCCGGTGGAGGCGGCAAGCTGATGCTGTTTGCGGCTTCTGGCGGGCAGCTGAAACCCCTGGATACGCTGGAACTGCCGGGGGAAGGGGCCTGCGGCGGCGGTTGGAGCCCCGAAGGGCGGCTCTTGGCGGTCTGCCTGGAGCAGAGCGGCGGGCTGGTGCTGGTCAAGGTGGGGGAACGCTCCTTTGAGCGGCTGACCGCCATCTATGCGGGGCCGGAAGGAGGACGGCCGGGACCGAGGTTTCGGTCGGCAGTGTTTGCCCCCGGCGGCGGCACCCTCTACGCCGCCCACACTGCCCTCGACCGGCTGTATATCTTCTCGGTTTCGCCGGAGGGGAAGATTCTCTCCGACCGGTATATCCAGCTGCCGGAGGGGGACGGCATCCGCCAGCTGCTGCTGCGGCCGGACATGGGTCGGATGTACGCCAGCGCCGAGCAGGTCAACGCGGTGATGGCCTTCTCCCTCCAGTCGGGAGAGCCGGTGCTGATGGGGAAAATTCCCTCGCTGACCCCTGAGTACGCGATGCCGAGCCATCAGGGGAGCCTCTGCATGGATAAAAGCGGCGCCCACCTCTACGTCTCCAACCGGGGGGCCAACACCGTCACCGTCTTCCGGACCGGGGCGGACAGCCCCACCGGGCTGGAACGGGTGACCGAAGCGCCGGTCTGCGGCGATTATCCCCGCCAGGCGCTGCTGACCCCCGACGGGCGGCAGATGGTCTGCTGCAACCAGCGGAGCAACTCGATCACCGTCCTGCCGGTGGGGGAGGATGGCGTCCCCGGGCTGCCCCAGCGGGTTATCCCCTTTATGCGGCCGTCGGACGTGACCTTTTTGGAAGACTAATATCGATCAAAAGGAGGAACTATCATGCTGTTAACCTATCTCGGCACCGCCGCGGCGGAAGGAATCCCGGCGGTCTTCTGCAACTGTCCCGTCTGCCAGGAGGCGTCCCGGCTGGGGGGCCGCAACATCCGCACCCGCAGCCAGGCACTGATTAACCGGGACCTGCTGATCGACCTGCCCCCGGACACCTTCCTGCACAAGCTGCAACATAAGCTGGACCTGTCGGCTGTCCGCTACCTCTTTGTCACCCACTGGCATATGGACCACTTTTATCCCCAGGAGTTGACCGTCCGGGGGAGCTATTACAGCCACCAGATGGTTTCCCCCGAGCTGGACATCTACTGCGCCGCCGAAACCAAAGCGCTGTTTGAAACAATCGGCTGGGAGGCAAACCGGGAGACGCTGGACGCCCTCCATTTCCACATCCTTTCCCCCTTCCAGACGGTAGAGACGGGGGACTACCGGGTGACCCCGCTGCCGGCCAACCATATGCATGAGCTGGACCGGACGGGCCATCCCCACCCCTATATCTACCTGATCGAGTCGGAGGGTCGCCGGATTCTCTACGCCCACGACACCGGGATTTTCCTGCCGGAGGTCTGGGACTACCTCAAAACGGCGGGACCGATTCAGCTGGTCAGCCTGGACGGCACCGGCGGCACTCATGAAAACGGCCCAAAGAGCGGGCATATGGGCCTGCCGGACGACATCCTCGTCCGGGACCGGCTGATCGAGATGGGAGTCTGCGGGTCGGACACCCAGTTTATCCTTAACCACTTCTCCCATAACGGCGGGATGGTTTACGACAAATACGCTCCCCTCGGGGCGGAACAGGGCTTCACCGTCTCCTACGACGGGATGGCGGTGGAGGTCTGATGCCGCTGGAGCGAGCCCGGCTGATTTGCCGGGAAAACCGGTTTGTCCTCCGCTGCCGGATGGAAAAGGAAGAGGTGCTCTGCCACCTCGGTAACACCGGGCGGCTCAAAGAACTGCTGACCCCCGACGCGGAACTGTTGCTGCGGCATACCCCCGCCCCCGGCCGCAAGACCCAGTGGGAGGCGGTGCTGGTAAAGGCGGGGGAGCATTGGGTCAGCCTCGACTCCCAGCTGCCCAACCGCCTGGCCTACGAAGGGGTGCGGGACGGGGTGATTGCCCTGCCGGGGTTTTCGGCTCCCTTTGCCGTCAAACGGGAGGTGAAGGTGGGGGATTCCCGCCTCGACCTGGCCGCTGTGCAGCCGGACGGGAAGACCTTTTTTCTGGAAGTGAAGGGGGCGACCCTCCTCCGGGAAGGGCAGGCGATGTTCCCCGACGCCCCCACCGACCGGGGGGTCAAGCACCTGCGGGAACTGAAACGGCTGGCGGAGGAGGGGACTGGAGCCGGGGTCCTCTTCATCGTCCAGCGGCCGGACGCCGGCTCCTTTACCCCCAACCCCGACCGGCCGGAGTTTGCAGCCGCTTTAAGAGAGGCGAAAAACGCCGGGGTCCAGGTGATCGCCTGGCGGTGCGCGGTGGATGAAGAGGGGGTCCGGCTGGAAAAGGAGCTTCCGGTGATACTT